>NZ_WVUH01000057.1 GCF_017614955.1 Micromonospora echinofusca
ACCCCGTCCCCTGTCGCCCGTGTCACCGGGCGGCCTTCCGAGCTGCCCGAAAACCGTTGCCGATCGGCCGAGAAGCCGCTTCTGAGCAGGGATTTCGAGGGCTTGACGCGAATCTGCGGGCAGCTCAGTCTGTACGACATCCATATCGAGCTAATTACGAACATCGCTCGTTATTTCGGGAGAATAGCCGTGCGGAAATCCCTCACCCTCACCGTCCTGCTGGCCCTGGGCCTCGGCCTCGGCGCCTGCGCCCCCTCCACCGAACAACCCAAGGACAGCACCGACAGCAAGACCGGCACCCTGCGCGTCTGGCTCTTCGACGAGGCCAACCGCGCCGCCAAGGAGGCGGTCGTCAAGGAAGCCGTCGCCGAGTTCACCGCCACCCACCCGGACGTCACCGTCGATGTCAGCTACCTGGCCACCGAGACCCGGGCCGAGAAGTACAAGGGCGCGCTCAGCGACCCGGCCAGCGCGCCGGACGTGACCGAGGTCGGCAACACCGACCTGGCCGGTTTCGTGGCCGCCAACGGCATGGCCGACGTCACCGGGGACCTGAAGACCTGGCCCGAGGGCGCCGACCTGCCGGCGGACCTGGTCAGCACGGTCACCGTCGGCGACAAGGCGTACGGCGTACCGTGGTGGATCGGTGTCCGGGCGCTGTACTACCGCACCGACGTCTTCACCGACCTCGGCCTGCGGCCCCCGACCTCCTACGCGGAACTCGTCGACACGGCCCGCAAGATCCGCGCCGAACGCAAGGACATGCTCGGCATCGCGGTCGGCGGGCTGTACACCTTCGGCGCGATGCCGTTCGTCTGGGACGCCGGGGGCGACATCGCCACCGTCTCGGGCGGCCGGTACACGGCGGCCATCGACTCGCCCGCGTCGAAGGCCGGCATCACCGCCTACACCAACCTGTTCCGCGACGACATCTGCCCGCCGAAGCAGTGCGTGGACCTCACCGGCGGCGGCACCGTCGAGGCGTTCGCCGCCGGCCGGGCCGGTATGGGCATCCTCGGCAACTTCAGCCGGTCCGCCGTGGAGGCCGGTGCGGTGAAGGGCAAGTACGCCGTGGTGCCGCTGCCCGGCGCCAAGCCGGGCTCCATCGCGCCCGCCTTCGCCGGTGGCAGCAGCCTCGGCGTCTTCCGCTCCACCTCGCACCGGACCCTAGCGGTGGAGTTCATGCAGTTGCTGGCCAGCAAGAAGTACGGCCTCAAGCTGTACGACGCGATGGGTTTCGTGCCGGCGATGAAGTCCGCCCGCGCCGAGGTGATCGCCAAGGAGCCGTTCCTCAAGCCGTTCGTCGACACCATGGACGCCGGTACCCGGTTCGTGCCGGTGGACAAGGCGTGGACCACGATCGACGCGGAGAAGATCCTGCCGAACATGTTCCAGAAGGTGATCACCGGACGGGCCAGCGTCGACGCGGCGGCAGCCGAGGCGAACACCCAGATCACCGCGGCGTTCACGAAGTAATGAGCAACTCCGCAACGATCCGCCGGCAGCGGCTGACACCCCTGTGGCTGCTGCTGCCGGCGCTCGCCATCCTGGTGCCGATGTTCGCGTACCCGCTCTACCAGCTCGGCCTGCTCTCCCTGTTCGACTACGGGCAGCCGCAGGTCAGTGGCGGGGTACCGGCACGTTTCCTGGGCCTGGGCAACTTCCGCACGCTGTTCGGGGACCAGGTCTTCTGGACCGTGCTCGGCCAGACCGTGGTCTTCGCGGCCGGCTGTGTGGTCGTCACGCTCGCAGTGGGGGCCGCGCTGGCGGTACTGCTGACCCGGGTCGGCCGGGTCGCCCGCACGACGCTGTCGTTCGCCGCGCTGGCCGCCTGGGCCGCACCGGCGATGACCGGCTCGGTGGTCTGGATGTTCCTGTTCGACAGCAACCTCGGCCTGGTCAACGAGGTGCTCGGCCTGCCCGGCTACAACTGGCTCTACGAACGGAGTGTGGCCTTCGCGCTGGTCGGCGCGGTGGTGGTCTGGCACTCGTTCCCGTTCGTGATGATCACCCTGTACGCCGGCATCCAGGCCATTCCCGAATCGGTACGGGAAGCTGCGGCCCTCGACGGGGCGGGCGCGTTCACCATCTTCCGGCGGATCACCGCACCGATGCTCCGCCCCCTCATCACCATCGTGGTGATCCAGTCGATCATCTGGGACTTCAAGGTGTTCACCCAGATCTACGTGATGACCCGCGGCGGCGGCATCGCCGGACAGAACATGGTGCTCAACGTGTACGCCTACCAGAAGGCGTTCGCCTCGTCCCAGTACGGCCTGGGCTCCGCGATCGGCATCGTGATGACGGTGATCCTGCTCGTGGTCACCCTGTTCTACCTGCGGGCACTGCGCCGCACCGGGGAGGCGCTGTGATCCGCCGCCGAATCGCCGACACCGTGGCCATCGCGGTCGCCGCGCTGACGGTGTTCCCGATCTACTGGATGGTCCTGTCGGCGGTGAAGCCGACCGGCGAGATCCAGTCGGCCGACCCCCGGCCCTGGACCCTGCACCCGACCCTGGACCACTTCCGGTCGGCGCTGGGCGTCAGCGGCTTCGGTCGGTACTTCCTCAACAGCCTCACCGTCGCACTGGCGGTGGTCGTACTCAGTGCGCTGGTGTCGTTCCTGGCGGCGATGGCGCTGACCCGGTTCCGGTTCCGCTCCCGGACCACCATCCTGGTGATGTTCCTGGTCGCGCAGATGGTGCCGGTGGAGGCGCTGAGCATCCCGCTGTTCTTCCAGATCCGCGACCTCGGTCGCACGGTACCCGGGATCGGGTTGAACACCCTCGGCTCGCTGGTCCTGGTCCAGTTGGCGTTCAGCCTGCCGTTCACCATCTGGATGCTGCGCGGCTTCGTGGCGGCGGTACCGGTCGAGGTGGAGGAGGCCGCGACGGTGGACGGCGCGAACCGGCTGACCATCCTGTGGCGCATCCTGTTCCCGCTGGTCGCGCCCGGTCTCGCCGCGACGAGTGTGTTCTCCTTCATCACCGCGTGGAACGACTTCCTGTTCGCCAAGACGTTCATCATCAGCGCCACCGAGAAGCAGACCCTGCCCGCCGCGCTGCTGGTCTTCTTCAAGCCGGACGAGAACGACTGGGGCGGGATCATGGCCGCCTCCACCGTGATGACGATCCCGGTGCTGGTCTTCTTCGTCTTCGTGCGACGTCGGCTGGTGTCCGGGCTCGGCGGGGCGGTGAAGGACTGATGCTGCCCCGACCGGTCACCATGCACCCGCGACCCGGTACGCACACCCTCACCGGGGCGACGACCCTCGGCAGCGACCCGGCCTGCGCCGGGGTGGCCCGGCAGGTGCGGGAGACGCTGTCCCGCTCCACCGGACTGCCGCTGCCCGACGCCGCCCTACCGGGCGCCACCGTCGCGCTCACCGTCGACCCGACCCTGCCCGCCGAGGGTTACCGGCTGCGGGTACGCCCCGACCGGGTGACCATCGACGGCGGTTCACCGGCCGGGGCGTTCTACGGGGTACAGACCCTGCGGCAACTGCTCCCCCCGGCGGTGTACCGGCGGGCACCGGTGGGCACCGGACCGTGGACGGTGCCGTGCGTCGACATCCGGGACGAGCCGCGCTTCGGTTGGCGGGGCTGCATGCTCGACGTCGCCCGGCACTTCATGCCGGTCGCCGGGGTGCTGCGTTTCGTCGACCTGCTCGCCGCGCACAAACTCAACGTGCTGCACCTGCACCTGACCGACGACCAGGGCTGGCGGGTGCAGATCCGGCGCTACCCGCGACTGACCGAGGTCGGCGGGTGGCGCGAGGAGTCGATGGTCGGGTCCCGCCAGCACGAACGCTTCGACGGCCGACCACACGGTGGCTTCTACGACCAGGACGACATCCGGGAGATCGTCGCGTACGCGGCGGAACGGTTCGTCACCGTGGTACCGGAGATCGACCTGCCCGGCCACACCCAGGCCGCCATCGCGGCGTACCCCTGGCTGGGCAACGACCCCGACCAGCCGGCGCAGGTCGCCACCCGCTGGGGTGTCTCCCGCCGGGTCCTCAACGTCTCCGACGAGACCATCACGTTCTTCCGCAACGTGCTGGACGAGGTGATGGACCTGTTCCCCAGCCGGCACATCGGCATCGGCGGTGACGAGTGCGTCAAGGACGAGTGGCGGGCCAGTGCCGCCGCCCAGCGGCGCCTGGCCGAACTCGGTCTACCCGACGAGGACGGGTTGCAGGGCTGGTTCGTCCACCAGTTCCAGCGCCACCTCGCCGCGAACGGCCGGGTGCTGTTCGGTTGGGACGAGATCCTGGAGGGCGACCTCCCGCCGGGGGCGACCGTGGCCGCCTGGCGCGGGCCGGCGCTGGCCGTCGCGGCGGCCCGCGCCGGACACGACGTGGTCGCCTGCTGGGACACCGCCGCCTACCTGGACTACCGGCAGTCCGCCGCACCCGACGAACCGATCCCGGTGGGTACGGTGCTCACCGTCGCCGACGTCCGGGCCTTCGACCCGGTACCCCCCGGGCTCCCCGCCGAGTTGCGACACCGGATCCTCGGCGCCCAGTGCAACCTGTGGACCGAACACGCCGACAGTCCCCGGACCGTCGACTATCTGGCCTTCCCCCGGCTGTCCGCGTTCGCCGAGGCCGTCTGGTCGCCCGGCTCGGCGCCGCCGTGGGACGGTTTCGACCGGCGGCTGGCGGACCACCTGCGACGGTTGGACGCGCTGGGCGTCGAGTACCGCCGGCCCGGCGGGCCGCTGCCGTGGCAGCGGCGGCCGGACGCCGCCGGCTGGCCACGGGAGCGGGCCGACCGGGACGCCGAGTTGGCCACGCTGACCGGCAACGTGCTACCGCCCAGGCCGGGCCCGGCCGGCAACGACCCGCCCCGGCCGGCGCCCGGGCGGTGAGGCGACGGTACGGCGCACGCTGCCACGTCCGTCACGGACACCGTTGCTGCTGCCGACCGGCCGCCGCGACCACGCTTGGTCAGCTGACCAGGGCGACCTGGCCGTTGTCGAGGTCGTACCGGGCGCCGACCACCTGCAACGCGCCCTGGCGGACCCGCTCGGCGATGATCTCACTGCGGTCGAGCAGACTCTGGGCCTGCGCCCTGACGTTGGCCCGGACGGCGTTGTCCACCGGATCGCCCGGCTGGCTCAACACCGGTGCGACGATCGGGCGCAGCGCGTCGACGATCGTGCCGATGTGGCCGGGCGCCGAGCCGCCGTTGCGGATGGCGTCGATGGTCGCGGTGATCGCGCCGCACCGTTCGTGCCCGAGCACGACGATCAGCGGGCTGTGGAACTCCTCCACGGCGAACTCGACACTGCCGAGCAGCAGGTCGTCGACGATGTTGCCGGCAACCCGGTTGTCGAACAGGTCTCCCAGGCCCTGATCGAAGATCACCTCAGGGGCGACCCGGGAGTCGGCGCAGCCGACGATGACGGCGAACGGGTGCTGCCCGGCGGCCAGCCGGTACACGTCCTCCAGGGTCTGTCGGGGGTGCCGGCCGCAGCCGGCGGCGAAGCGCTGGTTGCCCGTCACGAGGCGACCGAGTGCGTCGTCCGGGCTGGTGACCGACGGCCGGACCGGTGCTACGGCGGCCAGCGGAGCGGCGGCGGCCTGCGGAGCGGTGACACCGGCTCCGACGGTGAACGCGGTGGCGCCGCCGGCAGCCAGCAACGAGCGGCGAGAGATGTGGTGATGTCGCACGGTGTTCCTCCTTGGCCTGGAGACCTGGCGGATTCTTCGGCGCCGTCAACGGTGTCGGCCCGTCGGGTGGCAGCACCCTACCCCGACTCAGAGAAGAATATCGATGTGATTCCGCCTGGTGGACGGCGGGCGGTCCGGCTGTGGACACCGTGTACACACATACCGCCCCAGAGGCTGTATCCTTGCGGGATGTCGCTAGCCACCATCCTTCTCACCCTCCCGGTGGTCGCCCTGCTGGCCCAGCCACTCTGGGCGCCCTCCTGGGGCGCGGGCATCCTCGGCGAGGTCACCGCGTTCGGCGTCCCCGGCGCAGTCGCAGCCCTGGCGCTGTTCTTCGGCCTGGTCGCCCTCTACTGCCGGAAGTTGCAGCACCTTCAGGAACGCGTCAGGCCCGATGCCCGGGCGCGGTCCCCACGGTCGGTCTGGTTGATGTTCGCGATCCCGTTCAACTTCGTCGAGGACTTCCGCATCATCGCCGACCTCGGCGGCAGCCTCCGCCGCGACGGCCGCCTATCCGGTTCCGTCATCCGCTCCTGGAAGGTTGTCGGCACGGCGTGGTGCATCCTCCAGATCGCTTCGCTCCTGCCCGGCACCGTCGGGCTGACCTCGGGCCTGCTCGCTGTCGCCGCCTGGGCCTGGCACTGGGGCCACACCGCTCTCCTCGGGCGTCGGTTGACCGCCCCCACCACCGCCTAGACCGGTCCGGCCATGCCTCTCCCCCGCTTCCACAGGTTGCCGGCGACCGAGCAGGAACGCATCCTCGCGGTCGCCACCCGCCAGTTCTCGGTTCGCGGCCTCGCCGACCTGTCGGTCCACGAGGTCGCCGACGAAGCCGGCCTGTCCCGCTCCGCGATGTACAACTACTTCGACGGCAGGGGCGACCTCGTCGATGCCGTTCGTGCCGCTGCCCTCCGGAGGGTCGCCGCGGCACTGGGCGCCTGGGTCGCGCAACCTGATCCCGCAGCGTTCTGGGCCGCCTTCCGCGCCGGCACGCAACAGCTCTCCGCCCTTCTCGCCGAGGCCCCGGAACTCCGCCCGGTCCTGGCCACCGCCACCGGTGGCGGACTCGACGAATGGGTGGATGCCTTCTTCGGGAACGCGGTCACGCTCGGACTCGTGTCCGCACCGCACCGGCTGACGCGGGTGGCCACAGGCGCGATCCTGGCGGCGACGGACGCCGCCGAACTCGCCGAGCCCGGCAGTGTGTCGACGGCCGACGTGGAGGCGCTGCTGCGCGCGGTGTGGTGTGCCTTTCCCCAGGTGGACGACCCGGCGGACTGACCCGCGCCGCCCGCGACGGCAGGGTCCTGCCGTCGTGGAACCGACCGTCACCGACCAAAGAAATCTGTCAATATAACGGAGGGGGTACCGCCGAGGAGAGGCAACCACATGCGACACCTCGAATGGTCGACACCGGACAGTCGACACACCGATCAGCACCCCGTGGACCCGCCGCCCGCGCAATGGACGAGACCGGTCCGCTGCATCGCGCTCACCCTGGTCTCCGTACTCGCATCACTGAGTCTGCCCACGGCGGCGGCCGCCGCACCCGCGACCGCATCCAGCCCGGCTCCCCTGCTCGACACGACCAGCACCGGGGCGCTCCCCGGCAGGTACATCGTGGTGCTCCACGGTGCACCCGGCACCGCCCAGGCCGCCCGCGCCGCCACCGCCGTCGCCCGCGCCGAAGCGGCCGGAGTCCGGATCAGCCACCGGTACCACCGCGCACTCAACGGGTTCGCCGCCCCGCTCACCCCCGCCCAGGTGGCCGCGCTGCGCGCCGACCCCGGCGTCGCCTACCTCGCCGCCGACCAGCGGATCACGGTCGACGACTCCCAGTCGTCGCCGCCGAACTGGGGCCTGGACCGGGTCGACCAGCGCACCCTGCCGCTCAACAGCCAGTACCAGTGGCACAACGGCATCACCGGGGCCGGGGTGACCGCCTACGTGATCGACACCGGCATCCGGGCCACCCACAGCGACTTCGCCGGCCGGGTGGTGCCCGGCTTCTCCGCCGTCGACGCCAGCAACGGCATGACCGACTGCAACGGTCACGGCACGCACGTCGCCGGCACGATCGGCGGGAGCCGCCACGGGGTGGCCAAGGGCGTCCGGCTGGTACCGGTCAAGGTGGTGGCCTGCAACGGCAGCGGTACGGTGTCCGCCACCATCGCCGGAGTCGACTGGGTCAGCCGGCAGACCACCCGACCGGCGGTGGCGAACATGAGCCTCGGCGGCAGCGCCAGCGCGCCCCTGGACACGGCGGTGAACAACTCGATCGGCCAGGGCATCACCTACGTGGTCGCGGCCGGCAACAACGCCGCCGACGCCTGCGGCTACTCACCGGCGCGGGTCTCCTGGGCGATCACCGTCGCGGCGACGGACCGTACGGACAGCCGTGGCTCGTACTCCAACTACGGCACCTGCGTCGACATCTTCGCCCCCGGCACCGGCATCACCTCGACCTGGCACACCTCGGACACCGCCACGAACACACTGAGCGGGACCTCGCAGGCGAGTCCGCACGTGGCCGGCGCGGCGGCACTCTACCTCCAGACCCACCCCAACGACACGATCAGCGACGTGACCAGTTGGATCGTGCTCGAAATGGCAACCCGCAACGTGGTGACCAACACGGGCACCGGCTCACCCAACCGCCTGCTGTACACCCTCGGCGTCAGCAAGTTCGCCACCTGGGCCTGTCTGCCCAACGCCCGGATGCTCAGCGGCGACTTCGACGGCGACGGCCGCGACGACCTCGTGCTCACCGGAGCCGGCGGCGGGTCGATACCCGTCGCGTTCTCCACCGGCAACGGCCGGTTCCGGCTCACCAACCTGCCGCAGCAGCAGTTCGCCGACTGGGCGGCGGTGCCCGGCGTGCAGGCGGTCAGCGGCGACTTCGACGGCGACGGCCGCGACGACCTGGCCCTGGCCGGCGGGGCCGACTGGGCCTGGCTGCCGATCGGCTACTCCAACGGGGACGGCACGTTCCGGGCCACCCCGACCGGCCTGCCGAACTTCCCCGCGCTGGCCCGGGTGACCGGCGCCAAACTGCTCAGCGGCGACTTCGACGGCAACGGCCGCGACGACCTGGCCCTGGCCGGCGGCACCGGCTGGACCACCATCCCGATCGCGTTCTCCCAGACCGACGGTACGTTCACCGTCACCCAGCAGACCGTCACCACCTTCCCCGCCCGCGCGGCCACCACCGGCGCTCGGGTACTCAGTGGCGATGTCAATGCCGACGGCCGCGACGACCTCGTCGCGACCGGGGGCACCGGCTGGACCACCGTCCCGGTCGCCTTCTCCACCGGTGACGGTACGTTCACCGTCACCGACACCGGCGTCGCCGACTTCCCGTCGTACACCGCAGCGAGCCAGGCCAAGGTGACCATCGGCCGGTTCCACGACGCCGGCCCGCAGGCCGACCTGGTGGTCGCCGGCCCGCAGCACCCGTCCTCCACCCCGGTTGCCGTGTCCGACGGCACCGGCGGCTTCAGCGTGGTCAACCGGTCGTACGCCACCTTCCCGGGCTACGCCGCGCAGGCGACGCAGCTGGTCGCCGGGGACTTCGACGGCGACGGCCGGGACGACCTGGCGGTCTCCGGCGGGACGAACTGGCCCTGGATACCGCTGGCCTTCGCCACCGGGGACGGCGGCTTCACCGCGAGCCTGATCCCGATGCCCTGACCCACCGACCGGTACGACCGCAGGCCAGCCAGGGGCATACCCTACGGCGCATGTCACCCCTCGTGACCGGCACCGCCGCGCTGGCCTGCGCCGCCGCCGGCCTGCTGGTCCCCACCGTGGCCCACCGGCTCTCGGTCGCCTACGGCGAGCCGGCCCGGTCCACCTGCGCCGCCTGCGCCGGCCCGCTCCCCGGCGGGGTACCCGGCTGGCTGGCCGCGAGGTGCGGAGGTTGTGCCGCCCGGCTCGGCCCGCCCCGGTGGTCGACCGCCCTGGCCGCCGGGCTGGCCGGTGGGCTGCTCGGCGCGACGCTCGGGCCGGTGACCGAACTCCCTCTCTTCCTGGCGGTCGCCGTGCTCGGGGTCCTGCTCGGCGCCATCGACCTCGCCTGCCGTCGGCTGCCCGACCCGCTGGTGCTGCCGGCCCTGGCCGTGACCCCGGTGCTGTTGGCGGCCGTGGCGGCCGGGACCGGACAGTGGGACGACTGGCTGCGCGGGCTGCTCGCCTGCCTGACCCTGGGTCTGGTGTTCACCGCGATGGCGTTGCTGCCCGGTGGCGGGTTCGGCCTCGGTGATGCCAAGGTCGGTGCCCTGCTGGGCTGGTACCTGGGCTGGCTCGGCTGGGGCACGGTGCTGCTCGGTGCCGTGCTGCCGTGGGTGCTCAACGTGCCACTGCTGCTGTTTCTGCTGGTCACCGGGCGGGCCGGTTGGAAGACGAAGGTGCCATTCGGTCCTGCCCTCCTGACCGGTGCCCTGCTGGCTGTTCCTGCCGCCCGATGGTGGCCGACCATCGGCTAGATCGGCTCCGGCGGCCGACGATGAGCAACCGATCGGCACCCCGGGTCTACCCGATGGAGGGTGATTTCGCAGGTCAAGAGCATGTTCACTGCTTCTGCCTGGTCACCGCCACGGCCCCGTCGGGGCCCCGGCGGCAGCCGCGTATGACATCGCCCCCGTCGGGCGGTCTGGGAGAGGACAACTCTGTGAACAAGCTTGTAGCGAGGTTGCGGCGGGACGAGGGTGCGTCCGCCGTCGAGTACGGCCTGCTGGTCGCGCTGATCGCGGTGGTCATCGCCGCCACGGTCTTCGCTCTCGGTGGCGCGCTGGACGAGAAGTTCGGCGATGTCAGGGACTGCGTCACCGCGACGGAGAACTGCTAGCTCGTCCGGTCATCCCTACCCACCAGCGACGTGTCGGGTGGGTGGGCCGGTCACGGCCCACCCACCCCGCCGAGATCGAGGAGTGCCGTGGACCGGGTTCCTGGTGACACGGGCGACCGCCGACGGGCGCCCGGTGTCCCTCCGGGGAGAGTGCCGGCTGCCGGCCGACCCCGTGACCGGGGCGCGGCGGCGGTCGAGTTCGCCCTCATCCTCCCGGTCGTCCTGCTGGTCATCTTCGCCATCATCGACTTCGGACGGATGCTGAACGCCCAGCTCACGGTGAACCAGGCCGCCCGGGAGGGGGCCCGGGCCACCGCGCTGGCCGGCACGACGCAGGGCGACGCCCGGGTCACCGAGGCCAGCCGGACCATCGGTGCGGTGGACCGGACGATCGAGGACTGTCCCGCCAGTCCCGAGCCCGACGACGACGCGGTCGTCGACGTCGCCTACGACTTCACCTTCGTCACACCGCTGGGGGTCATCGCCGACCTCGGTGACGGTGTGACCCTCCAGGGCCACGGGGTGATGCCATGTCTGCGTTGACCGCACCACAGCGGTCGGACCGCGAGGAGCAGCCGCTCCACCAGGCCGACCGCCAGGAGCAGCCGCTGCGGCGGTCCCGGATCTTCCGCCGCCTGCGCGGGGACGATCAGGGCGCCGCCGGCACCGTCTTCACGATCCTGCTCGCCGGCGGTGTCCTGCTCGGCATGCTCGCCCTGGTCGTGGACGTCGGTCAGCTCTACGCCGAACGCGAGGAGTTGCAGACCGGAGCGGACGCCGCCGCCCTGGCCGTCGCCAAGGCCTGCGCCGACGACCTGGCCGACTGCACGGACGTGAACCGGACGACCATCGCCAGCGACTACGCCGCCGGCAGGAACGCCCGGGACGGCGCCGCCGACGTCCGCATCTGCGGCAACGTACCCGGGCTGGCGGACCTGGTCTCGTGCGACGACGTACCCGCCCCCGACAACCTGACCCGCTGCATCGGCGACCCGCCCGACGACCAGCGCTACCTGGAGGTACGTACCACCACGGCGCTGCCCGACGGGTCGACCCTGCTGCCCCCGTCGTTCGCGCAGACCCTGGCCGGCAACGGCGGGTACGAGGGCGCCACGGTGGCGGCCTGCGCCCGGGTGAGCTGGGGTGCCCCCCGGGCCGGACTGGCGGTGACCTTCTCCCAGTGCGAGTGGAACCGGGCCACCGACAACGGCACGGACTTCCCGCCGGCACCGCCGTACCCGCCGAACGACGTGCCGGCCGCCGGGTACGAGGTGGTGCTCACGCTGCACGACGCGCAGGGCAACCCGGACTGTCCGGCGGGCCCGCCCGGCTGGGACCGCCCCGGCGGCTTCGGCTGGCTGGACGACGGCAGCAGCGCCGACTGCAACACGGCGACCTTCACCGCCGACCCGGGTAGCGACGTCCCCGCCGCGTGCGTCGACGTCCTCGACCCGATCACCGACAGCGCGGCCACCGCCAAGGTGCTCTTCGTCCCGATCTACCGCAAGGTCACCGGCACCGGCCGGAACACCCGGTACGAGATCGCCAGCATGGAGGCGTTCGTACCGACCGGCTACTTCTTCGGCGCCGGGCGGGGCAAGCAGAAGCGGTCCTGGCTGACCGGGCAGGCACACTGCGGGGGCCAGCAACGCTGCATCTACGGCTACTTCGTGGACGTCCGCGTCCCCGGGCCGGTCGACATCGGTGACCTGGACACCGTCGGCGCCACCGTCATCACCCTCATCGGCTGACCGCCGAGATCCCACGAACGACCAGAAGGCTCGCCATGACTCGTCGCATCCTCACGATCATGCTCGCGATGGTGATCGCCGCACTCGGCACCGCCGGCGTGATCTACTACGCGCTGAGCGCGGACGCCCGGGCCCGAGCCGCGATCACCGACGCGGTCACGGTGGCCATCGCCACCGAACGCATCCCGGCCGGTACCACCGGCGCCCGCATCCGCGCCGAGGAACTGGTACGGCTGGAACGGATGCCCCGGTCGTCGGTGCCGAGCACGGCGCTGCCGGCGGTGGGCGCCGAGTTCGACAAGCTCGTCATCACCTCGACCATCAACGCCGGTCAGGTCCTGCTGAAGGCGAACTTCGGCGAACAGGACCAGGTCACCAGCGGCCTGGCCCTGCCGGAGGGGAAGATGGCGGTGACCGTGCAGACCGGCACCCCGCAGCAGGTCGCCGGGTACGTGCGGGCCGGCTCCCAGGTGGCGATCTTCCTCACCTACAAGCTCGTCGACAAGAACGGGGAGGAGAGCAAGATCGAGCGGACCCGGCTGCTGCTGCCCCGGGTCCAGGTGATGGCCGTCGGCTCCTACACCCCGCCCCGCCGGGACACCGAGGACGAGGAGCCGGCCAGGTCCGGCACCGCCAACGGCACCCTGCTGCTCACCCTGGCCGTGGACCAGAAGGAGGCCGAGCGGCTGATCCTCGGTCTGAACACCGGCAGTCTCTACCTCGGCCTGCTCACCGACAGCGTGACCGTCAAGCCGGGCACCGGTGTGGAGAACACCGACCGGGCCGGCGGTGTCAGCTCCATCTTCCCGTAGCGGACACCGGAGTCGATCATGACGATCCTGTACGAGCCGAACCGGCGCGTCGCCCAACAGTTCGCGATGCTCCTCGGCAGCGACACCCTCACCGTGGTGACGTCGTCGGACCTCGCGCGGCTGGTCACCGACCTGCCCGGGGAGTGGCTCGTGGTCCTCGGGCCGGGCGTGGAGCTGGGCGAGGCGATGGCCATGGCCGCCGGGTACCGGCTCAGCCGGCCCAGCCT
Organism: Micromonospora echinofusca; assembly: GCF_017614955.1. GTDB lineage: Bacteria > Actinomycetota > Actinomycetes > Mycobacteriales > Micromonosporaceae > Micromonospora > Micromonospora echinofusca_A. Next base: position 13,314 of record NZ_WVUH01000057.1, read on the forward strand.
CGGCGTCGTGCTGATCCGCGCGCAGACGGACGTGGGCGTGCTGGGCGACGCGCTCCGGGCGGGTATCCGGGAGGTGGTACCCGCCGACGACTCGGTGCAGCTGTTGAACGCGTGCGCCCGGTCGGTGGAGATCTCCCGGCAGCTCCTGCCGGTCTCCCCGACCCGTCCCGAGCAGTCCGGGCCGGAAACCGACGCCAAGGTCGTCACCGTCTTCGCGGCCAAGGGCGGCTGCGGCAAGACCACCGTGGCCACGAACCTGGCGGTGGCGCTCGCCGAGGGCGGCCGGCGCCGGGTCGGGCTGATCGACCTCGACCTCGCCTTCGGGGATGTCGCGATCATGCTGCAACTGGTACCGGAGCGCAGCATGGCCGACGCCGTGGGACTCGGTCCCGCCCTCGACGGCCGGGCCGTACGGGCCCTGTTCACCCCGTACGGGCCGGGTGTGGACGCCCTGCTCGCCCCGACCGGCCCGACCGAGGGCGAACAGGTGAAACAGGATCTCGTCACGCAGATCCTGCAGCTGTCCCGGAGCCTGTTCGACTTCGTGGTGATCGACACTCCCCCGCAGTTCAACGACCACGTACTGGTCGCCCTGGACCTCTCCCACCAGCATGTCCTGCTCACCACACCGGACATCCCGGCGCTGAAGAACCTGCGGATCACGCTGGACACCTTCGACCTGCTCAACCTGCCGCAGGAACACCGGCTGGTGGTGCTCAACCGCTCCGACGCCAAGGTCGGCCTGACCTCGGCCGACATCGCCCGGGTCATCCGGACACCGATCGCCGCGTACGTGCCGTCCAGCCGGGACGTCCCGGTCTCCATCAACCGGGGGGTACCCATCGTGCTCGACAACCCGCAGCATCCGGTGAGCCGGGCGATCCAGGACCTCGCCGTCAACCGGCTCGCCGACGGTCAACCGGGCAGGCCGACCGCCCGGGGCCTGCGCGGTCTGCTGGGCAGGGGGCGGCGATGAGCCTGAGCGAACGCCTCGGCCGGCACACCGTGGAGGCCACCGACCGGCGTACCACCGGCCGCTCCACCGGTCCGCTGGCCCAGCTCCGGCGCCGGGTGCACCGGGAACTCCAGGAGATCCTCGGACCTCAGCTCTACAGCGAACGGTCCCCGGAGGTGCTGGAGCGACGGGTACGCGAAACCCTGCAGACCGTCCTCGGCAAGGACGACAACCTGCTCACCGCCGCGGACCGGGCCCAGATCATCTCGGAGATCTGCGACGAGATCCTCGGTCACGGCCCGATCGAGCCCATGCTCCGCGACCCGGACGTCAGCGAGATCATGGTCAACGGACCGGAGAGCATCTTCGTCGAACGGTTCGGCAAGATCCTGCCGGTCGACGCCGCGTTCGTCGACGAGGAACACCTGCGCCGCATCATCGACAAGATCGTCGCGCGGGTGGGCCGGCGGATCGACGAGAGCAGCCCGATGGTGGACGCGCGGCTACCCGACGGCAGCCGGGTCAACGCGGTACTGCCCCCGGTCGCCCTGGACGGGGCGAAACTGACCATCCGCAAGTTCGCCGCCGACCCGTACGGCATCCACGACCTGGTCGCCTTCGGCACCCTCTCCCGGCAGGTGGCCGACCTGCTCGCGGCCTGCGTGCACGGCCGGCAGGACATCCTGATCAGCGGCGGTACCGGCAGCGGCAAGACCACCACCCTCAACGTGCTGTCACAGTTCATCCCGCACACCGAACGGATCATCACGATCGAGGACGCGGCCGAACTGCAACTGCACCAGCCGCACGTGGTGCGGCTGGAGTCCCGGCCGGCGAACGTCGAGGGCCGGGGCGAGGTGAGCATCCGTGACCTGGTGCGCAACGCGCTGCGGATGCGGCCGGACCGGATCGTCGTCGGCGAGGTCCGGGACGGGGCGGCGCTGGACATGTTGCAGGCGATGAACACCGGCCACGACGGTTCGTTGACGACCGTGCACGCCAACTCGCCCCGCGACTCGCTCTCCCGGCTGGAGACCATGGTGCTGATGGCCGGCATGGACCTGCCGATCCGGGCGATCCGTGAGCAGATCTCCTCCGCCGTCGACCTGATCGTGCACCAGAGTCGGCTCCGGGACGGTACCCGCCGGATCACCCACGTCACCGAGGTGGTGGGCATGGAGGGCGACGTGATCAGCCTCCAGGACGTCTTCCTCTACGACCACCGGGCCGGGCAGGACGAGCAGGGCCGGCTGCACGGTTCTCTCCAGCCCACCGGTCTGCGGCCCCGCTTCCTGGAGAAACTCGCCGACACGGGCATCATGCTCGACCCGTCGACGTTCGGCCGCACCACGGCGTTCCGGTGAGCCGGCCGACCAGCGGCCGACGGGGCAGCCGGACGGTTGCCGCCGTCCTCACCGTCCTCGCCGGCCTGACCGCGTTGCTGACCACGACGACCGGCGCGGCGCGGGCCGACAGCACGCTGACCGTGACCGGCCTGGAGGCGGCACCCGGCGTGGTGCGGTTCCTGCTCACCGCCCGGCAGTTGCCCCGCAACGCCGTCCTCGACCCGTCGACGGTGACCGTCACCGTCGGGGACACCGCGCTACCGGCGGATGCCGTTGCGGTGAGCCGCTCGGAGGGCAAACTGCCACCCCGGGCCCTGATGGTCGTCCTGGACGTGAGCGGATCGGTGGCCGGGGAACGGCTGGCGGCGGCCCGCGCCGCCGCCCGGGCCCTGGCCACCGCGCTGCCCGCCGACGTCCGACTCGGGTTGGTCGCGGTCACCGGCACCCCGGCCGTGCTGCTCGCACCGACCGACGACCGGGACGCGTTCACCGCCGCGCTCGACCGGCTCGACGCCCGAGGCGACACCGCGCTGTACGACGGGGTGCTGCTCGGCGCCGACACCCTCACCGGAGCCGGCTTCGGCCCCGACTCCGACCGGCGGATCCTGGTCCTCTCCGACGGCGCGGACACCGCCTCGCAGATCCCGCTGTCCCGGCTCACCGGCACGCTGGCTGCCGCCGGAGTGCCCACCGACGTGGTGGCCTTCCGGGCCGCCCCGGCCGGCCTGGCCAACCTGCGCACGATCAGCCGGGCCACCGGTGGTAACCTGCTCACCGCCGCCACCAGCACGGCGTTGACCAACACCTTCCGGGCGGCTGCGGCAACCTTCTCGCTGGTGCTCGCCGTGGAGGCGCGGGTACCCAACGAACTGGCCCGCCGTGACGGCGACCTGCGGGTCGCGGTGACGGTCGCCGGCACGCCCCTGACGACCACCGTGCCGGTCACCCTCGCCGGCCCGGTCGACGATCCCGCGACGACCCTGTCCGCGCCGTCGCGGCCCTGGTTGCCCGGCTGGGCCATCTGGGCGGCGGTCGCCGGCTTCTTCACCAGTGTGCTGGTCCTGGTGCTCGTGCTGGCCTGGCCCCGCTCCGGCAAGGAGCAGCGGATCAGTCAGATCGACCAGTTCGGGCCGGCGGGCGCACCCCGCTCCCCGGTCGTCCCGACCGCCACCGTCGGCACGGCGTTGACCAGGACCGCCCTGGCCGCCAGCGAGTCCTTCGTCCGGTCCCGGAACCTGGAGACCCGGATCGCCCTGCGGATGGAACAGGCCGGGCTGCGGCTGCGTCCCCACGAGTGGGTGCTGCTGCACGGCAGCGCGGTGGTGACCGGCGGCGCTCTCGGCGTCCTCGCCTTCGGTTGGCTCGGTCTGCTGGCCGGTCCGTTGGCGGGTTGGCTGGCCCCCCGCCTCTACCAGAGCATCCGCGCCGACCGCCGGTCCCAGCAGTTCGCCGAGCAGTTGCCCGAGGCACTGCAACTGGTCGGCGGGTCGCTGCGCTCCGGCCTGTCGCTCGGGCAGGCGTTGGACGCGGTGGTCCGTGAGTCGGCGGAACCGATCTCGGTGGAGTTCGGGCGGGCGCTGGCCGAGCACCGGCTGGGTGCCGACCTGCCCGAGGCGCTCGAACGGGTCGCCGAACGGGTCCGCAGCGAGGACCTCAGGTGGGTGGTCATGGCGGTACGGATCCAACGTGACGTCGGCGGCAACCTCGCCGAGGTCCTCCAGACGGCGGTCGAGACGATGCGGGAACGGTCCCGCCTCCGGCGGCACGTCCGGTCCCTCAGCGCCGAGGGGCGGCTCTCCGCGTACGTGCTGGTCGGCCTGCCGATCGTGCTCGGTCTGTTCATGTTCGTCTTCCGTCGGGAGTACATGGCACCCCTGGTGACCGACCCGCTGGGCATCGTGATGCTGCTGGTCGGACTGGTCCTGCTGCTGGTCGGGATGGTCTGGATGGCCCGTGTGGTCAAGGTGGAGGTCTGAGGTGGACGCGACGACACTTCTGCTGGTGGCCGGCGGGGCCTTCTTCGTCGGTCTGGTCGTCGTCGTGGTCGTCGTGGCCACCGCGAGTTTCCACCGGGTGGGCGTGGCCAGGGGCCTGAGCGCCATCGACCAGGTCTACGCGGCCGGTTCGGCGAACCCGGCCGAGGAGAACTTCACCGACCGGGTGGCGGGTCCGTTGGGCGCCCGGATGATCCGGATCGGCCGGGCGGTGACCCCGGCCGGTACGGTCGGCCGGCTCCGCCGCTGGCTCGACTACGCGGGCAACCCGCCGTACTGGACCATCGACCGGGTCTACGAGATCAAGGGGCTGGCGCTGATCGGGGCCGCGACGGTCGGCGTGCTCACCGGGATGCTGCTCTCCGGTGTCCCCGGCGCGCTGATCGGCGGCCTGCTCGGGGCGGTACTCGGCTACTACCTGCCGGATCTGGTCGTCTACGAGCTGGCGGACCGCCGGCAGGAGAGCATCCGCAGGACACTGCCGGACATCCTCGACACCCTCACCGTCAACGTGGAGGCGGGGCTCGGTTTCGACGCCGCGCTCGCCCAGGTGACGCACTACGGCCGGGGACCGATGGCCAGCGAGTTCGCCCGTACCCTCCAGGAGATCCAACTCGGCCTCAGCCGGGCGGAGGCCCTGCGCGCGCTCGGCCGACGGTCCAGGGTCATCGAGTTGAAGACCTTCTGCGCGATCGTCGTGCAGGCCACCGAGCTCGGTATCCCGATCGCCAACGTGCTCCGCGAGCAGTCGAAGGAGATGCGCATCCGGCGCCGGCAACGCGCCGAGGAACTGGCCCAGAAGGTACCGGTGAAGATCCTCTTCCCGCTGGTCTTCTGTCTCTTCCCCGCCCTGTTCATCGTGGTACTCGGACCCGGCATCATCAACATCCTGAACAGCGGTCTGTTCTCCTGACCCGATGCGGACGGGCCGCCCCCCGACCAGCGGGGGGCGGCCCGTCCGGACCTACCTCACTTCGCCTGCACCAGGGCCGCACCCGGCTTGAGCGGTACCGCACCGGAGGTGCTCCAGAGCACCGACCCGGTGAGGGACAGCACCTTCACCCGTACGGTGTCGGTGGCCGGCCTGCCGTCGACGGTGCCGCCGTCGACGACGACCGCCTCGAACGTGACGGGCTTGCCGTTCCACAGCCCGACGCCGGTCACCGTCGCCGTGCTGCCGGTGATGCCCACCCGGCTGACCGTGCCGAGCAGCGTCGACCTGCGGGCGGCGTCGTTCAGCGCGACCACGCCCCAGCTGGCCTTCCCGGTGTAGCCGGCGAGCCCGAACCGCACGTCGCTGCCGAGCTTCCCGCCGGCCAGGACCAGGCCGCCGGTCGCCGTCGGGTCCCGGACGACGATGGTGGCCTGCGCGGTTCCGCTCGCCCCGTCGTCGTCGGTGCCGGTCACGGTGACCGTGTAGACGCCCGCCTTGGCGTACGTCACGGACGCCGTGCCACCGGTCCTCGGCGCCGACCCGTCACCCGCGTCGATCCGCAGGGCCGTGGTGTCGTTGGCGCCCGGATCGGTGCCCTCGGCGCGTACCTCCACCGCCTGTCCCGGCAGCACGACGGTGCCGTCCGTCGGGGCCGCGATGGTCACCGTCGGCGCGCCGTTGCCCACGGTGAGCGTGGCCGCGTCGGTGGTCGTACCGCCCGGTGAGGTGGCGGTCAGCACGAGCCGCCAGGTGCCGTCGTCAGTGCAGGTGACCGTGGTGCTGACCGCCGCCGGGTCGGCGACGGTACAGGTGGCACCGGAGTCCACGCCGGACACCGGCTGCACCGTCCAGGCTGCCGTCGCGCCGGCACTGACCGTACCGGTGACCGCCACGGCGGCACCCTCGGTACCGCTGCGGTCGTCCCCGGCGTCGGCGGTCGGCGCCGGTTCGCCCGGTCCGTCGCCGGCCAGGACCACCCAGCTCGTGACGGTCGCGGTCATGCCGCTGCCGTCCCGGACGGTGTACCGGAACTCCAGCGGTGCGGTCGTACCGGCCACCGTGGCGGCCAGGTGGTCGCCGTCGAGCTGGGCCGTACCACCGGACACCGCCTCGACTGTGGTGATCGTCAGCTCGTCGCCCTCCGGGTCGACGTCGTTGGCCAGCAGTTCGGTCAGCGGGAACCGGACCGTCGTCCCGGCCGCCGTACCGTCCGGCGCGGAGCGGGTCTCCCCGCCGAGCAGCGGGGCGCGGCTGCCCACGGTGACGGTCACCTGGGCGACCGGACCGTTGCCGGCGCGTACCCCGATCCGGGTCGTGCCGACGAAGCCGGCGGCCGGTTCGTAGCGCAGGTCGGTGCCGGTGATGCTGGCCCTGCCCTGCTCGGGGGCGACAGCGACGGCCAGGTCGGCCGGACCGCCGTCGGTGTTGCGGACCTCCAGCGGCACCTCGACGGCGGTGTCCACCGCGGTCTTCGCCGTGGCGTCGCCGACCGTGGCCGGTTCGTCGTCCACGGTCCACCGGCCATTCTGGCTGACCCGGCTGGTCACCCCGTCGGCCACCACCGTGACGTCGACCGTCGAGCCGGCCGGCAGGGCGGGTGCGACCGCGGTGACCGCGCCGTCCTCGCCCACGGTGAAGGAGGTCGCCGGTACGTCGCCGAACCGGACCTCGTCCACCGAGTGCAGCAGCTGACCGGAGAGGCGTACCTCGCTGCCACCGGCAGCCGGACCGTGCGCCGGCCACACCCCGGTCAGCTCGGGCGCCGGTGCCGGCAGCACCGTCACCTCCAGTTCGGTCCAGGAGTACCGGTCCGGGTCGTCGTCCTTGGCCCAGACGCCGACCCGGTAGGTGCCCGGCGTGGTCCAGGTGTGGGTGGGCGTGACGGACCAGCCCTCCGGTACCCGGCGGACCGGCTGGTCGAGGGTCATGTCCGAGCCGTCGGCCCAGTCGACGTCGGTGCGCATCGCCGCGCCGTCGGCGTCGGTGATGAGGACCGTGTCCAGCCGGGTCGGCTGGCCGACCACGGTACGCAGCGGCGACACCCTGATCGTCGGCAGCGTGTTGGTGGCGGTGACGGTGGCGGTGCCGGTGGCCGCCGTGCCGTCGGCGAGGACGGCCCGGACCGCCACCGTCGAGGTGCCGTCCTTGCCGATGGTGTGGTCGGCGCTCGGTCCGGCGGCGTCGTCGTACCCGCCGTCACCGTCGAGATCCCAGAAGTACAGCGGGATCTCGCCGTTCGGCCGGGTGCCACCGCCCGCGTTGACGGTGATGCGTTGACCCTCGACACCGGTGTACGGGCCACCGGCGTCGGCCAGGGACGGCTCCTTTACCGGGGGTTGCTCCTCGTCGACCAGCGGTTGCCAGTCCCAGCCGGTCGCAGAGTCCCAGGACGGGTCCCCGGTGGAGGTGTTGTCGTAGTCGGTGAACAGCTTGTTCTGCGTGCCGTCGGCGTTCAGCAGCGCCAGGTCGTACCGCTGGTAGCCGCCGACCGGCCGGCCGGCGAGCCAGCCGCCGTCGTGCGGGTTCGGCTCGGCGCCGTACAGGGTGCTGACCCGGGAGTAGCCGGTACCGTCCGGGCGGATCGCCCAGGTCTGGCCCTGGTTCGCGCCGCCGCGCGGGGTGACCAGCAGTTCGCCGTCGGGCGACCAGCCGAAGAGGTTGAGCGGTTCCTCCGGCACCGGTACCTTCGTGAACTCCTTGCCGGCCAGGTCGTACACCCACAGCGACGCCGTGCCGCCACCGGCCGAGTAGAGGGCCAGCTTCTTGCCGTCGGGAGAGAAGTGCGGGCAGGAGTACGCCCAGGTCATCACCCCGTCCGGCCGGTCCTCGATCGTCGTCCGTTCGCCGGTGGCGACGTCGAACAGGGTGACCCAGTAGCCGTCGCCGACGGTGGCGACGGTCTTGCCGTCCGGCGACCAGTCGGGGCAGGTCCAGCTGGAGAACGCCGGGGCGTACGCGAGGGTCTGCTCGCCGGTGCCGTCCGGTTCGCTGACCACCAGGTCCCGGTAGTGGATCCAGGCCAGCTTCCTGCCGTCCGGGGAGAAGTCCGGGTCGGGCTGGTGCTGGAGCATCGACTGCACGACGGTGCGTTCACCGGTCGCCGGGTCCAGGACGACCAGCGAGTAACGGTAGTTGCTGGTCCCGGAGGTGAAGTAGTTCTCCTCCTCCAGGGCGATCCGGCCGGCCTTCGGCCGGGCCCCGATCCGGGTGGTGGCGGTAGCGCTGCCGGTCAGCACACCGTCGCCGGTCACCACCCGCAGCTGCACGGTCCTGCCGGCGAGCGCGCCCTCGATCGGCAGGGTCGCCTCGGTGGCCTTCGTGTCGGTGAGCACCGGCAGCCAGCTCGTCCCGCCGTCGACGCTCATCTCGACGGTCGAGTACAGGTCGGCGGTGGAGGTGTCGGCGTCGGTCGCGGTCCAGCTGACCTGGAGGTCGCTACCGGCCGGGAGGTCCGTCGGTGCCTGCACCGTGACCTGCGGTGCCTGGGCGGAGACGGTGCGGCTGACGAGCACCTTGTCGCCCCGGCGGAGCTGGATCGTCCGGGTGCCGTCCAGCCAGGGGGCCAGCTCGCTCAGTCCGGCGCTGTCGACACTGTCCTCGGGTTGTTCGGCGACGTGCCCCGGGGTGAGTCCGACGGTGCCCAGCACCGAGCCGTTCCCGTCGAGGTAGCGCAGTTCGTAGCTGCCCTCGCCGCCGAGGCCGACGGTGGTGGCGGCTTCGCGTACCGACAGCGGGGAGAGCCGTACCTGGTCCGGCCGGTCGAGGTTGTCGACGGTCATCGACACCAGCAGGGAGCGCTGCGCCGCGAGGGTGCCGCGCTGGCCGTTCGCCGCCCGGGCCGCGAACCGCTTCTGCAGGTAGCCGAAGGTGCTCGCGGAGATCCACGACGGGGGCGCGAGCTGGCGGGCCATGAAGTCGCCACCGTCGCGTACCTCGCGCTCGTCCACCCGGTAGCCGGGCGCGCCGAGGCCCTCGACGTGCTCCAGGCCCCAGGTGTGTCCCACCTCGTGGGCCAGGGCCTCCGCCTGGTAGTAGGCGGTTTCGATGATGGCGCTGCGGGTGGGGGCGCCGTCGTCGTTCTTCGCGCCGACGAACGCCGCGCCGGCCGCGTAGAAGTTCATGTCGTCGATGAGCAGCTTCGGCCGCCCGACCCCGACCACCAGGTCGTGCCCGGTCGCGGTGGCCATCTTGTTCAGCAGGCCCAGGGTCAGCGAGACCGAGTCGCCCACCTCGCCGCGTACCGCCCGGACGACGGTGGCGCAGGAGGTGCTGGCCTCGATGCCGAGGTCGCGTACCGGCAGGGCAGCCTGGAGGTAGGCGGTGCTCTCGTCGGCGGTCTGCTTGACCTCCCGGCAGGACGGTGCACTGCCCGCGCTGTTGCCCAGGGGCACGTACAGGATGCGCAGGTCACGTCCCGGTCGTACCGGGACCGCCGCCGAGGTCAGACTGTCGTTGCCGGCGTCGCTGTCGCCGCCGGTGACCCGGACGGTCGCCTCGAACGACTGCCCGTCGGCGGGCAGCAGCGGGTCGTCGGACGGCATCAGGTGGACGACGTTACGCCCACCGAGCAGGCCCACCCGCTGGGTGAAGGTCCGGGTACCGCCCTCGACACCGCGTACGGTCACCTCGACCGGGTAGGTCGCCGCCCGGCCGGTGGTGTTGAGGATCTCGGCCCGGACCGCCACCGACTTGCCGGCCACGACCACCGTCGGGGCGTCCGGGGCCTGTACCGGGGTGACCGCGCGTACCGCGATGCCCGGTTCACCGACGGGCACCAGTCGGCCGTACACCTCCCAGGTGGAGGTGCGGGTACGCGTCGGGTCGGTGTTCTCCACGAAGACCGAGGCGAGACCGGTGGAGGTGCCCACCGAACGCGACTCGGCGGCCCACAGGCCGGTGCGGGCCGACAGCCCGACGTCGGTGCCGATCGCCGGGGCGGCACCCGGCTTGGCCGAGATCGGGGTGGCCACCCGGTCCGCGTCGACGTTGCGGGTCAGCACCACGTCGGCGCCCTTGGGCAGGCTGGCGCCACCCGCCGGGGCCGGGGCCGGGAGGGTGCGGTCGCCGACCGGGGCCGGCAGCTTCGCGGTGATCTCCTCGGCGAGCCGGCGTCCGTACACCTCGTGTCCGGCGACGTTGGGGTGGAAGCCACCCTTCTCGTCGTCCTGGCTGTCGAGGGACTGCCCGATCTGGACGACCCAGTTGTCCCGGGCGCAGTACCCGTGCGGCCGGAACTCGTCGGCGATGCCGTCGGCGAAGGTCCAGCCGTGCTTGCCGGCGGCGAAGGCGACCTGGGTGTTGAGCACGCTCACCACGTTCCGGTACGCCCACTCGGCCTCCTCGTCGGTGACGAGGGTCCCGACGCCGTTGGCCACGCAGCGCAGGTTGATCGCACCGGTCTCGTCGTGCGCCGGGTCGAAGTACTGCGAGATGGCCGTCACGGTCGGCTTCAGCTTGGCGTCGATCGCCTCGTCGAGGGCCCGGTAGTGGTCGGGCAGTACGGCCAGCCGCTGCTCCAGCGCCTCCCCGGTGGAGACCCCGGTGCAGTCGGTGGTGATGCAGTCCTTGACCACGGCCGAGAAGCGCAGGTCGTTGGCGCCGATGGAGACGGTGAGCGCGTCGATGCCCCGGCCGGCGGTGAGTCGGGCCGCCGCGTCGACCTGAGGTTCGATCGGGGCGCCGGGGACCACCCCGACGTACGGGGTGAGCAGGCCACCCTCGGTGGTGTCCCCGGTGACGAACGGCAGGACGGAGGCGCCCGAGCAGGCGAGGTGCAGGAAGGTAACCGAGCTGCGCCGGTCGGCCTGTTCCAGGCGCAGTGCCGCCCTGGACGGACCGGACCGGGCGGACCGGTGGCACTGCTCGTTCTGCCAGCGGGCCGGGGTGTCGCCCTGCTGGGGTACGTCCGGTACGCCCTCGCCGGAGGCGACCGAGTCGCCGATGCTGACCACCAGGTGGTCCCGGACGGTCACCTTGGCCGTGGTCCGGGCGGACTCGCCGTCCTGGGTCCTGACCTCCAGCGTGGTGTCGTACTCGCCCTCGGCCAGCCGGACCCGCTTGCGGCAGGTGTCCGCGCTGACGGTCTGCCCGCCGATGCTCCAGCGGTACTCGGTGACCGGGCTGTCCCCGCCCTCGGCGGCACAGGCGTCCAGGTCGACGTCGAACTCACGCTGCCCGACGAACCCGGCGTCCTGGTGCTCGTCGATCAGGCCGTCGTTGTCGGCGTCCACCCCGTACCGGTCGGGCATGCTCCAGTCGATGCGGGCCGTCGGGGTGCGACGGTTGCCGGGCTCGGTGCGGGCCAGTTGGGCTGCGGAGCCGAGCGGGTTGTTCGACGGCCGCAGGGTCCGGCCGGTGTGCCAGGTCCGTCCGTCGGAGCTGGTGGCGACGTGGGTCTGCCCCGCCCAGTCGACGTAGTCCTCCCAGGTGACGTACGCCAGACCCCGGTCGACCTCCACGTCGCCCAGCCGGGGGTGGCGGGCGGTGGTGGAGATCGGGGCACTGGCCACCGTCCGCTGCCTGCCGTCGTGGATCACCGCGCCGTACGGCAGGTTGCCGCCGCCCGAGGCCCGCGTGTCGACCCAGGCGGCGGCGACGACCGGTCCGGCGGCGGCCACGCTGATCTCTCCCGACCGGGTACCGCCGCTGTCGAACCCGTCCACGATCACGTCGCCGTCCGGGCGGACCTGTGCGATTTTCGCCCCACCGCCGTTGCGCGGCGTCCAGCCGATCCAGGCACTGCCGTCCGCGGCGGCGAGGTAGTCGCCGTCGTTCTGCGCGGCGTCCGTGGTGATGGTCTGCATGTCACGCCAGGTGCGGCCGTGGTCGTCCGAACGACGCAGGGACAGCCGGCCGTCCCCGGAGATCCAGGTCACCACCGCGGAGTCGTCGTCGAGGAACTCGACCTGCGGGTCGACGCTCTCCTCGGGGTCCTCGACGATCATCTGCCGGGGACCGAACGACCGGCCGCCGTCGTGGCTGGCGTACAGGTGCACGTCGTGGTTGCCGATGCGGTGGACGTCGCCGTCGACCAGCGCGTTGGACTGGAACGCGACGAGGATGTCCTGGCCCCGGACCGCGACCGACGGGTGCTTGGCCCCGTGCAACGGCCCGCTGGCCAGCGTGATGTTCTTCCGGGTCTGCCAGGTCACGCCGCCGTCGAGGCTCTGCCGGATGACGAGGTCGTCGTAGCCGGTGGGGGACATCCCCTGGTCCACCCAGGCGGCCACCACGTGGTCGCCGTCGGCGGCGACCGCCGGGTGGGCGCTGACGCCGGTCGGGGTGTCCGAAAGGACGATCTTGTCGAGCTCGCCGACCGGGTCGGCGGACACCGGCCCGGCGGGCAGCACGGCGGAGGGCAGCGCCAACAGTAGGGAGAATACCGCCAGACAGGCGGTATACCGGTCAAGTGCCTTTCGTCGGGCACGGGGCATTACGGGGTCCTTACCACGAAGAGGTGACGGTTGGGCCCGGCGTCCTACCCGGACACTGGCCCAATCGGCCACTCTCGCCGCGCGCACCGGCCACCACCAGGCACACCACCCGTACAGTTCGCAGCGTACGAGCACTGTGCGGGTCAAGATCCTGACTGCTCGGCGCCCTGCGGCTCCGTACAATCGCTGCGTGATCACTCAGGACACCGACCCGGACACCCCACATCCGGTGCCCTTCGGTGTCCAGTTGCGCACGCTGCGCGAACGGGCCGGGCTGACCCAGGAGGAGCTGGCCGAACGCGCCGGGGTCACCGCCCACGCGGTCAGCGCCCTGGAGCGCGGCATCCGCAGCCGCCCGTACCCACGGACGGTGCGCTCGCTGGCCGGCGCGCTCGGGATCTCGGCCACCGACCGGGCGGCCCTGCTGGCCGCGAGCCTCCCCCGACCCCGCACCGCGGAC
>NZ_WVUH01000580.1 GCF_017614955.1 Micromonospora echinofusca
GTGCTCGTCGCCCGGCCCCGGGCGACGAGCACCCGGTCCACCCGGGCCCGGTAGCTGATCCGGCCGCCCCGGTCCCGCAGCCGGTCGACCAGGGCGTCGGTGATCCGTTGCGCCCCGCCGGCCGGTACCGGCCAGCCAACCTCCTGCCCGAGCATGGCCAGCAGCCAGCCGTACACCCCGGACCCCGCCTCGTCCGGGGACAGGTCGGTGTGCAGGGCGCAGCCGGCCAGCAGCGCCGGACCGCCGGCCCCCCGGAACAGTTCCGCGCCGAGCCGGCGTACCGGCAGCACCAACCGGCGGGCCAGCCGCAACGCGCCACCGGTACCCAACCGGCGTAGCAGGGTCACCCCGTCGCGGACCGGCGGGAACGGGGTGAGGACGGCACCCAGCAGCGGCCCGGAGACCTGCCGCCAGTCGTCGTACGCCCGCAACCAGCGCGCCCCGTCCCCGGGGGCGAAGGACTCCAACGAGGCGGCGGTGACCTGCCGGTCGGTGTTGAGTACCGCCGCCCGGCCGTCCGGCAGCAGGTGCGCCAGCACGTCGGGGGCGTGCCGCCAGGTCAGGCCGTACCGGTCCAGGCCGAGTCCGCGCAGCACCGGCGAGGCGTACCCGAGCGGGTAGAACGAGCTGTACAGGTCGCTGAGGTAGCCCGGGACGGTCACCTCGGCCGAGCGCACCGCCCCGCCCGGCGCCTCGGTGGCCTCCAGCACCAGCACGTCCCAGCCCGCGTCGGCCAGCAGGTTGGCGGCCACCAGGCCGTTGTGCCCGGCGCCGATCACGATCGCGTCCGCGCTGTCGGAGATCATGCCCATCCCGGCGGGCTACCCGGCAGCCAACCGGGCGAAACGCGTTTGTCACCGTCAGACCGGGGCATCCGACCCGCCATGTACGAGGTGCAGCAGTTGATCGACGGGGTGTGGGGCGCCGGGGGCGCCGGAGGTGAACTGGTCGTCCACGATCCGGCCGACGGAACGCCGGTCAGCCGGGCGCCGGTGGCCACGGCGGCCGAGGTGGCGCACGCGGTGGCCGCCGCCGGCAAGGCGGCACCGGGCTGGGCGGCGACCCCGGCGGCGGACCGGGCCGAGGCGCTGCACCGGGCGGCGGACGCGCTGGAGGCCGCCGCCGACGAACTGGCGGCGGTCCAGACCGCCGAGATGGGCCGCCCGTTGGAGTCGGCCCGGGCCGGGGTGGTCGCCGGAGTGGGCACGCTGCGACAGTACGCCGAAATCGGCCCGCTGCGCGGCGGCCGGACCCTGGCCGGCGGCGTCGACGCGATCGACCTGATGGTGCCGCAGCCCCGGGGGGTGGTCGCGGTCCTCACCCCGTGGAACGATCCGGTCGCGGTGGCCTGCGGGCTGCTCGGGGCGGCCCTGGTCAGCGGGAACGCGGTGGTGCACAAGCCGAGCGAGCGGACCCCGGCCACCGGCTGGCTGCTCGCCCGGCTGCTGGACACCGCCCTGCCACCCGGCGTGCTGACCCTGCTCACCGGGGGCGCCGAGACCGGCGCGACCCTGGCGGACCAGCAGGTCGACGTGGTGGCCCACGTGGGGGCCACGGCCACCGGCCGGTCGATCGCGGCGGCCTGCGCCCGGACCGGGGCGAAGGCCCTGCTGGAGAACGGGGGCAGCGACCCGCTGATCGTGGACGGGGACGTGGACCCGGAGTGGGCCGCCGGGCAGGCCGCGCTCGGCGCGTTCGCCAACTCGGGGCAGCTCTGCGTGGCGGTCGAGCGGATCTACGTGCACGCCCAGGTGGCCGGCGCGTTCGTGGCCGCCCTGACCCGACGGGCCGACGCGCTGCGGATGGGGCCGGGACGCGACCCGGGGACCGAACTCGGCCCGCTGGTCGACCGCCGGCTGCGGGACCACGTACACGGGCAGGTGCAGGCGGCGGTGGCCGACGGCGCCCGGATCGAGACCGGCGGGCGGATCCCGGACGGGCCGGGATCGTTCTACCCGGCGACCGTGCTGACCGGGTGCACCGACGAGATGGCGGTGCTGCGGGAGGAGACGTTCGGGCCGGTCGCCCCGGTGGTGACGGTCGACTCGTTCGACGAGGCACTGTCCCGGGCCAGCCGGTCGCCGTACGGGTTGGCGGCGACGGTACTGACCGGGTCGATGACGCACGCCCAGCGGGCCTGCCGGGACCTGCCGGTGGGCACCGTCAAGATCAACGCGGTGTTCGGCGGGGCGCCCGGTGGTGCCGCGCAGCCGCGCCGGGGCAGCGGCCAGGGGTTCGGGTACGGCCCGGAACTGCTCGACGAGCTGACCGCCATGAAGGTGGTGCACCTGGAGGCCCCCCCGCCCGGCTGGTGAC
>NZ_WVUH01000581.1 GCF_017614955.1 Micromonospora echinofusca
GGGCGGTGCCGCCGGTGCAGGTCGTACCGTTGAGCGCGAAGCTGGCCGGGGTCGGGTTGCTGACGTCGTTCCAGGAGCCGTTGAAGCCGAAGGCGGCCGTCCCGCCGGTACCGATCGTGCCGTTGTAGTCCACGTTGCGGGCGGTGACGGCGGTGCCGGACTGAATGACGGTGGCGTTCCACGCCTGGGTGACCTGCTGGCCTGCGGCGAACGACCAGGTGAGCGTCCAGGCGGTGACCGGGTCACCGAGGTTGGTGACGGTGACGTTCGCGCCGAAGCCGCCGGACCACTGGTTGGTCACCTGGTAGTCGACCCGGCAGCCGGCGACGGCGGCCGAGGCGGTGACGGCGGTCAGCGCGCCGGCCACCGCGGTCGCCGCGACGGTCGCGGCGAGCAGCATGGTGCGGGTTCTGGGGGTACGCATGGGAAGGGTGCCTCCGCGGGAGGTCGGCGACGTCCGTCACCCGCCGGCCTGCCCGGGCCGGAGGGGTACGCCGCAGCGGTGTCGACAACCGGCCGGACGGCCGGGATGACCGGGTGGCCCCACGCACCGACGATGCTAGGGCAACCGCTTTCCGGGAGCAACGGAACCGGACGTTTCCTCATCTCCCTTGCCCGGCACCGGATTCCTTGATCGACTCAGTGCATGGCAGAGGCACCGCACATGGACCCGGACGAGTTCCGCCGCCACGGCCACGCGATGGTCGACTGGATCGCCGACTACTGGTCGACCGTCGCCCAGCGGCCGATCACCTCGCAGGACCCGCCGGGCGCGGTCGCCGCCCGGTTGCCGCTCGCCGCACCGGAGCGGGGTGAGGAGTTCCCGGCGATCCTCGCCGACCTGGACAAGGTGGTCGTCCCCGGCCTCACCCACTGGCAGCATCCGAACTTCTACGGCTACTTCCCGGCCAACATCTCCGGCCCGAGTGTGCTGGCCGACCTGCTCAGCTCCGGCCTCGGGGTGCAGGGCATGCTCTGGGCGACCAGCCCCGCCTGCACCGAGGTGGAGACGGTGATGATGGACTGGTTGGCCGGCCTGCTCGACCTGCCGGAACGGTTCCGGTCCACCGGTACGGGCGGTGGGGTGATCCAGGACTCCGCGTCCTCGGCGACCCTGGTCGCCACCCTGGCAGCCCTGCACCGGGCCAGCGGCGGGCAGTGGCGGGCCAGCGGTGTGCAGCGCCGTTACCGGGCGTACACCTCCACCCAGGGGCACTCCTCCATCGAGAAGGCCGCCCGGATCGCCGGGCTGGGCGCGGACGGCGTACGACCGGTCGAGGTGGACCCGGAGGCGTTCGGCATGCGGCCGGACGCGCTGCGGGCCGCGATCGAGGCGGACCTGGCCGCCGGGGACGTGCCGGCGATCGTGGTGGCGACCATCGGTACCACGTCGACCACGGCGATCGACCCGCTGCCGGAGATCGGGGCGATCTGCGCCGAGTACGGCATCTGGTTGCACGTGGACGCCGCGTACGCCGGTGCCGCCGCGGTCTGCCCGGAACTGCGCTGGACGCACGCCGGGCTGGAGTACGCCGACTCCTACTGCTTCGACCCGCACAAGTGGCTGCTCACCGGTTTCGACTGCGACGCGTTCTGGGTGGCCGACCGGGCGGGGTTGGTGGAGGCGCTGACCGTGATGCCGGAGTACCTGCGCAACGCGGCCACCGGGTCGGGTGCGGTCATCGACTACCGGGACTGGCAGGTGTCCCTGGGCCGGCGGTTCCGGGCGTTGAAGCTGTGGTTCGTGCTGCGCTGGTACGGGGCGGAGGGGCTGCGCGCGCACATCCGGTCCGGGGTCGCGCTGGCCGACCGGCTCGCCGGGCTGGTCCGCGCCGACGACCGCTTCGAACTGGTCGCCCCGCACCCGTTCTCGCTGGTCTGCTTCCGGCTGCGGGCCGGTGACGAGCAGAGCACGGAACTGCTGGAACGGGTGAACGCCACCGGTCGGGCCTATCTGACCCACACCCGGGTCGACGGCCGGTACACGCTGCGGATGGCGATCGGTGCGCCGCAGACCACGGAGGCGCACGTACGGCGGACCTGGGAACTGATCAGCGACACCGC
Organism: Micromonospora echinofusca; assembly: GCF_017614955.1. Lineage (GTDB taxonomy): Bacteria > Actinomycetota > Actinomycetes > Mycobacteriales > Micromonosporaceae > Micromonospora > Micromonospora echinofusca_A. The sequence goes on from NZ_WVUH01000581.1 coordinate 2,065, forward strand.
GACCGTGCTGGTGGGCCCGGAGGGGCGCCACAGCTGACGGGCGACCGGTGCCGGCCGGTAACCGGTGCGAGTCGGTGACCGGTGCCGGCCGACGGCGGGTGCGGGCCGGTTGACGCCGCGCGTCGATGGCCGGTGCGGGCCGACGGCCAGCCCTGGTGGGGACGCTGTCGAGCTGCTGGCGTAGACGGAGCAGCTCGACAGGACGCGCGACCCCGGCCAGCACACCGACCCGCCCTGCCC
>NZ_WVUH01000582.1 GCF_017614955.1 Micromonospora echinofusca
GCCATGAACTAGTCGGATGACCGTCCCGGCCGGGGCGGGTGGCTGGCCGGGACGGTCATCCGACTAGTTCATGGCAGGCCGACCGCCTTGTCAAGGCTCGGATACCGGCGGGTAACCATCCGGCGGGAAGACGCCGGCCCGGGGCAACGTGAACCGTGGGGTGGATTGTTCCCGCCGGGACACGGCCAGGCAACGGTTACGAAATGGTCACCCCGCAGGCTGTCCTCACACGCCGGCACCAGACCGGCCCACCGAGCGGAGGGAGCGCGATGTTGCTCAGAGTTCGGGTGACCCTGCCGGACCGACCCGGGACGCTCGGCCAGGTGGCCCGCACCCTCGGTATCGCCGGCGCCGACATCGTCCAGGTCGTCGTCCTGGAACGCCTCGGTGGGCGGGCGGTCGACGACTTCACCGTGGTCTGGCCGGGTACCGCCCGCGTCGACCGGCTGCTCGCCGGCCTCGCCGCGATCCCCGGCGTCCGCGTCGACGGGGTGTGGCGGGCGATCGGCAGTCCCATCGTCGGCGGTCAGGACGCCGAACTGCTGGCCCAGGTCGCGGCGAACCCGAACGACGGGCTGGCCACCCTGGTCGACGCGGTACCCGGACTGCTGGCCGCCGACTGGGCCGCCGCTGCCGTCGTACCGGCCGACTGGGCGGAACGCAGCGGCACCGGCACGGCCACCCCGGCGTACGCCAGTTGGCGGGCACCGGTGCCGGCCCGGCTCCCGGAGATCACCCCGCTGCGGGCCCGCGCGCTGACCGGCCCGGCCGGCGAACACTACGCGGTCGCGCCCTTCGGCCGCGCCGGGCTGGTGCTGGTGGTGTCCCGCGCGGACGTGGCACCGCTCACCGCCGCAGCCTTCCACGCCACCGAGGTGGACCGGCTGGCCCAACTCGTCCGGGCCGCCGCGGTGATCCTCGGCGACCGGCTCGACCTGGTCGGCGCACCGCCGGCCACCGCCACGTTCCAGGTGTAGGGACAGGTGTTAGGAAGGGCCCCCTCTTATCGTTTTCGGTATAGGAAGGGCCCCTTCCTAACACCTCCCACCAGCAGGACCGCCGCGAGCGGCGGGGAGGAGTGAAGGATGGCGCTGTGGCGGATCCGGGCCACCGTCGACGACCGGCCCGGGTACCTTTCAGTGCTGACCGCCAGCCTGGCGCTGCGCGGCGTCAACATCCTGGCGGTCCAGGTGCACACCACCGAGGCGGGAGCCGTCGACGACTTCCTCGTGGACGCACCGGACAGCGTCGGGGAGGCGGAACTGCTGGCCGCGGTGGAACGGGGCCGGGGCCGGGACTGCTGGATCTCGCGCAGTGAGGCGCGTGGCCTGGCGGACCAGCCGACCCGGGTACTCGGTCTGGCGACCCGCCTGGTCCACGACCCGGACGCGCTGGGCGAGGTGCTGCGGTCGCTGCTCGCCGCCGACACGGTCACCTGGCGGGTCGCGCCCGTACCGGACCGCTCCGGGGTGGGCACGGACACCCTGCACCTGGTCGAGCCGGCCGGCGGGTACTTCGTCCTGCACCGGGCCGCCCCGACGTTCACCCCCGCCGAGTACGCCCGCGCGCAGGCCCTCGTCGAACTGGCCGGCGCCGCCGCGCGCCGGCTCGCCGAGCAGGTCACCCTGCTTCTTCCCGACGGCGCGGAGCTCAGCGTACGGCCGGCGTCGGTCGACGACCTGCCGGGCGTACTCGAACTGCACGGACGCTGCTCACCGACCAGCCGGCAGCGGCGTTATCTCAGCGGCGGGGCGGCGCCGACGCCGACCCGGCTGCGGCGGCTGCTCGACCCGGCGCGGGGTCTGACCCTGCTCGCGGTGACCGTCGGCGCGGACGGGACGGACCAGGTGGTCGCGATGGCCAACCTGCTCGGTGAGGGTGACGAGGCCGAGGTGGCGTTCCTGGTCCGGGACGACTGGCAGCGGCGCGGGGTGGGGACCGCCCTGCTCCGCCGGCTGGTGGCGTACGCCGAGCGGGCCGGGTACGCGGCGCTGCTGCTGCACACCCAGGCGGACAACGCGGCGATGCTGCGTACCCTGCGTCGGCTGGGCCGGCCGGCCCCGATGCGGCTCGACGAGGCGCTGCTGACCGCGACCGTGGTGCTCAGCCCGATCCCCGTCAACCGGCATTGAGGTGTTAGGAAGGGCCCCTTCCTCTACCTTGGGGTCTAGTGGTCCTCGCAACACCCGGATCTTCTGGGGGTTGCGAGGACCGTGTCCGTTTCCGTGGAACTCAAGGCGAAGTTCTTCGAGGTTCTCGATCGCGTCGGCAGTGTGCCCGTGGCTG
>NZ_WVUH01000583.1 GCF_017614955.1 Micromonospora echinofusca
GGTCAGGGCGAGGGGGGCCAGGACGGCGAACGGCCGGATCAACGCGATGCGCACGTCGGGACGTACCGCCCGGGCCATCACCAGCCCACCGAGGATGAAACCGACCGGATTCGCCGCCATGATCACTGCCTGGGCGATGCTCTGGTCCACGCCGCCGTCACTGCGCTCGCCCGCCCAGGCGGCGGCGAGGCCCTCCGGCACGATGGCGAAGAGCATCGAGGCGAAGACCAGGATCGCGGTGGCCCGCAGCACCGGGGTGCCGAAGACGATCCGGAAGCCGTCCGCGGTCTCCCGCAGCAGGTGGCTGCGGTACTCGCGGCGCATCGCCGAGGGCCGGTCGTGCACGCCGAACCGGACGATCAGCGCGGAGAGCCCGAAGGTGGCCGTGTTGATCATCAGGGCGAGCGTCGGGTCGTGCGCGGCGATCACCGCGCCCAGCAGGTAGCCGACCACCTGGGCGGCCTGACCCGTGCTGGTGTTCACCGACAGGCCCACCACCAGCCGGTCGCCGCTGAGGATCACCGGCATCAGTGCCGACTTGGCGGCCTGGCTCGGCGGGTTGGCCAACGTGATGGTGAAGAGCAGGGCCAGGATGGCGGCCACCGGCATGTCCGGGATCGCCACCAGGGCGATCAGGGCCATCCGGATCAGGTCGCAGGCCACCATCACCCGGCGGTACGGGTAGCGCTCCGCGACGGTGGCGAGCAGCGGTCCACCGGCGATCCACGGCAGGTAGCTGACCGCGAAGGCGGCAGCGGAGAGGGCCACCGAGGCGGTCTCCTGGTAGATCAGTACCGTGACCGCGGCGCGGGCGATGTAGTCGCCGGTCCAGGAGAGGGTGTTCGCCGCGTAGACCGCCCGGAACTCGGTCTGGGCGAACACCTCACGGAAGGTTGCCGGGCCTTCCTTGGTGTGTCGCTCGTCGGACACCGGGGCCTCCATCATCCCCGGTGCGGCGCCACTCGTGATGGTGCGGGCGGGGATCATCGTCAGATCTACGGATCAGCGAAGACATGGTCACGCTCTGGGAGGAGCTTGTCCGGGATTCTGCCTGATCGTCTGACGAGTGGCTAGGGCGGATGGGTAGATCGTCGCATCTTCGACTGAACGAACGGACGATGCCCACCCCACCGGCCGGTCCGCGCCGGTCGGGTCCACAGCCCGGTGGGGATCGGATCATCGCAGTTCAGGCCGGGTCCGTACGGCGCCGGAGGCAACCGTTCGGGAGCTGTCCCCGGGGGGTCGCGCCGCCCTGCCGACGGCTCAGGCGGGTCCGCCCGGTCCGGCCTCCCCCGGCCCGGCGGCCGGCGCGGCCGGGCGGGGGAACATCATCCGGGAGGCGGCGATCCGGGCCGCGATGCCGGCGTTCTCCAGCGCCTCGGCGAGCCGGCGGCGCAACTCCCGGCCGACCGCGAACTGCCCGTCCGCCGTGGTCTTGACCACCGTCCGGATCACCGCCCCGTCCACCGTCATCTGCTCCACGCCCAGCACCTCCGGCGGCTCCACGACGTGCTCGGACAACTCCGGGTCGAGGGCCACCGACGCGGCGGCGGTCCGCAGTACGGCACTGACCTCCTCGGTACTGACGAAACCGATGGGCAGGTCGACCACGACCATCGCCCAGCCCTGACTCTTGTTGCCGACCCGGATGATCTCGCCGTTGCGGATGTACCACAGCACGCCCCGGGCGTCGCGGATCGTGGTGACCCGGAGGCCGACCGCCTCGACCACCCCGGTCGCCTCGCCCAGGTCCACCGTGTCGCCGACGCCGTACTGGTCCTCCAGAAGCATGAACAGCCCGGCCAGCAGATCCTTGACCAGGCTCTGCGCGCCGAAGCCGAGGGCCAGGCCGGCGATACCCGCGCTGGCCAGCAGCGGGGCCAGGTCGAAACTGAACTCCTTGAGCACCATCAGCAGGGCGATGCCGAAGACGAAGGCGGTCACCAGGCTGCGCAGCACCGAACCGATCGCCTCGGCGCGCTGCCGGCGGCGTTCCGGGACGAAGGCGTTCGGGTCCGGGGCGGTGGCGGTGGGGATCCGCTCCCGCAACGGCTTGAGGATGGTCGGGACCGCGCCCTCGGTGGTGCCCCGGACCATCCGGCTGATCGCCCGGTGCAGCACGAACCGGAGCACCACCGCCAGGAGCAGGATCAGGACGATCCGCAGCGGCTTGAGCAGGATCCAGTAGCTGCCCTCGGCGAACCACGACGAGCCGGTCACCTCGAAGACGTACTTGCACCAGGCGTCGCCCAGGCAGGTGGCGCCCGGGGCCGGGG
>NZ_WVUH01000584.1 GCF_017614955.1 Micromonospora echinofusca
AGTCTCATGGGATCCGGTCCTCCTCACTCCGGCGCCGTCAGCACCACGAGGGGGCGGGCGGCAGCCTTGGGCGGTACCGGGAACCCTACCCAACAAATTCATGAACATGAATCGCCGGGACGGGTGGTGACGACCGGGGCCGGTGCGGTGCGGTCAGTCGAACCGGAAGGTGGCCACCACCGGCGCGTGATCGGACTCGGGGTACTTGCGGTCGGTGCCGAACGCGGCCGACTCGTCGTGGAGCACCTCGTTGTGGATCTCCGATCCCTGGTAGCAGGCGAGCAGGTTCCGGGTGACCAGCATGTGGTCGAGCATCTCGCCACGCCCCTGGTGGAACAGCGTGTACCGCGACGACGTCGGGATGGTCTGCTCCACGGGTACGAGCACCCGGCCGGCCAGGTCGCCGTTGCCGGTGTCCTCGACGGCACCCCGGATGGCCAGCACCGGCACGTCGTCGGGAGCGGCGTTGAAGTCCCCGGCGACCACGATCCGGGCCTGCGGATCGGTGTCGAGGATCTGGTCGACCAGTCGGCGTACCTCCAGCGCCTGGCTCATCCGCTTCATCGACGACAGGAACACCCCCTCGGCCCAGGAGTCGGGGGTACGCCAGGTGTAGCTGTCCAGCTTCTGTCCGGGGACGTCGGTCGGGATCCTGGACTTGAGATGCACGTCGATCACGTGCAAGCGGCCACCGCCCACCTCGGTGAGGTCGAGTTCGACGTGCAGGACCGGCCGTTCGACACCGATCGGGACGGGTTCGGTGTCGGGCGGGGAGGCGGTCAGCCGTGCGTAGCGCGGCATGGCGACCAGCTCGTTGCGCAGCTGCCGGTGGGCCACCACCGGGAACCGGCTGACCACGACCAGGTTCCGTTCGTCGTAGACGGCGTCGTCCGGTGGTCGGGTGCTGACCATTGCGGCGCTGGCCAGAGTGGTGCCGGACAGCAGTTCGGTCAGGGCGTGCAGCCCCCGGGGTTGACCCGGGCGTTCCTGGCCGTGGATCTCCTGGAAGCAGACGATGTCCGCGCGGAGCCTGACGATCTGGGGTTTCATCAGCGCGATCCGCTCGGCCAGGGACGGCCGGACGCCGGGGGCCGTCTCGTCGAGGTTCTCGACGTTGAACGTCGCGATCCGCACCGTCGTCACGGCTCCGCCCTTCACGTTGCTGCTGGGTATCCACCGGAGCCTAGCGATATATGAGTTTTCATGGCTTTTGTCGTATGAGTGCCACCCGTCCGGTGGACCCCCGACCGGTCGGCCGGGGCCCCGACCGGGCGGACGTCGAGGCGTACTCCCGGGGCGGTCTCACCTCACCCAGCGCCACCCGGGTCCTCTGGCTGCTGCTGTTGCCAGCCGACCCTTCACCCCTCGCCGCCGTCGGCCCTGCCACGCCGTACCTCGAGACGGCCCGGTTCCAGCCGGACCACCTCCATGACCTGCCGGTCACCCGCCGCGGTGCGGACGTCGATCGGGCCCTGCGGTCCCTGGCGCCACCGGCCGGGGCGGGCCTCGTTCGCGTCACCACGCCCGACCGGAAGGTCGACGAAGGTCCCGTCCGGGTGGAACTCGATGCCCGCCCGTCCCCTGGCCGGCGGAAAGGGGTGACCGGAGGGCCGGTAGACCTCGACTCCCTCGTGGTCCTCCTCGAACGAGTGCATCCAACGGCCGTGCAGTCGATCGTCGGTGTCCGGCATGGCTGTCGCTTCCTCGTGGTCGTCCGTCACGTGGCCGCCGTCACCAACGACGACGTGGCCCCGGAGGTGAGCATGGCAGCCGACGACGGTCCGATCGGCACGCCGAGAACCTCGTAACCCAGGACGGACGGCTGCCACCGCACGCCGTCCCACCACTTGTGGTGCAGGACGGAGTCCCGGCCGGTGACGAAGACGTCGAGCCGGTCCGGCCCGCAGGTGACGACCTGCGGATCACCCGTGCAGACCCCACCCAGACACTCGTAGCCGGTGGCGCTCGGCCACCAGGCGGTGCCGTCCCACCACTTGTGGTAGAGCGCCGAGTCCGGACCGGTGACGAACACGTCGAGCCGGTGGGGCCCCCGGGCGACGACCCGTGGGTTGCTCGTGCAGACGCCACCCAGATACTCGTAGCCGGTGGCGTCCGGCCACCAGGCGGTGCCGTCCCACCACTTGTGGTAGAGCGCCGAGTCCGGGCCAATGACGAACACGTCGAGCCGGTTCATGCTTCCGGCGACCGCCTCCGGCTCACCGACACACCTGCCACCCAGCCGTTCCCAGCCCCCACCGGACGGCCACCACGC
>NZ_WVUH01000585.1 GCF_017614955.1 Micromonospora echinofusca
CCAGTGACCCGCCCCCTGACCCCCACCAGCCTAAGGAGAACGCCATGAGCACGGCCCAGGCCACCATCCTCGCCGACCTCACCGAGATGATCCACGCCGTACTGGGCGAGTTCGCGGCCGACACCGAGATCACCATGGACACCACCTTCCGCGACGAGCTGGGCATGGAGAGCATCGACGTGGTCGCGCTCGCCGGCCGCCTCCAGTCGCGGTACGGCAACAGCGTGAACTTCGCGCACTTCGTGGCGAAACTCGACCTGGAGAACGTCCGCGAGCTGCGGGTGGGTCAGCTCGTCGAGCACATCGAGCGCTCCCTGGCGGAGCCCGGTGCCCAGCCGGCAGGGGTGGGCCAGTGACCATGGTCCGCGCGAACGGGCTCTCGGTCCACGTGCAGCGGCTCGATCCCCCGCCGGGGGTCGGCGCGGCGACGGTGGCCGGGCCGGAAGCCGGCGCGACGACGGTCGGCCCGGACGGCGCCGACCCGACGGTCGGGGGCGACCCGGACGGCGGTACCCCCACCGTCGTCCTGATCCACGGGGTCGCCTCGGACAGCCTGGCCAGCTGGTACTTCACGCTGGCCGAGCCACTGGCCCGGGTCGGCCTGCGGGTGGTCATGTACGACCTGCGCGGGCACGGCCGGACCGACCGCCCCGGATCCGGGTACGCCCTGGACGACTTCGTCGACGACCTGGCCGCGCTGCTGACCGAGTTGGCCGTCACCGGGCCGCTCTACCTGGTCGGCAACTCGTTCGGGGGAACCGTGGCGTTCGGGTACGCGGCCCGCCACCCGGGCCGGGTCGCCGGGATCACGGCGCTGGAGTCGGCGCCGCCGATCCCGGCCTGGATGACCCGGGTGGCCCGCCGGCTGGGCCGGGCCGCCGGTTTCCTCCCCCGGGCCGGTGCGCTCGAAGAGATCGCCGCCCGGCACGGGGAGGGCGCGATCCGGCGGGCCCGGGACACCGGTGACCTGTTGTCCAGCACCACGGTGGCCCGGGAACTGCCGGCCAGCCGGCTGCCCCGCACCGAGGAACTGGCGGCGATCACCGTCCCGGTCCTCTGCGTGTACGGCGGCCGGTCCGCCGTGGTGGAGCTGGTACCCGCCGTGCAGGAGCTGTTCCCGCAGGCACGCACCGTCGTACTGCCCGACCAGAAGCACTCGGTCCTGATCGACCAGCCGGAGGTGATCCGCCAGCTCGTCCTCACCTGGCTCGGTGCGGACTGCGGCCTCCGACTCGCCCAACCCGCCCCCACCGGCGTGACAGTCAACCCCTCAGGAGGTCTGTAGATGGACACCCCGATCGAAGGTCGGTCGATCATCATCAGCAACGGTCGGTGCGGTTCCACCCTGCTCTCCGACCTGATCGCCGACGAGCCGGACACCCTGTCGGCGCAGGAGTTCTTCATGTCGGTGGCGCCCTGGGTACGCAGCGCCGACGTGATCAGCGGCGACGAGTACTGGGGGATCCTGAGCAGCCCCAAGGCGGAGCTGTCCACGCTGTTCCGGATCGGCCTGCCGCCCAAGGAGCTGCGCTACCCGAAGAGCGGGCGGTGGGCGAACCGGATGACCGCCCTGCCCCGGATCCTCGCCATCACCCTGTCCAAGGTCTCGACCGACCCGGACCAGCTCTTCGACCAACTCGCCGAGCAGGTTCCCGACTTTCCCACCCAGAGCGTCAGCGACCACCACCGGATGTTCCTGGACCTGCTGGCCACGCTGACCGGTCGGCGCCGCTGGGTGGAGCGGTCCGGCGGGTCCAGCCACGTCGCGCCGTACCTGCTGCGCTCCTTCCCGGACTGCAAGGTGGTGTACCTGACCCGGAGCTGGGACGACACCGCGAAGTCGATGAGCCGGCACCCGTCGTTCCAGCTCATCCAGTTGCGGGTGGAGTTCCTCGGCCGGTGCGGGCTCGACCCGTTCCGGATCACCGCAGAGGACACCGTGCCCGAGGACCTGGTCCGGTACCTGCCGGACCGGCTCACCGCCGACCTGCTGCGGGAGCGTGGCCAGGACATCCGTCGGTACCTGGCGCTCTGCGCGTTCATGACCAGCCAGGCCGACCAGGCGTTGTCCGACATCCCGCCGCAGCACCTGATGCGGATCAGCTACGAGGACCTGGTCGCCGACCCGGTGGACCGGCTCACCGAACTCGGCCGGTTCCTGGAGTTCGGCGATCCGGCCGGGTGGGCGCAGCAGGTCGCCGGGCGGGTCAAGGCCCCGGCCCGGCCCCGGGAGGCCGCCCCGGCCTGACCGACGGTCCGTCGTGGCCCCAC
>NZ_WVUH01000586.1 GCF_017614955.1 Micromonospora echinofusca
GGCCAGGGTGGGCGGAAACCTGATCTTCGATCAGAGCAGAATAGTGGCAGGTGGGTTCAGTCTTCTGGGAGCTGATATTGTCGGCCAATTGAGTGGCAACGGTGCCGAACTTGCCGATTGCGATGGCAATGGAAACGCATTGCTTGGCGATCAATTGAAGATCGGCGCTGGCCTGTTTCTGAACAGATTCAGGGCGAGCGGTGCCGTTCGATTCCTCGGGGCAGATGTCACCGGCAACTTTCAGGCCGTGGAAGCGCGGATCGATGCGCCGGGGCGGGCTGCACTCAATGCTGACAGTATTGCCGTCAGCGGCCCGGTACGTCTCGATCGGATAGTCGTGAGCGGTGGTTCCCTTCGTCTGGTCGGTTCTGACCTCGGAAGTACCCTTCACCTCGAAGGGGCTGATTTGTGTGGGCGTGACGAGGAGGGACACGCGTTCAGTGGGGACCGACTCAAGGTTGCCGGTGGCGTGTATATGAGTAAGGGCTTTCGGGCTTCTGCCGCTGTTTCGGTGCAGGGCGCGGATATCGGGAAATCGCTCGACCTCACCGAGGCGGAACTGGTCGGAGACCCGGCTGTGCTCAAGGCGGCGGGGATGCGAGTCGGTCAGGAGTTCCTCTGGCTGCCCCGCAACCGGGTGGGTGGCTCCGTCGATCTCGACCACGCGGCTGTCGGGCGGCTGATCGACCACTGGACCTCGGAGCGGCCGGAGGGCAACTGGCCGCCGTACGGCCGCTTGCACCTGACGGGCTTTACCTATGGCGGCTTCGACAACCAGCATCAGCCGGACGTGCAGGACCGGCTGGAGAAGTGGATCTGGAAGACGCACACCGATCTGCTGAACCGGAAGGCGTTCGCCCTTCAGCCGTACGAGCAGTTGGTGCGGGTGTACCGGCAGGCCGGCCAGGAGGGGGATGCGAAGGCCGTCGGGATCGCCAAACAGCGCGACCTGCGGCGGTTCGGAGAGCTGAACCGTCCGGAACGCGTGAAGAACTGGCTGCTCGACCGGACCGTCGGGTACGGCTATCGGCCGTTGGGGGCAGTGGCATGGTTGGCGGTGCTGTATGCGGTCGTCGCACTGTTGTCCTGGTGGGCGCAGCATCGGACCGGCATGGTCCAGCCGACCCGGGCCGGCGCGGACATGGCCGAGGTGACCGCCCTCTCCTGCGAGCGGGACTATCCGTGCTTCTATCCGCTCGGCTACGCCATCGACGTGGTGATCCCACTGGTCCACGTCGGGCAGTTCGACAGCTGGCGGATCACCGGGCAGGGGCACCTGGGCTGGGCGCTGGTCGCCTTCAGTTGGCTCGCCACGATCCTCGGCTGGGTCATCACCTCGCTGGCGGTCGCCGGCATCACCGGGATCATCCGGAAGGACTGAACGCGCCGGCCGCCGCAGCGGACAAATGCCCCATTTCTGCCCAGCGGCATGGGATGATCCGGGCGATCTGCCGAGCTGTACCGGCAGGAGAGCCAGGGAGTCGACGTGTCCGTGTTCCGTACCGGTGTCACCCACGCGTCCCGCCGGACGCTGCTCGCCGTCGCCGCCCTGGTCGCCACCGGGGTGGCGGTACCGGCCGCCGCGCCGGCCCGCGCGCAGCCGGCCCCGGGCCCGGCGCACCGCGCCCCCGCCCAGAACTCCGGCCGGTCCGCCCAGCCGGGCAGCCCGCAGTGGGCCCTGCGCCGGCTGCTCGCCGGAAACCGGCGGTTCGTCCGGGACCGGGCCCGCCATCCCCGCCAGTCGGTCGCGCACCTGCGCGCGGTCGCCGACGGTCAGTACCCGTCGGCGGTGATCCTGGGTTGCGCCGACTCGCGGGTGGCCCCGGAGATCCTGTTCGACCAGGGGATCGGGGACCTGTTCGACAACCGGGTGGCCGGCAACGTCGCCGACGACCTGCTGGTCGGCAGTGTCGAGTACGCCGTCGTGGAGTGTGGCTCACCGCTGGTGGTGGTGCTCGGGCACGAGCGGTGTGGCGCGGTCACCGCCACCATCGACGCGATCCGGCACGGCGGGCACGCCCCGGGCCGGATCGGGGACATCGTCGAGGCGCTGCGACCGGTGGTGGAACCGGTCCTCGACGCACCGGGTGACCCGGTGGCCAACGGGGTACGCGCCAACATCCTGGCCCAGACCCGGGCGCTGCACCGCAGCCCCGTGCTCCGGGCCCGGATCGCCACGGGTCAGCTCCGGCTCGTACCCGCACACGTCGACCTGGACACCGGCCTGGTGACCGTGCTCGACGAATCGTCCGCCCCGGAACCCGGC
>NZ_WVUH01000587.1 GCF_017614955.1 Micromonospora echinofusca
GGGTGGGCCGTGGGGTGACCCGGACGATCAACGGGTGCAGCTCGACCTGCCGGGTCAGGTCGGCCAGCAGCGCCGAGGCGCGCTCCGGGGTGCAGCGCGCCTGCACGGTGTAGGTGAAGGTGTCCTGCCTGCGCACCGTGCCTCCTGACTGCCGGACCGCACGCCGACGCGGACGGCGACCCGGCCAGCACGAGCATGACAGGCGCCCGGGACCGGCGCCATGACCGGTCGGGCCGGGGTCAGACCCCGGTGGTCTTCGCCTCGGTGGCGTTCGTCCCGGCGAAGTAGGGCTCCGGGGCGCCGAAGAGACCGAGCAGCCCGGTGACCCAGAGTTGCCGGTGCACGAACCGGCTCGGCTCGGTCACCACGAGCTTGACGCCACTGACCCCGGCGGTCTGGAAACCGGCGACCATGGCGCTGATACCGACCGAGTCGATGAAGGTGACGAGGCGCATGTTCAACTCGATCCGCGCCGGGCGGCCCTTCGCCAGCACCTCGGCGACGGCTTCCTTGACCTCGTACGCGGTGTCGACATCGATCTCGCCGCGCGGCGAGATCTGGACGACCCCACCGGGAAGGACAGTCTTGACGATCGACAGGCTCACGCGAGCACCTCCACTCGCCCGCAACCGGGCGCCTCATCAGTACGCGGGCCGCGACCGAGAGTATTCCTCCCCCACCCTCGGTCGCCACCCCCCGGGATGAGCAATTCGCCGAATCGGGCGTTGCAAACCAGCCCAAGAAGGACATCAAGCATGACAAGCCCCAAAAATTTCGGTCAGCCGGGGGTTCCGAGGCCATTCCGGACAGCACTCGCCCGGCCGCACCAGAGTAGCCGTCGGACCCCAGCCGCACCGGCAGGCCGGGCCGACGACGTCCGACCCGCTGCCGGACCAGCCGCGGCGCGGAGCCGGCGGCGTCGCGGCCAGCTGCCGCTGCGGGGCCGGGTGGCGCCGCGGTCAGCCGTGCGGTGGAGGCCGCCCCGGCGAACCGGTGACCCGAACCGACTGGCCGGACCCGGACCGGGGTCGACACCCGGCGACTAGCATCGACGACAAGGGATACCCACTCGTCCGGGAGGCTTTTCATGTTGCGGAAACTGCTGGGGCTGGCCGGCGTGGGGGCACTGCTCGCACTCGTACTGGCCTGCGGGTTCGGTGGCGGCGACGATGACGACGATGACGATGACGACGACTTCGCCCGTGGCGTGGCCGTCGTCGTGGTCAACTGAGGGTCTGATCCGCCCACGGCCGACTCCCGTGCGTGATCGCGGGTTTGCCGCCGAACCCGTGCGGGCACCTCGGAGGGCGTAACCACAACCACGCCGTACAGCCCCCTGTCCGAAGTGGCCACTGCTGTCGGCATCCGAGGAGGTACCGCCATGTTCGGGAGCAACCTGCTGGACCGCCGGAAGAAGACCGAGCGCATCGCCGACCAGGCCTGGCAGCAACTGGTCTCGGCGGTGAACTCCGCCGGGGACAGCCTCCGGGACACCGCACGGTCGACCGGGCGCGGCACCTCGCACCTGGCCGACGAGGCCGGCGACCGGGTCGGTGCCGCCGCCGACGAGGCATGGCACCGGGCCACCCGGGCGTTCGACGCCCTCGCCGGGCGGCGGCCGGGCCTGCCCTGGGCGTGGCTCGTCGGTGCCGCCGTCGTGGGCGCCGCGATCGGCTGGGCGGCCGGTTCGGCCGCGCGGGCGGTGGCCGACCGCGACACCGACCTGCGCCGGGTCGACGACATCGAGTTCGTGGACGTCGACCGACCGGACGCCCCGGTCTCGCTGGACGTCGACCGCGCCGGGCCGTCGGAGCGCTGACAACGACCGACCGGGGACGTGGGGCACGGCGGTACCCCGCGCCGGTCGTGCACGGGGCCCGGCGACCGATCCCGGTCGCCGGGCCCCGCACGGTCACCTCGTGGTGCAGCTCAGGATGGCCGGGGCGGAGTTCGTCCCGGTCCCGCTCGCGAGGAACCCGAAGGTGGTGGTGGCGGCCGGGGCCAGCGGCCCGTTCCAGCCGGCGTCGCGTACCGTCACCGTCGCCCCGGCCTGGGTGTAGGTCCCGTTCCAGAGCTGGGTGATCTGCTGGCCGTTGGGGAACGTCCAGGTCACCGACCACCCGGCGATCGACGCGCCGTGGTTGTTGCGCACCGACACCTCACCCTGGAAACCGCCGGCCCAGGAGTTGGTCACCCGGTACGTCGCCGTGCAGCCACCGGCCGGCGGCGGGGTCGACGTCGGCCGGTGGCTGCACGGCGACGTAC
>NZ_WVUH01000588.1 GCF_017614955.1 Micromonospora echinofusca
GTGTCGTACCGGCGGGTGGGCGGGCGTCGGCCGGTAGGCGAAGGTCCCAGCCGGGATAGATGAGGTCGCAGTCACGTAGGACGCCACGGGCCCCCTTGGCGAAGTGGCGGTGCTTGTTCAGCGCGCAGATCTCCGGCCACCGGTTCGCGTCGCCGAGCCACTGTTTGGCGATCGTGGACAGGGTGTCGTGGCGTTCGACGACGTAGATGTACTGGTGTTCGGCGACTCTGATGATGGCCGGCCCCCGGGCCGCAGCCTGCCGGGGAATGTCCGCTGCGGCGACGGTGGTGGCCGCGCGACCGTCGTCACCGGCATCGTTGGGGTTGCCGACGGAGGTGACGGCAAGCGCGGCGGTGCCGGCCAGTCCGAAGACGAGGCGGTGCAGCGGTGCGGGCAACCGGACGACTGGGATCCGCCAGCGGGTCGCCGCGGCGACGAGTTCGGCGATGAGCAGCAGCGCGAACGCGCCCCAGAGCAGCCACATGCCCCACAGCGCCGCGCCGACAAGAACGTCGGGGGTGAACCGTCCGCCGAACTTGTCGAACCACTCAGGAATCTGCGACCAGGCCGGTAGCCGTCGCATCGGATTGCCGCCGACCATCCACAGCAGCGTCGGCACCGCAATCAGGAACAGCAGGATCGCGGAAACGGTGTGGACGGTTCTTGCCAGGGTGCGGGGTAGCGGTTCACGGTCAGATGGCGGGTCGTGGGGTAGGTAGACGGTGTCGCGGGTGCCGTACTCGGTGAGTGTGTCGTGTCTGTCCGGAACCCTCGACTGCACGTACCTCTCCCCCGTCTCGCGGATGTCGATCTCCATCGCATACACGACAACACGCGGCTGCGGCCATCCCGTGAAGCAAGATTCTCACTATTCGCGTCAATGATTCACGTTACCGGAAACGTATTTGACGCCGCGCCGTGCCGGCGAGTGAGATTGTCGATCATGTCAAACGGAGGTGTCAGACTCTCGGTCGATCTCAGCTCGTCGGCCGTCGCCGCCACCGCAGATCGCCACGGTGTCCGGGTGCCGATCCTCATCGACGGGCGCCTTGTCATGCCACCGGGCGTCGCCGTCTCCGCCGACGGGCAGCTCTACATCGGCCTCGACCCGACGGCAGCGCGGGCACTGCCACCCGACCACCAGTTCGTCACCAATCCGGCCCTGATACTCGGCCCGCAACCACCCACGACAGACGCTGCGCAACCGGTCGACCCGGCAGGACTACTCGCCGCCATGCTGCGCCACGTCGCGCTCCACGCGACCCACCAGGCCGGCGGGCCCGTCACCGCGCTCACCGTGACCATCCCCGCGAACTGGGGACCACGACGTCGAGGACAACTCACCACCGCCGTGACCCACACCGGGCTCCCCTCCCCCGCCCTGGTCACCGCGCCAGCGGCACTCGCCGCCCACGCCCGCATGCTCGGCCTCACCTTCCCGACCGGTTCCTGCCTGCTCACCTGCCAAACGAACCCGTCCCCCGCCGTTCTCACCGTCATTCAGGCGACAACCGACGGCTACCGGGAACTGGCGACCCGGCAGATCGACGGTCGGTACGACCTCGACCACCTCGTCGTCCGCCACGTCATCCACACCGCAACCGGTGACGACGACCCCCTCCGCACCACCATCGACCAGCCCGGAAATATCCCGCCAGACGGACTCGACGCGCTGCTCGAATCCGTCCGCACCGCCCGCCACCTGCTCACCACACAGGAACGCGCACCGATCCTGCTACCCGAACCCCGACAGCCAGCTGTCATCACCCGCGACGACGTCACCACCGCCGCGCAGCCACTCCTCGCCGGGATCTCCGACTCCGTCGACGCCCTCCTCGACGCCGCCGACGTCGACAGACAACACCTGCACGGCGTCGTCCTCCGGCACCCCAACGACATCCCCGGCCTGGCCCAGCATCTCGCCGCCGCCACCGGCACCACGCCGGTCCTCACCGACCACCCCCACGGCCTCGCCGACGGGGCCCTCACCCTCACCTCCACCCCTCAACCCGGGGCCACCGCCGCGTCCACACAGCTACCACGGGTACGACTACGCGTCAGCGACCTCACCGGAGCACTCGTCATCGGCGCATGCTCCCTGGCCCTACTCCTCCAGGCCATCCTCACCGCCGACATCACCACCATTTACCTCGACGTCATCGGCGTACGCACCTCACTGCCCCAACTCGGCACCGCCGGCGCACTCGCCATGATCACCGCCTACGCCGTGGCGCACCTCGCACCCACCACC
>NZ_WVUH01000589.1 GCF_017614955.1 Micromonospora echinofusca
TGGCGGTCCTCTGCCTCGCCCAGCTCACCGTGGTACTCGACAACACCGTGCTGACCGTCGCGGTGCCGGTCCTCACCACCGAACTGCACGCCAGCACCGCCGACGTGCAGTGGATGATCAACGCGTACGCGCTGGTGCAGTGCGGTCTGCTGCTGGCCGCCGGCAGCGCCGTCGACCGGTACGGCCGCCGCCGGATGCTGCTGACCGGGCTCGTCCTGTTCGGACTCGGCTCGCTGGCCGCCGGGCTCGCCGACACCAGCGGACAGCTGATCGCGGCCCGGGCCGGCATGGGGGTGGGCGGCGCGCTCCTGGTCACCGCCACCCTCGCCGTCGCGATGCAGGTCTTCGACGACGCCGAACGGTCCCGGGCCATCGGCATCTGGGCGGCGACCAGCGCACTGGGCTACGCCGCCGGCCCGCCGATCGGTGGCATCATCCTCGCCCACCTGCCCTGGGGGGCCATCTTCCTGGTGAACATCCCGATCGTGGCGGTCTGTCTGGTGGCGACCCGGGCGCTGGTACCCGAGTCCGGCCGGGTGGCGGGCGGTCGTCCGGACCTGGGCGGGGTGCTGCTCTCCACCGCCGGGCTGACCGTGCTGGTCTGGGCGATCATCTCCGGGCCGGAACGGGGCTGGACGTCCCCGGTGGTCCTCGGCGCGGCCGGTGCCGGTGCGGGCCTGCTCGGACTCTTCGTGGTGTGGGAGCGACGGGTCGACGACCCGATGCTGGACATGCACTTCTTCCGGGACCGGGGTTTCGTCGGCGCGGTGTCCGGCGTCGTCCTGATCACCTTCGGCGCCACCGGCGCGCTGTTCCTGCTCACCCAGCACCTCCAGTTCGTCCGGGGTTACCCGGCCTGGGAGACGGGGTTGCGGATGGTGCCGTTCGCGCTCTCCATCGTGCTGCTCAACCTCGGCGGGGTCGCCGCGTGGCTGATCCGGCGACTCGGGTTGGCGCGCTCGATCGCGGTCGGGATGGTGCTGCTCGCCGCCGGGCTCGCCGCCGTCACCCAGGTCCGGTCGGACGGGTACGGCGTGCTGCTGGCCGGGCTGCTGGTGATGGGTACCGGCTGCGCGCTGGCCAACCCGGCCATCGTGGAGGCGGTGATGCGGGCCATCCCGCCGGAGAAGGCCGGTGCCGGTGCCGGGGTCGACGGCACCATGGCCGAGGTCGGCGGGAGTCTCGGGATCGCCGTACTGGGGGCGGTGCTCAACGCCCGGTTCGCCGCCGGGCTGCCGGTCGCGCTCGCCGGTGCCGGGTCGTTCCCCGCCGCCCTGGCCGCCGCCGGCACCGACGCCGAGCGGGCAGTGGTGTCCGGCGCGTTCCGCGCCGCGTTGGAGACCGGCCAGACGGTGGGTGCCGGCGCGGTTCTCGCCGGTGGCCTGCTCGCCGCCGGGCTGCTGCACCGGGCGGAGCGGACAACCGGCGCAGCCCGGACACCGGCCGGCCCCGGACCGTCCCGCCCGGCCGTCGGGCGCAGGCCGTCCCGTCCGACAGTGCGGCGCGGTCCGTCCCGTCCGACGGTCGAAAGGTTGACACAGGCGAATACGCGCTCGTAACTTCTCCGGGAAAGCGCTTTCTCGCTGTCGTACCCACCACGTCCCCGGAGGTACACCTTCATGCGCTCGTCCCGCCAGCGTCGGCTGGCCCTGATCCTGGCCGGGGTGCTCGCACCCACGGCCGCGCTCGTGGTCGGCATGACCGCGACCGCCTCCGCCGCCACCGTCCTCCACGACGACTTCTCCGACGGCGACACCTCCGGCTGGTCCAAGTCCGGCGGCACCTGGTCCGTCGTCACCGACGGCTCGCCGGCGGTGCAGCAGTCCAACGCGACCAGCGAGAACGCCCGGATCTTCGCCGGCGGCACCAGTTGGACGGCGTACACGGTGCAGGCCCGGGTCAAGCCGCTCAGCCTCGGCTCCGCCGGCCACGCCAGCCTGCTGGCCCGCGCCTCCGGGTCCACCGTGTACTACCGGCTCGCGCTGCTGCCGGCCAACCAGGTGCAGTTGCAGGCGGTCAACGGCGGCTCGGTGGCCGTCCTCGCCAGCGCCTCCCGGACCGTCACCACCGGCACCTGGTACACCCTCGCCATCGACGTCACCGGCACCACCGTCCGGGGCAGTGTGGACGGCACGGTGATCGGCCAGGGCACCAGCTCCCTGGTCGCCGCCGGCCGCATCGGCCTGCAGACCGCGTACTCGTCGGCCTCCTTCGACGACGTGCTGGTCACCGACGGCGGCAGCAC
>NZ_WVUH01000058.1 GCF_017614955.1 Micromonospora echinofusca
CGCACACCCACCCCGACCACCTCGCCTACGTCATCTACACCTCCGGCTCCACCGGCCGCCCCAAGGGGGTGGCGCAGACCTGGCGCTGCCTGGACAACCTGATCGACTGGCAGCTCCGGTACGCCGCTCCCAGCAGCCCGGTACCGGACCGGGTACTCCAGTTCGCCTCGATCAGCTTCGACGTGTCCTGCCAGGAGATCTGGAGCACCCTGTGCCAGGGCGGCACGCTGGTGCTGATGGACGAGGACCGCAGCCGGGACCTGGGCCGGTTGCGGGAGTTCATCGCCGACCAGCGGATACGGCGGGCGTTCCTGCCGGCGGCGGTGCTGCACCAGCTGGCCGGGCTGGTCGGGGCCACCACCCCGCTCACCCCCGGCTGCGAGATCGTCACCGCCGGGGAGGCGCTGCGGGTCAACGACGACGTCCGGGCCCTGCTGGTCGGGCTCGGCGGCAGCCACCTCTACAACCAGTACGGCCCGACCGAGACCCACGTGGTCAGCCAGTACGCGCTGGCCGTCACGGACACGGCGCACTGGCCGGCGCTGCCCCCGATCGGCCGGCCGGTCACCAACACCCGGCTGCACGTGCTCGACGCGCGGCTGGAGCCGGTGCCGGACGGTGTGCTCGGCGAGCTGTACATCGGCGGTGCCGGGCTGGCCCGGGGTTACCTGAACCGGCCCGCGTTGACCGCCGAGCGGTTCCTGCCCGACCCGTACGGCGGGCCGGGTGAGCGGATGTACCGCAGCGGTGACCTGGTCCGCCGTCGGGCCGACGGCACCATCGACTTCGTCGGGCGGGCCGACGACCAGGTCAAGGTACGCGGCTTCCGGGTCGAGCCAGGTGAGGTGGAGAGCGCGCTGCGGGACGTCCCCGGGGTCCGCGAGGCGGCCGTGCTGCTGCGCGAGGACTCCCCCGGCGACCCGCACCTGGTCGGTTACCTGACCGGCACGTTCACCGCCGAGGTGGCCGGTGAGCACCTGCGGCGCCGGTTGCCCGGGCACCTGGTGCCGACCCGCTGGATGGTGCTGGACCGGCTGCCGTTGACCGCCAACGGCAAGCTGGACCGCCGGGCCCTGCCCGCCCCGGACCAGCCGGACGGTACCGCCGGCTACGTGGCGCCCCGCGACGGGCGGGAGGCCCGGCTGGCCGCCATCTGGGCCGAGGTGCTGCGCCGCGACCGGGTCGGCGCGTACGACAACTTCTTCGCCCTGGGCGGGCACTCGCTGCTGGCGACCCGCCTCGTGCACGCCGTCAACGAGCGGATGTCGGCGCGGTTGTCGCTGCGTACCCTCTTCCGCAAGCCGGTCCTGGCCGACCTGGCGGCCGAGCTGGCCCACGACGGCGGTCCCGCCACGACCGCCCTGCCGGCGCTGCGCCCCGACCCGGCGAACCGGTACGAACCGTTCCCGCTCACCGACATCCAGGAGGCCTACTGGGTCGGCCGCCAGTCCAGCATCGAACTCGGTGGGGTCGGCGCGCACGGCTACAGCGAGCTGCGGGTCCGCGACTTCGACGAGGAGCGGTTCACCCGGGCGCTGCACCGGTTGGTCGACCGGCACGACATGCTGCGGGCGGTCTTCCACGACGGTACCCAGCGGGTGCTGCCGACCGTGCCGCGCTACGCGATGGCCCGGCAGGACCTGCGCGGCCTCGACCCGGACACCGTGCAACGGCGGCTCGGCGAGACCCGCGAGCGGATGTCCCACCAGCTGCTCGACGCGAGCCGGTGGCCGCTGTTCGAGTTCGCCCTGACCCTGCTCGACGGCGAGGCGCGGCTGCACGTCAGCATCGACGCGCTGATCGTCGACGCGGCCAGCGCGCAGATCTTCGAACACGAACTGGCGGTGCTCTACGCCGATCCGGACGCCGACCTGCCGCCGGTGCCGGTGACCTTCCGCGACTACGTCCTGGCCGAACGGGAGCTGCGGGGGACGCCGCGCTACGCGCGGGCCCTCGGCTACTGGCGGGACCGGGTCGGCACCCTCGCCCCGGCGCCGCAGCTTCCGCTGGACCGCCAGCCGGAGAGCGTCGGACGGCCCCGGTTCACCCGGTACGACGAGGTGCTGCCGGCCGAACGCTGGAGCCGGCTGAAGGCGGCGGCCGGCCGGTACGGGGTCACCCCGTCGGTGCTGCTGGTGACCGCGTTCGCGCAGGTCCTGGCCCGGTGGAGCCGACAGCCCCGGTTCACCCTGAGCCTGCCGCTGTTCCACCGGCTGCCGCTGCACCCGGGCATCAACACGGTGGTCGGCGACTTCACCTCGCTGGTGCTGCTGGAGGTCGAGGTGGCCGCCGGGGTGGACTTCGCCACCCGGGCCCGCGCGGTGCAGGAGCAGCTGTGGCAGGACATCGACCACGCGGCGGTGAGCGGCGTACGGGTGAACCGGGAACTCGCCCGCGCCCGGGGTACCCGGCACGCGGCCATGCCGGTGGTGTTCAACAGCACGCTGACCGAGTCGGCGCCCGAGGTCGGTGACAGTGGCCTCGCGGCGGCGCTGGGCGGGGAGGTCGTGCACGGCATCACCCAGACCCCGCAGGTGTGGATCGACCACACGGTGCTGGAGGCCGACGGGCGGCTGCACTTCAACTGGGACAGCATCGACGAGCTGTTCCCGCCCGGCCTGGTCGCCGGGATGTTCGCCGCGTACCGGGACCTGCTCGCCCGGCTGGAGGAACCGGACGCCTGGCGGACCGGTCTGGACGGGCCCGTCGCGCCGCCGGTGCCGGCGCAGCGGCCCCCGGTACGCCCGCTGCTGCACGAACTGTTCGACCGGCAGGCGTCGGCGACCCCGACCGCGCCGGCCGTACTGGCCCCCGACCGGGAGTTGGACTACGCGACGGTACGCGCCGAGGCGCGGCACCTGGCCGGGCGGTTGCAGGACCGCGGGGTACACCCCGGTGACCTGGTCGCGGTCCTGCTGGACCGGGGCTGGGAACAGGTCGTCGCCACCCTGGCGGTGCTCTACGCCGGTGCCGCCTACCTGCCGCTCGACCCGGACTGGCCGGCCGACCGGGTGGCCCGGGTGCGGGCGCGGGCCGGGGTGGACCTGGTGCTGGTGGGTCCGGACCGGACGGAGGTCCCCGACGACGTCGCGCACCTGGTGGTGGACGCGGCCACGGTCGGCCCGGACGGCCCGGCACTGCGCCCGGTCACCCGGGTCGACACCGACGTCGCGTACGTGATCTACACGTCCGGTTCGACCGGCACCCCGAAGGGCGTGACGATCGACCACCGGGGCGCGGTCAACACGCTGCTCGACGTCAACGAACGGTTCGCCGTCGGTCCGGCCGACCGGGTCCTGGCCGTCTCCGCGCTCAGCTTCGACCTCTCCGTCTTCGACATCTTCGGTACCCTCGCGGCCGGCGCGGCGGTGGTCACCCTCGACCCGGACCTGGCCCGCGACCCGGCGCACTGGCGGGAACGGGCGTGGACCCACCGGGTCAGCGTCTGGAACTCGGTGCCGGCGCTGGCCGGCCTGCTGGTCGACCACGCCGACGCCGGGCACCCGCTGCCGCCGTCGCTGCGCCTGGTCATGCTCTCCGGCGACTGGATCCCGCTCCCGCTGCCCGGTCGGCTGCGGACGGCCCTGCCGGACGTGGAGGTACACAGCCTCGGCGGGGCCACCGAGGCGTCGATCTGGTCGATCCACTTCCCGGTCGACGGGGTGGACCCGACCTGGCGCAGCATCCCGTACGGCCGGGCGCTGGCCCACCAGCAGGTCCACGTGCTCGACGGGGCCCTGCGCCCCCGGCCGACCTGGGCCGTCGGTGACCT
The DNA here is from genome assembly GCF_017614955.1 of Micromonospora echinofusca. GTDB lineage: Bacteria > Actinomycetota > Actinomycetes > Mycobacteriales > Micromonosporaceae > Micromonospora > Micromonospora echinofusca_A. The sequence continues at coordinate 3,773 of NZ_WVUH01000058.1, forward strand.
GTGGATCGGCGGCGTCGGCCTGGCGCAGGGCTACTGGCGGGACGAGGCCGCCACGGCGGCCAGCTTCGTCGTGCACCCGGTCACCGGCGAACGGTTGTACCGCACCGGTGACCTGGGCCGGCTGCGGCCGGACGGGACGATCGAATTCCTCGGCCGCGAGGACGGCCAGGTCAAGGTGAACGGGTACCGGATCGAGCTGGGCGAGATCGAGGCGGCGTTGGAGAGCCACCCGGCGGTACGCGCCGCCGCGCTGCGGCTGATCGGGCCGGCGCAGGGCGAGAAGCGGCTGGCCGGGTACGTGGTGCCGGAGGGTGGTACGCCCGACGTGGCCGACCTGGTCGCGCACCTGGAACGGCGGCTGCCCGCGTACATGGTGCCGGCGTCGTTCACCGTCCTCGACGCGCTGCCGCTGTCGGCCAACGGGAAGGTCGACCGGGGTCAACTGCCCGAACCGAAGGCGTCCGCCCCGGTCGCGGTCGAGGCGCTGGTCCTCGACGACCCGACCGAGAACCGGGTGGTGGAGATCGTCACGGACATCCTCGGCCTGGCGGTCGTCGCGCCGGACGCCAACCTGCTGCTGCTCGGCGCCACCTCGATCGACATCGTGCGGATCGCCAACGCGCTCGCCGGTGAGCTGGGGTTCCGGCCGAAGCTGGCCCGGTTGATGCGCCAACCGACCCTCGCCGACCTGCTCGGCATGTACCGCGAACACGCCGCGCAGCGGGCCGTCGTCGCCACCGCGCAGCGGACCGCGACGGCCCGGCGGGAGACCGCCGCGCCACCGGACACCGACGCGCCGCCGGCCGCCGTGGTCGACGACCCGGCCGCCCGCGCCGCCTTCAAGGCCCGGGGCGCGGGCCGGCGGGTCTTCGCGGCCGGTACCGCCGAGGTCGCGTTGGCCGCGCCGGCCGGCCCGGCGGTCGACCGGCGCTACACCGGGTACCGGTCGGTGCGCCGGTTCGACGCGGCGCCGGTACCGGCCGAGGCGCTCGGCCTGCTGCTGGCCAGCCTGTCCCAGCGGGAGGTCGACGGGGCGCCCAAGTTCCAGTACGGCTCGGCCGGCGGCACCTACCCGGTGCAGACGTACCTGTACGTCAAGCCGGGCCGGGTGGCCGGGGTGCCCGGTGGCGCCTACTACCACGACCCGGTGGCACACCGGCTGGTGGCGCTCGGCGCCGACCGTACCCTCAGCCCGGACGCCTACGACTACTTCGTCAACCGGCCGGTCTTCGAGGCCGCCGCGTTCGCGCTGTTCCTGGTGGCCCAGCGCGCGGCGATCGAACCCCTGTACCAGGACCAGAGTCTGGCCTTCTGCACCATCGAGGCGGGTGCCATGGCGCAACTGTTGACGATGACCGCCCCCGACCACGGCCTCGGCCTGTGCGGGATCGGCTCCCTGGAGGCGACGGAGCTGGACGCCCTGTTCGACCTGGACGGCTCCCACCGGCTGATCTACTCGATGGTCGGCGGCCGCCGCCCCGGACCGGACCCGGAAGGCAGCCCCGGACCGGACCCCGAGGTCGACGCGGACACCGACGCGGACGAGACGGTCGTGGTCGAGCTGTGAACGCCATCGAGGTGCTCGACGCGCTCAACCGGCTCGCGGTCGGGCTGGAGGTCGACGGGGACCGGCTACGGCTGAAGGCGCCCCGGGACGTGCTCACCCCCGACCTGCTGGCCGACGTGAAACGGCACAAGGAGGAACTGGTCGCGATCCTGACCGGGGCCGACGCCGACACGATCCCCCGCCGGCCGGCGTCGGACGCACCGCTGCCGCTGGCGTTCGCCCAGCGCCAACTGTGGTTCCTCGACCAGCTGTCACCGGGCAACCCGTTCTACAACAACCCGGTCGCGTTCGACATCGTGGGCGCCCTGGACGTCCCGGCGCTGGAACGGGCCCTGACCGAGGTGGTCCGCCGGCACGAGGCGCTGCGTACCGTCTTCGCCGCTGTCGACGGCGAACCCTGCCAGGTGGTCCGCCCCGCCGGCCCGGTCACGCTGCCGGTCACCGACCTCACCGCGCTGCCGGTGGCCGAGCGGCGACGCCGGGCCGACGAGGCCACCGGGGCGGACGCGCGCGCCCCGTTCGACCTGGCCACCGGGCCGCTGCTGCGCAGCAGCCTGCTCCGGTTGGCCGCCGACGAGCACCGGTGGTTGCTCACCGTGCACCACACGGTGGCCGACGGCTGGTCCATCGGCATCCTGATCAACGAGGTCACCACGCTCTACGGGGCGTACACCCGGGGTGCGGTCAGTCCGCTCGCCGAGCTGCCGGTCCAGTACGCCGACTACGCCTGCTGGCAGCGCCGGCACCTGGCCGGGGCCGAACTGGACCGCCAGCTCGGCTACTGGACCACCACGCTGGCCGGTGCGCCCGCCCTGCTGACCCTGCCGACCGACCGGCCCCGGCCGGCGGTGCAGCGCTACCGGGGCGACTGCCACGGCGTGCCGGTGGACGCCGACGTGCTGCGGGGTCTGCGGGAGGTCGGCCGGGCCGGCGACGCGACCCTGTTCATGACCGTGATGGCCACCCTGTCGGTGCTGCTGTGGCGGTACAGCGGGCAGGACGACGTCTGTGTCGGCACCCCGTTCGCCAACCGGAACCACCGCGAGGTCGAGGGCCTGATCGGGCACTTCATCAACACCGTGGTGATCCGTAACCGGCTGGACCCGGCGCAGTCCTTCGCGGCTCTGCTGGCCGACGTGCGGCGGCACCTGCTCGACGCGTACGCCCACCCGGACCTACCGTTCGAGCAGCTCGTGGACGCCCTCAAACCGGAACGGGACACCAGCTACTCGCCACTGTTCCAGGTGATGCTGGTGCTCCAGAACATCCCACGCGGTCGGCTCGACCTGCCGGACCTGGCCCTGCGCCCCCTGCCGAGCAGCACCGGAGCGGCGAAGTTCGACCTGTCGGTGGAGGTGGTCGAGGAGGCCGACACGCTGCACGTCACCTTCGAGTACGACACCGACCTGTTCGACGCCGCCACCGTCGCCCGGATGGCCGACCACTTCGTCCGGCTGCTCGCCCAGGTGGCCGCCGACCCGTCGGTACCGGTGGGTGACCTGCGGCTGCTCGGCCCGGCCGAACGGCAACGGCAGGTGGTGGAGTGGAACCGCACCGCCCGACCGCTGACCGCGCCGGTGAACCTGGTGGACCGGTTCGCGGAGCAGGTACGCCGGCACCCGGACCGGATCGCGGTGGCCGACGAGGACGAGCGGCTCGACTACGCCACGCTGGACCGGCGGGCCAACCGGGTGGCGCACGCGCTGATCGCCCGGGGTGTCCGCCCCGACCAGCTCGTCGGCCTGCACGCGGGCCGCTCGGTGCGGCTGGTCGTCGCCATCCTGGGCATCCTCAAGGCCGGGGCCGGTTACCTGCCGCTGGACCCGACGCTGCCGCCGGACCGGCTGGCCGGCATGATCGCCGACGCCCGGCCCGCCCTGGTACTCCACGACGACGATCTGGCGGCGGTCGAGGCGGCGGGGCGGCGGGCTGTGACCCTGGCTGCCGTCGAGGCCGAGGGAGAGCGGGACGATCCGCCCGGCGTCGCCCCGCACCCGGGCAGCCTGGCCTACGTCATCTACACGTCGGGCTCGACCGGTCGACCCAAGGGCGTCGCGGTCACCCACGGCAGCGTGGTGAACCTGCTCGACCACTGGGTGGACCGGCTGGGCAGCACCGACGGCGGGGCGGCGGCACTCTGGTCGAGCATCGGCTTCGACGTCTCGGTGCAGGAGATCTTCCTGCCGCTGACCACCGGCGCCGCCCTGCACCTGGTACCCGAGCGGGTGCGCGCCGACCCCGCCGCGCTGATGGACTGGTGGCGGGCGCACCGAGTGGTCCAGGCGTACCTGCCACCGGCCTTCGTCCGGTGGGTCGACGAGGATCCGGCGACCCGGCTGGCCGGGCTGGCGCTGCGGCACCTGCTGGTCGGTGTGGAACCCCTGCCGGAGCAGGGCCTGCACCGGATCCGGGAGGTCCTGCCCGGCCTGCGCATCCTCAACGGGTACGGGCCGACCGAGACCTGCGTCTACAGCACCGCCTACCTCGATCCGCAGCCGGTGGCCCGGCAGTGCCCGATCGGCCGGCCGCTGGCCAACACCCGCGTGTACCTGCTCGACGAGCGGTTCGAACCGGTACCGGTCGGGGTGACCGGGGAGATCGTCATCGGTGGCGCCGGTCTGGCCCGGGGGTACCTGGGCCGGCCGGGGATGACCGCCGACCGGTTCGTGCCGGACCCGTTCGTACCCGGCGAGCGCGTCTACCGCACCGGTGACCTGGCCCGGTACCTGCCGGACGGGAACATCGAGTACCTGGGCCGGCGGGACAACCAGGTGAAACTGCACGGCTTCCGGATCGAGCCGGGCGAGATCGAGGCGGCGCTGCGCGACCAGCCGGGGGTGCACGAGGCGGCGGTCCTGGTGGACCGGGACACCGGCGGCGAGCCGAGGCTGGTGGCCGGGGTCAGCCGGGGCGGGGCGGCACCGCTGCTGGTCAGCGAGTGGCGTGCGCTGCTGTCCCGGCGGCTGCCCGGGTACATGATCCCGACCCGGTTCGTGGAGCTGCCGCACCTGCCGCAGACCGCCAACGGCAAGCTCGACCAGGCCGGGCTGCTGCGGCTGGCCCGGGAGAACGCGCCCTGGCAGGTCAACCTGGCCAGCCCGCGCGACCAGATCGAGCTGACCCTCTACCAGATCTGGAAGCGGCTGCTGCTGCACCCGGACATCGGCATCACCGACCGGTTCTTCGACATCGGCGGCACCTCGATCTCGGCGATCAAACTGGCCCACGCGATCGGGGAGGCGTTCGGGGAGACCCTGCCGGTCCACGAGATCATGCTGCACCCGACGATCGAGGCGCTCGGTGGGCGGCTGCGGCGGGGTGCGTCGGGTCGGCCGCCGAGCAACCTGATCGAGTTCCGGCCGGGCGACGGCGGCGGCCGGGTGATCTGCGTGCACCCGGCCGGTGGTACCGCGTTCTGCTACCTCTCGCTGGCCAAGGCGCTGCCGGAGTCGTTCGGGGTGTACGGCGTCCAGTCGCCGGGGGTGAACCCGGGCGAGGAGTTCCTGCCCACCGTCGAGGCGATGGCCGAGGCGTACCTGCGGCAGGTCGAGCCCCTGCTCGACGGGCCGGTGGTGCTCACCGGGCTCTCCTACGGCGGCCTGGTCGCGTACGAGATGGGGCGCCGGCTGGCGCTGGCCGGGCACCCCGGGCTGAGCGTGGTGCTGCTGGACACCCTGGGCACCGACGACCCGGCCCACCGCGCCGGGATCGAGCCGGTGGACATGACCGAGTTCCGCGACAAGCTGATCAAGTTCAACGGGATGTACCCGGGCATCGACGACCGGCAGATCGACCAGTACCACCGCATCTACAACCACAACCGGTCGACCATGCGGGACTACCCGACCCTGCCCTCGCCGGCCCGGCTGGTGCTGTTGCAGGCCACCGCCGGGCGGGACGAGACCTTCCTGCGCGAGGTACGCGGCTTCTGGCAACGGCGGAGCGCCGACTTCCGGCTGGAGCAGGTGCACTGCGACCACTGGGAGATCCTGGAGAGTGTCGAGGTGCTGCGGGTCGCCGCCCTGCTCCGCGACGAACTGGACCGGATCCCGGCCGCCGGTCCGGCACGGGGGGCGTGATGACACCCGATCTCGCCCGGGCGGTACTCGCCCAGGTCGGGCGTACCCCCGACGCGCTCGCGGTGGTCGACGGCGACCGCCGGCTCCGCTACGCCGACCTGGCCGCCGCCAGCGCCACGGTCGCCCGGGCGTTGCGGGGCCACGGGGTACGGCCGGGGCAGGCGGTCGCCGTCCGGCTGCCCCGGTCCTGGCACCTGGTCTGCGTCATGCTCGGCATCCGGCGGCTCGGCGCGACCGTGGTGCCGTTGGACCGGCAGAGCCCGCCCGACCGGCAGCACCACATGCTGCGCGACTCGGCCGCCGTGGCGGTGGTGCACGACCGGCCGGCGCCCGGTGACCTGCCCGGCGGGGTCCGGGCGCTGCCGGTGGACGACCTGTTCGACCCGGCCGGGGAGGAGGCGTCCGATCCGCCCGGGGCAGCAGACCCGGCCCCGGTCGGGTTCCTCTTCTACACCTCGGGCACCACCGGCCGACCGAAGGGCGTCCAGGTGTCCGACGCGGGCATCCTACGGCTGGCCCGACCGGGCTACCTCGACCTGCCGGCCGGCGCCCGCTACGCCTGCCTGTCCAACCCGGCGTTCGACGCGCTGAGCTTCGAGGTCTGGGTACCGCTGCTGACCGGCGGCTGCTGCGTGGTCCTCGACGACGAGACGGTGGCCACGCCGCACCTGCTCGCCGCCGCGCTGCGCACCGCCCGGATCGACACGCTGTTCATCACGGTGGCGCTGTTCAACGCGGTGGTGGACCGGGTGCCGGACTGCTTCGCCGACGCCGGTCAGGTGCTGGTCGGCGGCGAGCAGCTCAACGCGCGGCTGATCCGCCGCTGGTACCGCGACAACGCCACCAGCCGGACCCGGCTGCACAACGTGTACGGGCCCACCGAGGCGACCACGTTCGCCCTGTGCCACCCCATTCCCCGGGACTTCGACGCGGAGGTGGTGCCGATCGGTCGGGTACTGCCGGGTACCGACGCGGTCGCGGTGGTCGACGGCGGGCGGGTGGCCGGGCCGGGCGAGGTCGCCGAGCTGTACCTCGGCGGTACGGCACTGGCGGCGGGGTACCGGAACCTGCCCGACGAGACGGCGGCCCGGTTCGTCCGGCTGCCCTGGTCCGACGGGGGCGCCGGCCGCTGGTACCGCACCGGTGACCTGGTCCGCGCCGACGCCGACGGCCGGTTCAGCTACGTCGGCCGGGTCGACCGGCAGGTCAAGGTCCGGGGTTTCCGGGTCGAGCCGGGCGAGGTGGAACGGCAGCTCGTCACCCACCCGGCGGTCCGGCAGGCGTACGTGTGCACCCGGCGTGACCCGGTGCTCGGGACGAACGAACTGCTGGCGTACCTGGTGGCCGAAGCCGGGCTGACCTTCGCCGACCTCGACCGGCACCTGACCGCGACCCTGCCGGTGTACCTGCGTCCACACCGGATCCACCGGGTCGACGCCCTGCCGCTGAACGCGAACGGCAAAGTGGACACCGACGCGCTGCTGGCCCGCGAGGACCCGCCCTGGCGGGGTGACGACGACACCGGGCCGCCGGCCACCGCCTGGCAGCGAGAGGTGCTCGCGCTGGCCGGCGAGGTGCTCGGCGTACCGGACCTGCGACCGGGTGACCGGTGGATCGCCAGCGGTGGCGACTCGTTGCGGGCGCTGCGGTTGCGTTTCGAGATCCAGCGTCGCTGGGGTGCCGAGGTACCGCAGGCGACCGTCCTGGGCGGGGACCTCGCCGAGCTGGCCGCCGCGATCGGGGCGGCCCGGGGCGCCAGCGGGGCAGCCGGGGAGGCGACCGGGTCGCCGTACCCGGTACCGGCGGCACCGGCCGGTGCGTCGTCGGCCCCGGCCACCTCGGAACAGCAGCGGCTGTGGCTGCTCCAGCAACGCTCACCGGGCTCCACCGCGTACCACGTGGGGCTGGCCTTCGAGGTGGACGGCCCGGTCGACCTGGCCGCGCTGCGCACGGCGCTGCGGTTGACGGTGGTACGCCATCCGGCGCTGCGGACCGCCTTCCGGGTCACGCCGGACGGGCTGCGTCAGGTGGTCGGCGAACCCTACGACCCGTGGACGGAACCCGACCCGTGGACGGAACCCGACCCGGGGACGGGCCCCGGCCCGGTGGTCGCCCCCGACCCGGGCGGCGACGGTGGTACGGCCGGCCCGGACTGGCGTGACACGGCCCGGGCCCTGGTCGCCGTACCGTTCGACCTGGCCGCGCCGCAGCTGCTGCGGGCGTACTGGCTGCCCACCGACGGTGCCGGTGTGCTGCTGCTCCACCTGCACCACATCGCGGTCGACGGCTGGTCGCTCGACGTGCTGTTCCGTACCCTGTCGACCGACTACGCGGCGGCGCTACGCGGCGAGCCGGTGGACACCACCGGGTCGACCGGCGTGCCGACTCCGCTCGACTTCGCCGCCTGGCAGGCCGACTGGTTCACCCGCCCCGCCTACCTGGCCCAGCGCGCCGCGCTACGGGACCACTACGCCGACGTCGACGAGGTCGCGGCACCGCTGCGGCCGGTACGCCCGCGCGGCGTGACCGGCGACCACCTGCTGGTGACGACGCTCGACCCGGAACGCCGCAGTGCGCTGGACCGGCTCGGCGCCGAGCTGGGCCTGACCCGTTTCCCGCTGCTGCTGGCCGTCTTCGGCTGGGCCGTGTACGGCGTCACCGGGCGCACCCGTCCCCGGGTCGCCAGTCCGGTGGCGAACCGGCCGGTGCGCGACTTCGCGGCCAGCGTCGGAATGTTCGCCAACACCGTGCTGCTGCCCCTGGCGTCGGCCCCCCGCGAGGACCTGCGTACCCAACTGCTGCGGCAGGCCACCGCGCTGCGCGCGGTACTGGACGCCCAGGACGTGGCGCTCGCCGACGTCGTCGCCGACCACGACTTCGGCGCCGACGCCGCCCTGTTCGACTTCCTCTTCGTCCTCGACAACACCGACTTCAGCACGCTGGCCCTGCCCGGCTGCGGGTCCCGCCCGGTGTGGTTGGCACCGACCGAGGCGAAGTGCCCGCTCACCCTGTCGGTCGTCGCGCACGAGGCCGGTTTCGACTGCCTGTGGGAGTACGCCGACGACCACTTCGACGCGGGTCAGGTCACCGCGCTGGCCGACCTGTTCCGGCAGGGCCTGGACGCGCTGGCCGACGGCGGCACGGTCACCCTGGCGGACCTGGTCCGCCCCTACCGCAGTGGCCTGCCGCAACCGGGCCGGGGTACGCCCGCGCCGTTGACCTTCACCACCGTCGCCGAGGGCTTCGCCCGGCAGGTGCACGCCCGACCCGACGCGACCGCGCTGGTGACCGGGGAGCGCCGGCTCAGCTACGCCCAACTCGACGGGTACGCCGGGGCGCTCGCCGCCGAACTGGCCCAGCGCTGGCCGGAGCCGGCCGGTGTCGGGTCGGAGGTCGACCGGATCGTCGCCCTGTACGTCGAACCGTCGGTCGAGCACGTGGTGGCGCTGCTGGCGCTGGCCCGGCTCAACCTCACCATCGTGCCGCTCGACCGGGCCTACCCGCCGGCACTGCTGCGCCAGATCCTGGCGCAGATCGACCCGCTCTGCGTACTGTTCTCCCCCGGCACCGGGGCCGCCCTCGACGCGATCGACGACGGCCGCCCGCTGTACACGCTGTTCACCTCCGGCTCCACCGGCACACCCAAGGGCGTCCGGGTCGGCGACGCCCTGCTGTGCAACCTGCTCCAGTGGCAGGAACGGGCCGGCGGTCTCGCCGGCCGGGCGGACACCCTCCAGTTCTCGATGCTCTCCTTCGACGTGTCCTTCCAGGAGGTCTTCGGCACGCTCTGCGGCGGCGGCACCCTGCACCTGCCCCGACCCGGCTGGCGGCAGGACATGCCGGCGCTGCTGGACCACCTCGACACCGCCGGCATCGAGCGGATCTTCATGCCGTACGTCGCCCTGCAACTGCTCGCCGAGCACGGCGTCCGGCTCGGCCGGTACCCGGCGCGGCTGCGGGAGGTGGTGACCGCCGGGGAGCAGCTGATCTGCACCGACAGCATCCGCCGCTGGATCGCCGGGCTGCCCGGGGCGCGACTGTTCAACCACTACGGCCCGACCGAGACCCACGTGGTCAGCAGCCTGTGCCTCGACGGTGACCCGGCCACCTGGCCGGCCCGCCCGGCGATCGGCCACCCGATCGCCAACATGCTGCTGCGGGTCGTCGACGACGCCGACGAGGTGGTGCCGCCGGACTGCCCGGGGCAGCTGCTGATCGGCGGCGACCTGGTCACGCCCTGCTATCTCGGCGACCCGGCGCACAACCGGGTCCGCTTCGTGGAGCTGCCCGGCCTCGGCTGGTTCTTCCGCAGCGGCGACCGGGCCCGGTTCGACCACGACGGTCTGCTGCACTACCTGGGCCGCGACGACCAGCAGGTCAAGGTCAGCGGGCACCGGCTGGAGCTGGGCCAGGTCGAGGTGGCACTGCTGCGTCACCCGGCGGTCGTCAACGCCGTGGTGGTCCTCGACGACGGGCACCTGGTCGCCTGTCTTGAGTCCCGGACCGATCCGCCCCCGGCCCCGGCGGAACTGGTCGGGCACCTCGCCCGACTCCTGCCCGGCCATGTCCGGGTGGACCGTTTCCGGTGGCTGGCGGAGCTGCCCCGTACCGCGAGCGGAAAACTGGACCGGCGTCGGGCGTTGACCGCGCCGGGTGGCGAGGCACGTCCGCACCCGACCGGACCGGCACCCGCGCTGTCCCCGCTGGAGGCACGACTGGCCGGGCTCTTCGAGGAGGTCGTCGGGGTACCCGTCGGACCCGAGCAACGCTTCTTCGACAGCGGCGCGGGCAGCCTCGGCCTGATGCGCTTCCACCTGCGCTGTACCGCCGAGGGCCTGCCGCTGACCGTGCCCGACCTCTTCGAGCACGTCACCATCCGCCGCCTGGCCCGTTTCCTGGAGACCCGGTCGCCGGTACCCGGGCAGCAGCCGGCACCCGGCCAGCAGTCGACGACCGCGCAGCGGACCGGGCCCGACCCGGCGGACGACCCGGTGGCCGTGGTGGGGATGGCCGTGCGGCTGCCCGGCGCGACCGACCTGGCCACCTTCTGGGCCATGGTGGAGGCCGGCGAGCGGGGCGTCGAGCACTTCGACGCCGCCGACGGCCTGGTCGGTGCGCGCAGCCAACTGGCCGGGCTGCTCGCCTTCGATCCGGAGCACTTCGGCATCAGTCGTTCCGACGCGCGGCTGATGGACCCGCAGCAGCGTCACCTGCTGATGAGCTGTGTGGAGGCGTTGGCGCACGCCGGCATCGCCGACCCCGCCGGCCAGCGGGTGGGCCTGCTCGCCAGTTGTGGGGAGAACACCTACTTCCAGGCGATGCTGCGCGAGGGCGACCCGGCCCGGCTGCCGGACGCCTTCCAGTTGGCGCTGCACCACGACAAGGACTTCCTCGCCACGAAGGTGGCGTACCACCTGGGGCTGACCGGACCGGCGTTCACCGTGCAGTCGGCCTGTTCGAGTTCGCTGGTCGCGGTGCACGTCGCCGCCGGTCTGCTGCGCGGCGGCGAGAGCGACGTCATGCTGGTCGGCGGCGTACTGGTGGACCCGCTGCTGCGCGACGGCTACCGGTACCGGCCGCAGCACATCTTCTCCCCGGACGGGCACTGCCGGTCGTTCAGCGACGACGCCAACGGCACGATCGGTGCCAGCGGGGTGGGTGTGGTGGTGCTGAAGCCGCTGCGGCTGGCCCGGCGCGACGGTGACACCGTGTACGCGGTGATCACCGGTTCGGCCGTCAACAACGACGGCGCCGACAAGCTCGGGTACACCGCGCCGTCGATCGCGGGCCAGCGCGAGGTGATCCGGGCGGCGTTGGCCCGCAGCGGGCACACCAGCGCCGACCTGGGTTACGTCGAGGCACACGGCACCGGTACCGAGTTGGGTGATCCGGTCGAGGTCGCCGCGCTGCGTCAGGCGTACGACCTGACCGAGTCCGCCCGCTGCGCGCTGACCTCGGTGAAGAGCCAGCTCGGGCACCTCGGCGCGGCGGCCGGGGTGGTCGGACTGGTTCGTGCCGTCCTCGCCGTCCACCATGGGCTGATCCCGCCGACCGTCGACTTCCGGCGGCTCAACCCACGGCTCGGCGACGACCCGACGCCGTTCTACGTCCCGACGAAGGCCCGGCCCTGGCCGGTCGGGCAGCCGAGGGTGGCGGCGGTGAGCAGCTTCGGCATCGGGGGTACCAACGCGCACCTGGTCCTCGACTCCGGTACCGGACCGGCGGCCACCGGGTCGGCGCGGTCGGCGCTGCCCGACGTACCCGTGGTGCTGTTGGCGAGCAGCAGCGCGGCCGGGTTGCGCGCCGACGCCGAGCGGATCGCCGACTACCTGACGGTCCGGCCGGGCGCCTACCGGCAGGTGGTACGCCATCTCCAGGCCGGCCGGCCGCCGGGCCGTTGGCGGGCCGCCGCCGTGTGCGCCGACGCGGACGCCGCCGTGGCCTGGCTGCGCACCGTGACCCCGGTCGAGGTCACCCCGGTGGGGCCGACCCCGGTCGACGTCACCGGCGGGCAGCAACCGTCGGCTGGGTACGCCGCGACGGTACCGGCGGAGCTGGTCGCCGCCTGGCTGGCCGGGCGGACCCTCCGGTGGCCGGCCGGGTCGGCGCAGCCGCCCTGGGACCTCCCCCCACCGGCCTTCACGCTGGCCGACTACGACTTCGTCCGGGCCACGCCCCCGGCCCCGACAACGGCGCCCGCCGCCGGGACGGCCGGTGTGGTCGCGTCGGACGACCGGCGGTGGCCGGCCCGGCTGCCCGAGGCCGAGTGGCTGTACCAGCCGCACTGGGTACGGTGGCGCCATGCCGGCGCGGTGGTCGGCTCCCCCCGGCCGGCGACGCTGGTGGTGCTGGCGGCCGACCCGCTCCCCCCAAACGTGGTGCGTGCCTTCGCCGCGACCCACGACCGGGTGGTCACCGTGACCGCCGCCGACCGGTTCGCCCCGGTCGGGCCGGACCGCTACCAGGTGGACCCGGCGGACCCCGGCTCGCTGGGCCGGCTGCTCGACGCGCTGACCGACAGCGGGCACGGGGACGTCGACTGGCTGCACGCCCTGCCCCTGGCCGTCGCCGGGCCGGTCGGGGCGGACACCGTGGCGGACGCCTACCGGGCCTGCGTCGACGCACCGGCGGCCCTGCTGACGGCGGTGGCCGACCGGCCCGGTCCGGTCCGGTTGCGGACCTGGTGGCTGTCGTACGACGCCCAACCGGTGGACGGTGCGGTGGACCGACCCGAGTTGGGCCTGCTGGCCGGGGTCTGCGAGGTGACACCCCAGGAGACCGCCGTCGACAGCCACTGGCTGGACCTGCCGGGCCGCGATCCGGTGGACTGGGCGGCGGCGGTGTCGGCGCTGCTGGCGGAGCCGGTGCCACCCCGACGGCTCGCCCTGCGGCACGGCTACTGGTGGGAGCAGGCCCTGCTGCCGGTACGCCCGCCGGCCGTGCCGGACCCGCCGACGCCACCGGTGACTCCGGCGGCACCGACCGGACCGGCCGTGTACCTGGTCCTCGGCGGCACCGGCGGTATCGGGCGGAGCATCGCGTCCTGGCTGTTGGAGCAGCACGACTGCCGGGTGGTCCTGCTGGCGCGGCGGGGACGGCTGCCGGCCGAACTGGCCCGGTGGGCCGACCGGGTCGACGTCGTCGAGGCGGACCTGGCCGACGGCGACCCCGACGCCCTGGTGGCCCGGCTCGACGGGTACGCCGCACGGATCGATGGGATCGTGCACACCGCCGGGGTCGCGGCCGGCGGGTTGGCCACCCGGCGGGACGCGGCGGCGGCGCGCCGGGCCACGGCGGGTCGGACGGGCGGTGCCCTGCTCGTGGAGCGGCTGGTCGAGCACCACCGGCCGGCGTTCGTGGTCTACTGCTCGTCCATGTCGGCGCAGCTCGGCGGGGTCGGCCAGCTCGACTACGCGGCCACCAACGGCCTGCTGGACAGCTTCGCCCGGTACCGTCCGGCCCCGGACAGGACCACGGCGCGCCACCCGGACCCCGACGGACCCACGGCACGGGACGCGGGCGCGGTCGGGACCACGCTGCGGATCGTCGTCGACTGGGACGTCTGGCGGGAGGCCGGTCTCGCCCTGGCCGCCCTGCCCACCGACGCCCGGCACCGGGCCCACCTGGCCGTCGGCCTGTCCGTGGCCGAGGGACGACGACTCTTCGCGCAGGCCCTGCGGCTGCGCCTGCCGCACCTGCTGGTCTGCACCACCGGGCCGGGCCGGGCCCGGGAGTTCTACGCGCCACCGCCCGGCGGGCCGGTCCCGTCACCCGCCGGGGCGTCGGCACCGGCGACGTCGGTGCCCGGGGTGGCGGACGCCGGACCGTCCACCGTGGTGGCGGCCCCGGCCGCCGACCAGCTCACCGAATGGCTGTGCCACTGGTTGGACCTCGACCGGCTCGACCCGGACGCCTCCCTCTACGACCTGGGCGCCGATTCCCTGCTCCTGCTGAACCTGATCGACGAGGTGCGGGAACGCTTCGGGGTCGACCTCGGCCTCGGCCAGCTCAGCCACCGGGTGAGCCTGACCGAGGTACTCACCCTGCTCGGTGGACCGGCCCGGGTGACGGGCCCCGGCCGGCACACCGGTGCCACGACACCGACCGTGCCGCTGGAGATCTGGCAACCGGGCACCGGCCGGTCCGTGCTCTGCCTGGTCCACCCGGTCGGCGGGGACATCGGGGCGTACCGGTCCCTGGTGTCGGCTCTCGACCCCGCGCTGACCGTCTGTCTCGTCGCCGACCCGGCGCTGGCGCAGCCCGGGCAGCCGGCCTGGTCACTGGCGGAGCGGGCCGAGCGGTACCACGCCGCGCTGCGGGACCGTTTCCCGCCACCGGAGTGGCGCTGGCGGCTCGCCGGGTGGTCCTTCGGCGCCTGGGTGGCGCTGACCATGGCAGCGCGTGCCGAGCAGACCGGCCGACCGGTGGACGGGCTCTACCTGCTCGACCCGCCGCCACCGGGTGCCGGGCCGGTCTTCCAGGCGTACGACGACGAACGGCTCGACGTGCTCTTCGCGCACGAACTGGGGGCGGCGACCGGGGCGGGACCGGCGGCCCGGGCGTACGCGGAGGCGCTCGCCCGCTGCTGCCGGGCGAACCTGGCCAGCATGGTGCCGCACACCCTGCCCCGGCTGGCCGGTACGCCCACCCGGCTGTGGCTGGCGGGCCGCCCGACCGCCGGCCTGCCGGCACTCGGTACGCCGCAGCAGCAGGCCCGACGGTGGCAGGCACACCTGCCCGGACCGGTGGCCTGGCACCTGGTCGACACCACGCACTACGGCATCGTCCGCCCGGAACACGCCCGGACGGTGGCCGCGACCATCAACGAAGAGGCACACCTGTGAGCGATCCCCTGTGGTTCTGCCGGGCGTCGGAGTCGGCGGCCCCGGTACGGCTGTTCTGTTTCCCGTTCGCGGGCGGTAACGCCGCCGCGTTCCTGCCCTGGCAGGCGCTGCTCGGCCCCGACGTCGAGCTGTGGGTGGCCCAGCTACCCGGTCGGGGCGCCCGGCTGTTCGAGCCGCCCCTGTCCGACCTGGACGAGTTGGTCGGCGAGCTGACCGGGGCGATGGCCGGGTACACGGACCGACCGTACGCCCTCTTCGGGCACAGCCTCGGCGCGCTCGTGGCCTTCGAGGTGGCGCGTGCCCTGCACCGCGACGGCCGGCCCGGCCCGCGCGGCCTCTGGGTCGCCGGGGCGGAGGGGCCGCGTACCCGGTCGGTCCGGCAGGTGCTGCACGACCTGCCCGACGCGGAGCTGATCGAGGCGCTGCGCGACTACGGCGGTACCCCCACCGAACTGCTGGACGACCCGGAGATGATGGCCCTGCTGCTGCCCGGCCTGCGGGCCGACTTCGCGCTGGACGAGTGCTACACCTACCGGCCGGGGGCGCCCCTGGACCTGCCCGTCCACGTCCTGCTCGCCGACCGGGACCCGCACGTGGAGCCCGCCCGGGTGGCCGGCTGGTCGCAGGAGAGCAGCCGACCGGTGCAGCGGCACGTCTTCCCCGGCGACCACTTCTTCCTCTTCCCCCACCAGGCCACCATCACCGCGCTGCTGGCGGCCGGGCTGGCCACCGATCCCCCGGTGACCCGGTGAACCCGTACCGGTCGTTGCCGGCCCGGTCGTTCTGGCGGTCCGCCGTGGCCGGGGCGGACCTGTCGACCCTCGGTGACCTGTGGACGCCCGCGTTCCCCCTCGACCCCGACGCCTCGGTCCTCACCGCCGGCTCCTGCTTCGCCCGGCACCTCGGTCCGGCGCTGCTCGACCACGGGTGGAACTGGCACGAGGTCGAACTGCCGCCACCGGGGCTGACCGGGGCGGAACGCGCCGCCCGCCACTACGGCACGTTCTCGTTCCGGACCGGCAACATCTACACCGCCGCCGGGCTGCGGCAGTGGCTGACCTGGGCGTTGGACGGGGTCGACGCCCCCGACGAGGTGTGGCACACCGACGGCCGGTGGTTCGACCCGTACCGCCCGGCGGTCGAACCCGACGGTCACGACTCGGTCGAGGCGACGATGGCCGCGCGGGCGGTCACCCTGGCCGCGATCCGGGACGGCATCGCCGGGGCGGGCTGCCTGATCTTCACCCTCGGCCTGACCGAGGCGTGGTGGGACCGGGCCACCGGCACCGTGTTCCCGGTCTGTCCGGGCACGGTACGCGGCACCTTCGACCCCGACCGGCACGTCTTCCGCAACGCCACCGTCGCCGAGGTGCACGCCGACCTCTCCGCCGCCGTCGCGCTGCTCCGCGCCGTCAACCCGGGGTTGACCGTGCTGCTGACCGTGTCCCCGGTACCGCTCACCGCGACCGCCACCGGGGAACACGCGCTCGCCGCCACCACCTACTCGAAGTCGGTGCTGCGGGCCGCGGCGGGTCAGCTGGCCCAGGAACACGCACACGTCGACTACTTCCCCTCGTACGAGCTGATCACCGGGGTGCCGTCCCGGGGGGTCTTCTTCGCGCCGAACCTGCGCACCGTGACCCCCGAGGGGGTCGCGTACGTGATGCGGCACTTCTTCGCCGCCCTCGACGGCCGGCCGGCCGGGCTGCCGGCGTCCGCTGCCGCCGGGGCACCGACCGACCGTTCCGCCGCCGGCAGCGCGACCGCACCGGCGGGTACCCGCGACGGAGGTGACCTGCTCTGTGACGACGCCGTCCTCGACTACTACCGCGCCGGCTAGGTTCCTGCTGCTGGGCGACTCGCACGCCGGGCCGGTGGGCCGGGCGGCGAAGGCGGCCGGGGTACCGTTCGTCGGCGGTCCGATCGGCTCGGGCCGGGACTTCAACGCCGACTTCTTCGACGTGGGCCCGGACGGCCTCACGTTCCGTGACGCCGAGGCGGACGGCCGGTACCGGGGTTTCCTGGCCGAGTTGGCGGTGGACGACCTCGCCGGGCTCCGGATCCCGCTGGTGTGCACCTTCGGTCTCAGCGTGCACTTCTTCGCCGTCACCGAGAACTGGCGGATCTACCGGGCCGGCGACGGCGACTTCCTGCCGGGTTTCCTGGCCAGCCGGCTCTTCGACGACATCGTCCGCGCCATGGCCCGGGACGCGCTGGCGTTCTACCGCCACAGCCTCGACCTGGGCCTGCGGGTCCTCGCGGTGCTGCCGCCGCAACGGGTACCGGGCATGTCCGACGGGGCGGTCTTCCTGGCGGCCCAGGAGACCGTCCGGCGCGCCCTCGACGACCTCGGTGTCGAGGTCGTCGACCTGCGCGCCCGGGCCACCGACGGGACGGGCCGGCAACGCGCCGCGCTGTGCGAGCCGAACGACCCGATCCACGGCAACCTCGCCTTCGGCCGGCTGATCCTGGCCGACCTGCTGGCCCGGGGACTGTGAACCACCACCGCCGAAAGGAACGAGATGGAAGAGCACGTACTGGCCGCCGTCGAACGGTTGACCACCCGTCCGCCGGAGAAGTACGACACGTTCGAGGCCCGGCCGCTGTCCCCGGTCATCGGTGCGGAGATCACCGGCCTCGACCTGTCCACCGAACTGGACGACCGGCAGCTCGCCGAGATCCGGCGCGCCTTCCTCACCCACCACGTGCTGGTCTTCCGCGACCAGGTGCTCTCCGCCACCGACCACAAGCGGTTCGCCGGCTACTTCGGCGAACTACGCCTGCAACCCCTCGCCGACCTGGACGGCGGGGACCCGGCCATCCTGGAGATCAGCGCCAACCGGGAGTCACGGTTCGTCGCCGGGGAGGACTGGCACTGCGACGGTACGGCGGACGCCGAGCCGTCCCTGGGCTCGATGCTCTACGTCACCCGCACCCCGGAGATCGGCTCCGGCGGGGACACCCTGTGGGCCAACATGCACCTGGCCTACGAGATGCTGTCCCCGTCGATGCGGAGCTTCCTCGACGGCCTGACCGCGATCCACGACGGACTGATCCCGTGGCAGGGTTACACCCCGCCACCGGAGTACGTGATCCCGAAGAGCGAGCATCCGGTGGTGGTACGCCACCCGGAAACCGGCCGTAAGCTGCTCTTCGTCAACGCCGGTTTCACCTCGCACATCGTGCAGCTGTCCCGGCACGAGAGCCGGGCCCTGCTGGACATGCTGTTCCACCTGGTCGCCAACCAGCCCATCCTGAGCTGCCGGGTCCGCTGGACGCCGAACACGCTGGTGTTCTGGGACAACCGCTGCACCCAGCACCACGCGGTGTGGGACTACTACCCGCACTCCCGGTACGGGCAGCGGGTCACCATCAACGGCAGCCGACCGGTCGCGTAGCCGCCGGTCCCGGACCGGTCCGTCCCACACCCGCACCGGGCCGCCGTCGGTCCGGGCGGCGGTCCGGTGCGGCGACGTGTCAGGGGATGCTCGGCTCGAGCCCTGGACGGTCGTCGAAGAGCTGCACCCATCGCCCGTCGAACCCGCCGTTGGCGGCGGTGTACCAGGCACCGCGCAGCCACTCGCCGTTCTCCCTGCTGCTGGCGGTGTCGACCGTCCCGTCGTGGACGAAGAGGTCGTGCTGCCACCAGTACGCGTCGGGCGAGTCGTGGCGTCCACTGGCCATCTGCCGGGTCCAGCCGTAACTGTCGGTGCCGGTCCCCTCGAACGCCGGGAAGTGGTCGGACGAGCCCTCGATGTCCTCGTCCGCCTCGGCGGAGTACACGCCGTAGAGCCAGTCCTTGTGGATGATCCCTTCACGGTCGTCGGTCAGGTCCGATGCACCGTTGTCGCGGGACTTGCTGTAGAAGCGCTGACGCCCGGCGCCCACCTCCACCGCACCGGTCTCGTCGACCACCGGCGACTCCAACTCGACGTCGTCCGACGCGGACGACAGCCAGTGCGTGGACCAGGCCGGGTTGCCCGCCCAGTGGGTCGGAATGATGTCCGCGATGTCCTGCAGCTCGTACGTGATCCGCTTGGCCTGGTACCAGTCGACGGTGTGCTCGTTGTCGTGCCCGCCGATCAGCGTCGAGGCATTGGCGAAGGTCAGCGGCTTCGCGCCCCAGGCGGTGACCGTGGCCGACGACGCCTGCGGGACGAAGACGTAGTGCACGTTCTTGTTCTCGTCCTTGCCGCTGATCTCCACCTCGGCGTTGTCGGTGACGGGTTGGCTGACGAGCGAGCTGTAGGTGTCGTTGACGTACCGCAGTTCGTGTGCGTGCGTGGCCAGGACGCTGCCGGCCTCGTCGGCCTGCCAGACCATCAGGTGCCGGCCGGTGGCGGTGTTCATGAAGTTGAATCCGGAGTCACCGCGCTTGCGGATGATGTGCTCGTGGTGGTGGGTGATGGTCGAGTTGTTCACGTACTCACCGGTCGCCCCCGGGGTGCCGGTGACGTTGCGCACGACGAGCTCGATCCGCTCCCAGTCGTGGATGGCGGCGCCTTCCTTGTCCGCCGCGTTGTACACGTGGTAGAGCAGCACCAGCGACTTGGTGGTGCCGCTCGCGTACTCGACCAGCGAGGTGTAGAGCGTCGGGCGGATCCGCCACGCGGCGTACGGGCTGGTCGTCGCGTTCGCCGCCGACGCGGCAACGTAGTGCTCGCTCTCCAGCCAGTGGTACCGGTTCGTCGCGAAGTTGCGGTCCTGGTCGAAGTCGTAGTTCGTCAGCCAGTCGCGGCCGTCCTGACCGTTGTCCTCGTTGGCCCGCTTGAAGATCACCGGCGCGTAGTAGTTCAGGTAGGCCTGCCGTTGCGCCGTCGTGAGCAGGGGTACGGTGGCGTGGGCCGCCCGGTTCCCGGTCACCGGCAGGGTCCCGAGGACGACCAGCACGAGCGCCAGCACTCGGGCCAGCGTCCGCCACCACGTTCGCGGGGATCCATCAGGACATTGACCGGACAGGTCCGGTGCGCTGAACCGCACGCTTCCTCCTCTGGGACTTCCCGGGACCGCCCGGCGACGGGCCGGTCGTGGGCCCGAGTCGGGCGGATGGCGCCCCACTATCACACGCACCTCCAGAAGATCGCCATCCTTCGATGCATATGCCGCCCCTGCCGCAGTGCCGGCTGTCGGCCCTAGCCCGGCGCCACGATCTGCGCGGTGTACGCCCAGTCCTCCGCCAGGGCGGCGTCCCGCTCGGCGGTCAGACCGGTGAGGTCGGCGCCCGCGATCCGGCCGGCGGCGGCGATCCGGTCGCGCAGGATCCGGGCGGTGACCAGGGCGGCCCGGGTCCCCTGCGCGGTCACCGGGTCCAGGTGGTAACCGGCGTCGCCGACCAGGCACCAACCCGGCCCGCTCATCGGCCGGCGCAGCATCCGCATCCGGCCGGCACCGCCGACCGTGGTGGTACGCCGGCCGGCGGCCACGGCCGGGCCCAGGTGCGGGTCGTCACGCACCATCCGGTCGTACGACCGCGCCGGGTGCCGGCCGGTGGCGTCGATCAGGCTCTGGTGCAGGTCGAGGGCGATACACCACTGCTTGTCGCCGCACGGGGTGCAGATGAGCACGCTGCGGTCCTGCAACGAGAAGTACGACCGGTCGGTCGGCAGGGGCAGGTTCTCGTAGTAGGCGAGTAGCGCGAACCAGGGTGACTCGATCACCTGGTACGCGGTCGCGCCGACCCGCTGCACGTTGCGGGACAACCGGCCGTCGGCGAGGACGAGCAGGTCGCAGGTGACCTCCCGGTCGACTCCGGCGTGCCGGACGGTCACCCCGCGTACCCGGCCCGCGTCGGTCGTGACGTCGCGCACCTGGGCCGGACGCCAGACGGTGACGTTGCCCCGGCTCTGCGCGGCGGCGAGCAGTGCCGGGTCCAGCACCTCCCGGGCCACGCTCATCCGGTACGAGTACCCGTCCTCCAGCGGGTACACCCGCTCGACGACCTCGTCGCCGATGCGCTGGGTGTCGCCGTAGGTGCGCGGAGCGCCGCAGGCCAGCACCGTGTCCAGGAGATCCAGCTCGGCCCAGGCGAGGTTGCCGGTACGGTCCCAGGTGGACTGTTGCGGCCAGAACGCGGTGGCCCGGGAGGCGTCCACGACGAGGATCCGCTCCGCGTACGGGGCGAGCGCCCAGGCGGTGGAGGCCCCGGCGATCCGGCCGCCGACCACGACGACATCCCAGTGGTCGGTGCTCACGGCAGCGCCCGTCCGACGGGGCACCGGCCGATGTGGTCGCTCAACACGGTTCAGTCTCCCATCCATGATCGGGCCGACGGAAGAGCACCTCAGCGCGGTGGGCGGGCCGTCAGCCCCGGGCCGGCGCACGTCGACCGGTGGGCTCGGTCAGCCGGGCCGGCGCACGTCGACCGGTGGGCCGAACCGGACCGGCACGCCGGGCGAGTACACCACGCTCACCGGTGCCCCGGTCACCGCCGGCAGTCCGGCGGCGGCGACCAGCCCGTCGTCCAGGTGCAGCAGTTCGGCCCGGTGCAGGGGCCAGCGGGGATGCCAGTTCGGCAGGTACAGGGTGCGACCGTACGCCCGGGTGTGCAGGCCCCAGCGGGCGGTGACGAAATGGTCCAGCGGGGTCGGTTCGGCGATCGGCGCGCCGACCCGGACCACCATCCGGCTGGTCGTACCGGCCGGGCCGGGCCAGCGCCGCCGGCAGCGGTAGGTGAACCGGTCGCCGACCCGGTCCACCCGCATCGCCGACCACAGGTACGGCAGCCCGAGGGTCAGCCGGGCGACCAGCACCGGCACCAGCCGGGACGCGTCGAGGGAGCGGAACACCACAGCCCGGCGGCCGGTGTCGTCGACCGAGTAGAGCCGGACGTTGGTCTCCCAGAAGGTACCGAGGTACGGCACGCCCGGCCCCCGCCCGAGACCCAGTCCGACCATCCGGAAACCGATCAGCCCGACGTAGGTGACCCCGTCCAGGGTGTCCGGCCGGGTGCCGGCGGGCAGCAGCGGGGCGACGGTCTCCGGGGCGACCGCCCAGTGCAGGAAGGTGAGATCCTGCCAGCGCTGGCGCAGGGTGGCCCAGGAGAACGTCGGACCGGGGGCGGGGTCGACCGGTTCGATGTGCACCCGCCCATGGTCCCCCGACGTCAGCCGACGGCGGTCACCGGTGCCGGGGTGGCCCGACGCTGTCCC
The DNA here is from genome assembly GCF_017614955.1 of Micromonospora echinofusca. GTDB lineage: Bacteria > Actinomycetota > Actinomycetes > Mycobacteriales > Micromonosporaceae > Micromonospora > Micromonospora echinofusca_A. The sequence goes on from NZ_WVUH01000058.1 coordinate 25,911, forward strand.
GGACGACGAGCTCGGTGGCGAGTTCGACCCGTGGGCTTTCGATCTTCTCGCCGTGGGCCAGCCGCAGCACGGTACGCGCGGCCAGCATCCCCATCTCGGCCAGTGGCTGACGGACCGTGGTCAGCGGCGGGGAGCACCACCGGACCTCGGGCAGGTCGTCGAAGCCGACCACGCTGACGTCGTCGGGTACCCGCAGGCCACGCTTGCGGACCGCCTCGTAGACGCCGAGGGCCATCTGGTCGCTGGAGGC
>NZ_WVUH01000590.1 GCF_017614955.1 Micromonospora echinofusca
GGCTCGGGCTGACCGGTACCGGCGGGGTGGACACCGTCGCCGAGGGGCCGGGACCGGCCTCCCGGTCGGCGCGGTCGGCGCGGGCGGCGGCCTCGGCGCGGGACTGTTCGTCGAGGGACACGGCGGCCGGCTCCGGCGCGTCGTCGTCCGATCCGGCGGTGACCGCCGAGACCCCGGCCACGCCGAGACCGATCAGGGCCACGGCACCGAGGACCAGGTACCGACCCCGCCCGGGGAACCGGCTGGGCCGCCGGTGGCGGACCACGTCGATGCTGTCGGTGGTGTTCTCGTTCGCGGTGTAGCTGTCTTCCTGCAACGGGGGACCTTCGCATTCGAGGGGCACTGACCTGGGAAATAGTGGTCAGGCCGACGGCTGCGGAGGGCTACGGGTACGGGTCGGCGGGGACGGTCCGCCGACCGGCGATCGGTCTATGACCGGGTTTGACCTGTTACCAACCGGTAAGCGATCTTGGTGCGCTGTGATGCCGCACACAGTGGCCGATGTGACCTACAGAACTTCGCCCGGCGGCGGGCACCAAAAAACCGCCCGATCCGAGGGAATCGGGCGGTCTCCGGACGACACGCAGGGTTAGGACGCGGCTACCTCGGTGTAGATTGACTCCACCTGGAGCTTGATGTCCACTCCACGGTCCTGCAACCACGGGATCGGGTCCAGCGGCTGCCCGTTGACATGCACCTCCAGGTGCAGGTGGGAGCCGTAGGAGTGGCCGGTGTTGCCGACCAGGCCGAGCTGGTCGCCCGCCTTGACCTCCTGGCCCACCTTCACGTTGAGCTCGGCCGAGTGGCCGTAGATCGCCTCGCTGCCGTCCGGGTGCTGGACGATCACCGTGTAGCCGTACCCGCCGAACCAGCCGGCCGTGGTCACCTTCCCCGAGTGGACGGCGACGTACGGGGTGCCCTCCGGCGCGACCAGGTCGATGCCGGTGTGCAGCTTCCCCCACTTCATGCCGTACGGGGTGTTGAACTCGTAGTCCTCAAGCGGGAGCTGCCAGACGTCCGCCTCGGCGACCATCGTGCCGGCCTCGCCCCGGTCCGTGGCCCGGGAGGCGCGCTCGGCGTCCGCTGCCCGTGTGCTGGCATCCTGGCTGGCCGCGGAGGCCTGCTCCAGGTCGGCCAGGGCGGCGGGGCTGACCTCCTTGGCGTCCGGCATCGCGCTGGCACCCAACGCGACCAGGCCGGCGCCGACGAAGGCGGTGGTGACGACGGCCGCGTAGCGGCTGCGGGGTGGGGTGGGTACACGGCGGCGGCCGCGATATCTATCGGGCTCAGACGACAGGCGCTGGCGCACGCACACCCTCCGTTGTCGGGTCACCGAGCGGCCGGAGCGGCCCGGTGAACTCCGGGTTGACGCTCGCTGGCCGGGTTGTCGTCCGGCTGTGGACCAGGTGACAACCGTGCACACGGTAGCCAACAGCCACTCTGGTCACAAGCCGCAGCGCCAGTTCGGCGCAGCGATGTGCGACTGTCCGTCATGGAATGCCAGATTTCGTGACCTTTCTATGATGAGCTCGTTAGTAGCCGTCCGTCACGAAAGTCGGTACGAACCGTCAGGGATAGGGGTGTCCGACCGGACGATCCCGGGTCATCATCGGTCGACCGGAGGGCCGCCCGGATTCCCGGAGCCGGTGGGGTCGGGTTACCGTTCGTTCAGGTTTTCCCGCGGATGCCCTGGAGAGGTGTTGCGCTGATGAGCTTTCGAACTCGGATCGTCGTCGCCAAGCCGGGCCTGGACGGTCACGACCGTGGCGCGAAGGTGGTCGCCCGGGCACTGCGCGACGCCGGTATGGAGGTCATCTACACCGGGCTGCACCAGACGCCCGAGCAGATCGTGGAGGCCGCGATCCAGGAGGACGCCGACGCGGTCGGTCTCTCCGTACTCTCCGGGGCCCACATGACCCTCTTCCGGCGGGTCATCGAGCTGCTCGGCGAGCGGGACGCCAAGGACATCGTCGTGTTCGGCGGCGGCATCATCCCGGACGCCGACATCCCCGAGCTGGAGCGGCTCGGGGTGGCGAAGATCTTCACCCCGGGGGCGACCACCCAGTCGATCGTGGAGTGGGTCCGGGAGCACGTCGGCCAGCCGGTGAGCTGAGCGGCCGGACCGGGAACACCGGGCGGATCGGCCGGCTCCCCCGGCGCAGCGCGCACGGGGGAGGGGCCGGACGCACCCCTCACACGCCCGGCCCCTCTATGCACGATGCCCCGC
>NZ_WVUH01000591.1 GCF_017614955.1 Micromonospora echinofusca
GTGCAGCAGCGGGTCGTCGGGGTCGGGTGGTTCGGGGGCGAAGACGTCAACCGCGTAGCCGCGCAACCGCCCGGCGTCGAGTGCGGCGAGCACGGCGGTGTGGTCGACGACCCCGGCGCGCGCGGTGTTGACCAGCAGGGCGTCCGGGCGCATCCGGGTCAGGGCGGCGGCGTCGAGCAGTCCGGTGGTCTGCGGGGTCTGGGGCACGTGCAGGCTCACCACGTCGGCGGTGCGCAGCAGGGTGTCCAGCTCGACCAGGCGCACGCCGGGGGGTGCGGCGGTGACCGCGACGTCGTAGCCGACCACGGTCATGCCCAGTGCCCGGGCGCGGGCGGCGACGCCCCGGCCGATCGCGCCGAGCCCCACCACGCCGAGGGTCCGCCCGGTCAGCATGGTCCCGGTCAGCCCGGCCGCGACGACCGCCGACGGCAGCGACCGGCCGGCCGGGAAGTCTCCCCGGGCCAGCGCGGCCACCGCCGCCGGGGTACCTCGGGCGAGGGTGAGGGCGGCCAGGATGACGAACTCGGCCACGCTCTCGGCGTTGGCTCCCGGGGTGGCCACCACGGCGATGCCGAGGCGGTCGGCCGCTGCCAGGTCGATGCCGTCCAGGCCGGCGCCGTGCCGGCCGACGACCCGCAGCCGGGGGGCGGCTTCGAGCATGCCGGCGGTCACCGGTGAGGAGCGCACCACCAGGGCGTCCGCGTCGGCGAGCGGCCCGGCCAGGGCGGCCGGATCGGTGGTGTGGGCGATGTGGACGTCGCCGGCTGCGCGCAGCAGGGCCAGACCGGCCGCTGCGATGGGTTCGGTGAGCAGGATGGTCGGGGTCACGTCGGTCCTCACCAGCCGGTGTAGCAGGTCACGGGTACGGAGTAGAAGTCCCGGGCGTAACCGCCCTGCTCGCGGGGACCGTGGTTGGAGGCACCGGTGCCGCCGAAGGGCAGGTGCAGTTCGGTGCCGGCGGTGGGAAGGTTGACGTTGACGATGCCGGCCCGCGCGTCGCGTTTGAACCGTTCGGCCGCCGACAGCGACGTGGTCACGATGCCGGCGGAGAGCCCGTAGTCGGTGTCGTTGGCGACGTCGATCGCCTCGTCGGGGTCGTCGACCCGGATGATGCAGGCCACCGGGCCGAAGATCTCCTCCCGGGCCAGTCGCATGTCGTTGCGGGCGCCGGCGAAGAGGGTCGGCCGCATGAACTGCCCGTCGTCGGGTTGGTGGGTGCCGCCGGAGACCACGGTCGCGCCCTCGGTCCGGCCGATCCGGACGTAGTCGAGGTTCTGGGCCAGTTGCTCGGGGCTGACCACCGGGCCCAGTTGGCTGGCGGGGTCGAGCGGGTCGCCGACCCGCAACGCGCCGGTCGCCGTGGCGAGGGCTTCGACGAACCGGTCGTGGATGCCGGCCTGCACGATGAGTCGGCTGGACGCGGTGCAGCGTTGGCCGGTGCTGAAGAAGCTGCCGTCCAGGGCACAGCGCACCGCCACCGCCAGGTCGGCGTCGTCGAGCACCACCAGCGGGTTCTTGCCGCCCATTTCGAGTTGGAACCGCTTGTTGCCGTGGGTGATGCACTGGTGGGCGACGTGGGTGCCGGTGGTGGTGCCGCCGGTGAACGAGATGCCGTCGATCCCGGTCGAGGTCAGCAGTTCCTCGCCGACCACCCGGCCGGCCCCCATCACCAGGTTGAACACGCCGGGTGGCAGGCCGGCTGCGGTGATGATCCGGGCGAGTTCTCCGGCTGAGGCGGTGACCAGTTCGGCGGGCTTCAGTACCACCGTGTTGCCGTAGGCGAGCGCGGGGGCGATCTTCCAGGCCGGGATCGCCAGTGGGTAGTTCCACGGGGTGATGACGCCGACCACGCCGAGCGGGCGACGGCGGACCTCGGCGTGTACCCCGGACCGGGTGGAGGCGTAGACCTCGCCCTGAGGTTGTAACAGCTGGTGGGCGTAGTACCGGAAGGTCTGTCCGGCACGGGTGACCTCGCCGCGTGCTTCGGTGAGCAGTTTGCCCTCTTCCCGGGCGAGCAGCACCGCGAGTTCCTCGGTCCGGCCCAGGATGGTGCTGCCGATCCGGTCCAGGATCTCCATCCGCTGTCCGACGGGCCGGCGGGCCCAGTCGGGTTGGGCGCGGCGGGCGGCTTCGACGGCCGCACGGGCGGTGTCGCGGTCGGCCTGGGCGTACTCGCTGACGACCTCGTCGGGGTGGGCGGGGTTGAGG
>NZ_WVUH01000592.1 GCF_017614955.1 Micromonospora echinofusca
GGGGGACCCGGGGGTCGTGGCCGGGTACCCGGGGCTCGCCCGGGACCACCCGGGGATCGTGGGAGACCGCCTCAAAGCGCATTGCGGATCACCCCCTGGCCGGCCGGCCAGGTCAGTCGGGCCCGCCGCCGGTCCAGCACCGAACGGACCGGGACCTCCAGGGCGCCGGCCGCGCGCATCAGCGGCCGTCCGGCCCGGATGGTCCCACCGTGGCTGAGCACCTCGGCGGTACGCGGATCGTGCGGCAGTTGGGCGATCACCGGCAGCCGCAGCGCCCGGCTGACCTCGGTACGGCTGTGCCCGTCGCCGACCAGGAGCAGCCGGAGCGTGCCGCCGGGTACCCGGTGCTCGGCGAAGTCCCGTTCGATGGCGCGGACCGTGGCCTGCGCGCTGGACAGGTCGGGCAGGTGGGCGGCGGTCACCACCAGCACCAGGGCCGCCGCGCGCAGGATCGGCCAGGGCGGGCCGACCACCTGGAGCCGGCCACAGTCGACGAGCACGTCGTACGCCGGCTGCCCCCGTTCGAGGTCGGTGAAGAAGTCGGCGAACCGCTGCCACAGCGGTACCACACTGCCGGCCTGCACCGGGTCGACCACCCCGGGCAGCAGCAGCCGTTCCCGTTTCGGCGCGTCCAGGTCGACCAGCTGCGACCAGAACGCCGACTCCAGGTTGCCGTCGCGCAGCTCACCCACGGCCAGCTCACCGATGCCCCGGGGGCCGTCGAGCGCGCCGCCCAGGTAGCCGGCGAGTACCGACCCGCCGGCCGGGTCGCACTCGGCGAGGATCATCCGGTGGTGCCAGGAGAGGGTGCAGGCCAGCGCGGTGGTGGTGACACCGGGGGAACCCTTCGCCGCGACGAGGGCGATGATCGCCATGCTCAGGCCGCCGAGACGAGTACGACCGCGATGCGGTCCTCTGCCGCCAGCACCACCACCGGCTGCACGTCGCGGTTGGCCAGGGCCAGGTAGAGCACCACGTCGCCCCGCTCCGGGACGTTCGTGTCGATCACGGTGGCCTCGAACCGGGTACTCGGGGCCTTGCTGTCGTCGCCCCGCTTCGGGGTGCTGACCAGCAGCAGCCGGTCACCCGGGTACAGCTTCCGGGCCGGGACCTGGCTGGCCTTCAGCCCGAGGGCGACCTGCTGCTGCCCGGGGCCGAGCAGCGGGGCGTCGGTGAGCTGGCCCATGGTGAGCAGGGTGCCGGGAGTGAGGGCCACCGCCGCGCGCAGGCCGACCACCTCCTTGAGCCGGTCGGCGCGTACCGGCTTGAGACCCTGACCACCGGCCACCTGCACGCTGACCAGGTCGTCGGTGGTGAGTGCGGTACCCACCGGCACCGGCCGGGCCACCGCCAGGTAGCTCCCGGTGGCCCGGACCGAGGTGACCGCGAACGCGGCGCCGAGCCCACCGAGGGCGATCAGCAGCACCGCCAGCCCGAGCAGTCCGGGACGGGTACGGCGTTGCCGGACCACCTTCGGGGGCACGACCGGGGCGTCCACCGGCCCCGGACCCGTGCCGTTGTGCGTGGTCGCCACCGTCACTCCGTCACCACCTGTAGTTCGTCGATCTCGATCGTCGTCGGGCCGCTGGTCCGGGTGGTGGTGATCTCGCCGCTCTCACCGCTGCTGGAGCGCCAGGTGGCGACCCAGTGCGTGGTGGCGACGATCGTGTACCGCCCGGGTTCCGGGTAGCCCTCGTCGTAGCCGCAGTCCGGCGACCGATCCCCGGCCCGGTCGCCACTGGTCGAGTACGGCGTGCCCGCCCCGGTGCAGGTCCGCTTCTCGCCGTTGCCCAGGTCCCAGACGGTCTTGGTCGCCTTCGCCGTGATCGTCACGGTCAGCCCCCGGTCGCTGGCGCTGGCCGGATCCGGGGTCCGGTCCTCACCGATGGTCCACATCCAGACCGGCAGTCCGACCAGCCCGGGGCCGTTGCGGCGACGGGGCGCGACCCCGACGTGCGGCGGCTCCAGGGTCAGCCGGGCGAACGCGATGCGGGCCAGTTCGTACGGGTCCGGCGGGTCGCCGAAGCCGGGCGGCGGGCCGTCCAGCAGGACCGGCTCCTGTGCCCCGCCGCAACTGCGCAGGTAGGCCTGCTTGCCCTCCGGCAGGTCGTCGGGCTGCGGCTCCTGGAGCTTGTAGTAGCAGCCGTCGGCGCTGTTGAACCAGCCCAGCACCGGGTCGTAGCAGGGCACCTG
>NZ_WVUH01000593.1 GCF_017614955.1 Micromonospora echinofusca
CCCACCAACCCCGGCGACTTCGTGGTCACCGAGGCTCAGTTCAACCAGATGTTCCCCAGCCGGAACTCCTTCTACACGTACTCCGGCCTCGTCGCCGCCCTCAGCGCCTACCCCGCGTTCACCAAGACCGGCAGCGCCACGGTGCAACGGCAGGAGGCGGCGGCCTTCCTGGCGAACGTGCACCACGAGACCGGCGGGCTCGTCCACATCGTGGAGCAGAACACCGCGAACTACCCGCACTACTGCGACGCCGGCCAACCCTACGGCTGCCCCGCCGGCCAGGCGGCCTACTACGGGCGCGGGCCGATCCAGCTGAGCTGGAACTTCAACTACAACGCCGCCGGCAACGCCCTCGGGCTACCCCTGCTGACCAACCCCTGGCTGGTCCAGAACGACGCCGCGGTGGCCTGGAAGACCGCCATCTGGTACTGGATGACCCAGAACGGGCCCGGCACCATGACCGCCCACAACGCGATGGTCACCGGCGCCGGATTCGGCGAGACCATCCGCAGCATCAACGGCTCGATCGAATGCAACGGCGGCAACCCCGCCCAGGTGCAGAGCCGCGTGACCAAGTACCAGCAGTTCGTCGGCCTGCTCGGGGTTCCGGCTGGCGCCAACCTGTACTGCTGACTCGCAACCGGGCCCCGTCACCTTCGGTACGCCGGTGACGGGGCCCAGGAAGCGGAGGGTCCGCCGGGTCGGTGCGGACGTGGAACCAGTTGCCTACCTCGACGGGCGGTGTGTCTGGCCTCCTCCGAAGGCCACGTCGCGGACGTTGGTGTGCCGGGCTGCTGTCCCTGTCAGGCCTTCGAGCTGTTCGCGCAGGATGTCGGCGTGGCCGGCGTGCCGACTCGTCTCGGTGAGCACGGGGACCAGGATGGTGAACCGGGTGCCCCGTGGACGCGACCACCAGGGCACATGAGCCGGTTGGGTGGACGGCCAGGGGATGTCCTCGCGTCCGGCGCTCCCCCACGCGACGGCAGCCGTCGATGTTCTCCTCACGCGTCTCGTGCTCGGGCCGACATGTCGCTGTCAGGTGCCTCGTCGTCCCGGCATCCAGCCTGCTTCCGGCGGGGTGACCGGGCACAACGCGAGGTCCGATACACGCCAGACCCGGCTGCCGTCGTACTGAAGGCTGATGGAGGTGGTCGTGCTTCGGGCCCAGCCGACCCCGGTATCACCTCTCCTCGAAAGGTTCTTTCCATGTCTTCCCGTCTGGACTCCAAGGTTTTCGTCGTCACCGGCGGTTCCTCCGGTATCGGTCTCGCCGTCGCGCGGCAACTCGCGTCGGAAGGCGCCGCCGTCGTCATCGGCGCCCGTCGTAAGGACATCGGTGAAGGGGCTGCCGAGAGCATCCGGGCCACGGGTGGCCGGGCGCTCTTCGTTCCCGCCGACGTCTCCGTCGAGGCCGACGCCGCCGCACTGGTCGCGGCGGCACTCTCCGAATTCGGCAGGCTGGACGGGGCGTTCAACAACGCCGGCTCCATCAACGCCTCCGGCCCGCTGCACAGCATCGACGGTGACGACTGGAACGCTGAGATCACCCAGAACGTCACCAGCGTCTTCAACTGCCTCAAGCACCAGATGCCGGAGGTACTCAAGACCCGTGGGGCGATCGTCAACAACGCCTCCAACATGGGAGTCGTCGCGCTACCCGGCGTCGCCCCGTACGTCGCCGCCAAACACGCGGTCGTGGGCCTCACCCGGGCCGCCGCACTCGAAGTGGCCGAACAGGGTGTGCGGGTCAACGCCATCACCACCGGCGGGGTCGACACGCCGCTGGCCCGCACCTCGATGCTGACCAGCGACGAGGCGGTCGCGCAGATCTCGGCGATGCACCCGGTGAACCGCATCGCCCGGCCCGAGGAGATCGCCCCGTTCGTGGCGTTCCTGCTGAGCGACGACGCCTCGTTCATCACCGGCGCGGCCCTCGCGATCGACGGCGGATTCACCACCCGCTGACCGCCGGGCTACTGGTGGGCGCCGTACCCACCTGTCGCCTGTCCCCCCGCAGGAACCCAGCGCTGCTAGTAGTGCTTTGTTAGGTTGGGACGAGTTGGTGGCAGAGAGGGCAGAACCCGAGCCAGGTCGCGAGTAGGTACTGCAGTTGCCGCAGGACGGCGTAGAGGCTCAGGTCTGCCCCACTGCTTTTGGGCG
>NZ_WVUH01000594.1 GCF_017614955.1 Micromonospora echinofusca
GATAGGTACCCGGCGGCGGAGCCCGCCGCCGGCCAGGCCGGTGCCGAGCGCCTTGCCGAGCGCCTCCTTGGCCGTCCAGAGCAGCAGGAACGCCCCGGACCGGTCGGCCTCGGGCCGTCGGTCCAGCCAGTCGACCTCCGTCGGGTGGAACCATCGCCCGGCCAGACCGGCCACCGCCGCCCGGCAGGGGCGCTCGACGTCGACCCCGACCGGGAGGTGGCGGCTGGCCGCCACCGCGACGACCCCCGGCGCATGACTGACGCTGACCCACAGCCGCTCGTCGGTGCCGGCCACCAGCCACGGCGCCCCGCCCGGGGCGTGACCGGTGCGGACCTCCGCCGCCGGCCGACCGAGCAGCGCCACCCCCGCCGCCACCAGCAGTCGCCGGGCCACCGCCTGCGGCGTACCGCTCCCGGCGCTGACCCAGACGTACACGGTGTCCAGATCGGATCCCGGTAGAGGGCTCACGGAAAGAGGTTACCCATGACCGACGACGTTCGGGCGTTCGTCATCGAGTCGCTGAAGGACATGAACTACGACGTCGACGACATCGACGACGACACCACCCTGGGCCCGGCCGGTGTCGACCTGGAGTCGCTGGCCCTGGCCGACCTGGCGACCCGGGTGGAGGACCGGTACGGCCTGCGGTTCGCCGACGACGAGTCGGAGAAGCTGGCGCTGATGACGGTCGGCGAGTTCACCGCGATGGTGGCCGGGCGGGTCGCCAAGGCCGCCGGCGGCGCGGCCTGATGACGGCGCACCCTCCGCTGCGGCACGCCGACCTGGTCGCCATGCTGGCCGAGATGACCGACCGGCCGGTGGCCGACGTGCCCGAGCGGGTCGGATCGATGGAACTGGCCTGGCTGGTGCACCAGGTCGAGCAGCGTTACGGACAGCACCTCGACCTCACCGACGACCAGTTGGCCCGGATCCGGACCGTCGACGACGCCCGGGAGGTGCTCGGCGCGGCGCTGGCCGCCACCGCCGATGGCTGAGCCGCCGTCGGTGGTCATCGCCGGCCTGACCGCGGTCAGTGCCCTCGGCCGGGAGGCCGACGCGCAACTCGCCGGGGCCCTCGCCGGCACCGCGACGTTCACCCCGGTCCGCCGGTTCGACGTCACGGACCGGCGGGTCCGGGTGGCCGCCACCCTGGACACCGTCGGGCCGCTCGCCGACGAACTCGCCGCCGTGGTCGACGGGGCGTGCGCCGCCGCCGGGCTCACCGCCGGACAGCGGGCCGGTACCGCCCTGCTGCTCGCGGTGCACGGGGGTGCCGGGGTACCGGCGCTGGCCACCGCGTTGGCCGCGCGGGCCGGGCTGGCCGGGGTACGGCGGGTCTACACCACCGCCTGCGTCTCGGCCGGTACCGCGGTCGCCGACGCGGCGGCCCTGGTCGCCGCCGGGCGGGCGGACCGCCTCGTGGTCGCCGCCGGTTACCTGGTCGAGCCGGACCAGTACGCCCTCTTCGACGCGGGCCGGGCGCTGGCCACCGACGGGGTGGTCCGGCCGTTCAGCACCGGTCGGAAGGGGCTGCTGCTCGGCGACGGGGTGGCCGCCGTGGTCGTCGAGTCCGCGGCGGCGGCGCACGACCGGGGGCACGCCCCGCTCGCCCGGCTGGTCGGCTGGGGGCGGGCCGGCGACGGGTACCACCCGTGCCAGCCGGACCCGTCCGGGGCGGGACTGGCCCGCGCGGTCACCGCCGCCCTCGGCCGGGCCGGACTGGCGCCGACCGACGTCGGCTACGTCAACGCCAACGCCACCGGGACCGCGTACAGCGACGCCTCGGAGGCGGCGGCGCTGCGCCGGGCCCTGGGGCCGGCCCTCGACCGGATCCCGGTCAGCTCCACCAAGTCCATCCACGGCCACGCACTGGAGGCGTCGGCGTTGCTCGAACTGGTCATCACCGTGCTGGCGCTGCGGCACGGCAAGCTGCCGGTCAACGCCGGGTTCCTCGGCGCCGACGACGCCTGCCCGCTGGACGTCGTCGTCGACGCCCCCCGGCCGGTCGGCACGCCGTACGCGCTGAGCCTCAACGCGGCCTTCGGTGGCGCGAACACCGCGCTGCTGGTCGGTGCCGCGTGAACACCCCCGACGGGCTGGTCGTCCTCGCCGAGGCGCACTGGCCGGAGGAGGGCGACGG
>NZ_WVUH01000595.1 GCF_017614955.1 Micromonospora echinofusca
CAACCCCGACCAGGCCTCCTACTGGATCACCGCCAAGGACCTGGCCGACTGGACCGCCACCCGCGGCTACTCCGCCTGACACATCCGAACACCACGAAGGGCCGGCCCACCACGGGCCGGCCCTTCGGGCTGCCGTCACGGCGTCACACCGTCACCCGGCGGTTCCGGCCGGTTCCGGCTCGGCGGGCAGGGTCGCCACGGCGATCCCCTGCTCCGCCACCCAGTCCAGCGCATGCCGCACGTCCTCCATCGGCAGTGGACGCTTTCGGGTGACGGTCACCGCGCAGTGCGCGGTGTACGCCACGAACGGGAACGAACTGACCAGTCCGCCCAGGCGGTCGCGGACCCGGTACGCCAACCCGACCGCTTCCGGACCGGTCAGCGCCGGCAACACCAGCAGGAAGTCCTGCTCCGACAGGCGGACGGCCCGGTCCTGCGGGCGCAGCACACCGGTCACCGCCCCGAGTACCGCCTGGGCCTCCCGGGCCGCACCACGCCGACCCCACCGCTCCGGCGTACCGCCCGGCTCGACGACGCGTACCCCGACCAGCGCCACCGGCAGCACCCCCGACGCGGTGGTGCCCCCGGCGCCACTCCACCGGCGAACCGCCGGCTCACCGGTCAGCCCGGGTTCGGTCCCGGTGGTGGCGGCGGTGGCCGCCGCCACCTGTCGACGGAGCAGGTCGTTGGTCCGGTACGCGCGCTCCAGACTGCCGGCCAGCAGCCGGAAGGCATCGTCGCCCCGGGATTCACCGGGCGTCGACGGAAGTTCCCGCACCCGGGTGAGCACCACGTCGAGTGCGGTCAGGGCGGTTGCGGGCAGCCGGTCCGTCAGCTGGTCGCGGAGCCGGACCGCCTCGTGCAACGCATCGTCCCGGCGGAACGACCACCAGCCGTCGAAGAGTCGTCCGCTCTCCAGCGTGCCGGCGGCCTCGACCTGAGCCAGGTCGTGGGCCACCAGGGTCGCGCCGAAGCGCGGGGTGAGCACCACCACCGTCCACTCCCGGGCCAGGTCCTCATCCGCGGCCAGCAGTACCGGCCAGGCGCCGGCCGGCAGCGCCGGTGCGGTCTCCGCGACCAGACCGACGACGGTCACCGCGGCCCGCCGGGCGAGCCGGCTGTAGCACTCGCGCTCCCGTTCGAAGTAGGGCATCCGTTGGAACAGGGCGAGTACCGCCAGCGGGCCGTCCTCGGCGGTGGCCAGCGCGGCGCGCTCCATCGCATGCGAGATGCCCACCAGCATCCGCTTGGTCAACCGCCGGCCGGCGGATCCACTGTCGGGCACCGGACGAGCCTAGAAGATCGGGCCGGCCGACCCGTGGCCCGGTACGCGCACCCGGCGACCGGGGTCGCCGGTGTGGACTCCTAGCATGACCGCAGACGCCCGACGGCGACGGCGCGGGGCGTACGGACGACGGAACAGGTAAGGATGACGGCAACCGGTAACGGCAGGGGCGACTTTCTGCGTCCGCTGGTGATGTCCGGCCCGGCGGGTGCCGGTGGCATCCCCGGCCGGGGTTTCGAGCGCGGCGACTGGGTGGTGCTGCCCGATCAGTCGCTCGGCGCGTTGGTGCACGCCCGCCCCCCGGGGGTGACCGGTAACCAGTGGAACACGGCCATCCGGACCCGGTACGACTTCGTCGCCTGCGACCGGCGTACCAGCCGGCCGGTCTTCGCCGTCGAGGTGTCGGACCCGGAGGGCGCCGGTACCGGTCGTTCCGGCGGCGCGGAACGCGCCGACCGGATGCGGTCGGCGGTCTGCGACGCGGTGGGCCTGGAGGTGCTCCGGATCGTCTCGCCGACTCTGCGCCGGGCCGGCGTCGGTCGACGGATCGTCGAGTACCTGCTGGACGCGCGCAGCTACGCGGCAGCCGTCCGGGACGCCGTCGACCCGGCCGATCCGCTCGCCGATCCGCCGGTCGGTTACCGGGACATCATCGGACGGCTCCCGGACGGACGCGACGGCTTCGTCAACGATCTCGGTGCGTTGGCCCGGGCGGCGGCGGTCGACGCGTACGTGTCCCGTCGACTCACCGACCCGATTCTGCGTGGCCTGCACGCGCGTTGGGCGGACGGCCCGGCCGAGGGCTGGGGCTGGGTGGAGG
>NZ_WVUH01000596.1 GCF_017614955.1 Micromonospora echinofusca
CCCCCACCCCGCCCACTACCGTGAACACCACACGACACAGGGGAGAGGGACCACCACATGAACCCCGTCACCGTGGTGACCGGCGGCAGCCGCGGCATCGGCGCCGCCTGCGCACGCCACCTCGCCACCGCCGGACACGACATCGTCTTCTGCTACCGCCGCGACACCCACGCCGCCCACCAGACCCTCGCCGACATCCACGCCACCGGCCGCCGCGCCATCGCCGTACCCGCCGACACCACCGACCCCGACCAGGTCCACCACCTCTTCGACACCGCCGCCACCCTCGGCCCCATCACCGGCCTGGTCAACAACGCCGGCGTCACCAGCCCCATCGGACCCTTCACCGACCTCACCCTCACCGACCTACGCCACGTCATCGACGTCAACCTCATCGGCTACATCCTCTGCGCCCAACAGGCCGCCCGCCGCATGCCCACCGGCTCCGCCATCGTCAACATCTCCTCCGCCGCCGCCACCCTCGGCAGCCCCGGCGAATACATCCACTACGCCGCCGCCAAAGCCGCCACCGACACCCTCACCATCGGCCTCGCCAAAGAACTCGCCCCCCACGGCATCCGCGTCAACGCCGTCGCCCCCGGCATCGTCCGCACCGACCTGCACACCATCTCCGGCGTACCCGACCGCCCCGACCGCGCCGCCGACCGCATCCCCATGGGCCGCCCCGGCGAACCCGACGAGATCGCCGGCGCCGTCACCTGGCTCCTGTCCGACCAGGCCTCCTACACCACCGGCACCGTCCTACGCGTCGCCGGCGGCCTGTGACCCGTGCCCGGACTCGTCACCCCCGCCATCCCCGCCGGCACCCTCACCCGACAACCACAACCCCACCTGACCGGCGACCACCTCCACCTGCGCCCCTGGCGAACCACCGACCGACCCGCCGTCGTCGCCGCCTACACCGACCCCGCCATCCAGCGGTGGCACTGCCGCACCATGACCGACACCGAAGCCCACACCTGGATCACCCACTGGCCACACCGCTGGCAGCAGGAGACCGGAGCCGGCTGGGCCGTCACCGACCCCACCGGCGACACCGTCCTCGGCCAGATCAGCCTCCGCCGACTGCACCTGCCCGACGCGCAGGCCGAAATCTCCTACTGGGTGCTACCCGCCGCACGCGGCCACCACGTCGCAGCCCGCGCCCTGACCACCCTGACCCGCTGGGCGTTCGACACCCTCGGGCTGCACCGCATCGAACTGTCCCACTCCACGGCCAACCCCGCCTCCTGCCGGGTCGCCCACCGGGGCGGCTATCCCGCCGAAGGCATCCGACGCGGCGAAGGGCGCCACGCCGACGGCTGGCACGACATGCACCTGCACGCCCGTCTGCGCACCGACCGGCCGGACTGACCGCCACAGGGCAGCGCACGACGCCGCATGACATCGACCACCATTGGTGTCCACTGTGGGTCAACCAGCCGCTGGGCCAGGGGAGTCCGACAGTCGTGCGCGGACAAGGGCGACGGGCCGCCGCCGACCGCCCGCTTGCGGGTCGGCAGGCGCCGGCCCGGCCGCCGGTGGGAGAGACGGTACGCGCGTGTCGGTGGCGCGGACGTACGTCGACGACGGCGCCGGTTCACGGTGGGTGCGGCAGAACGGGTGCGTGAGCAGGCCGCTCCGACCAGCGGAAGCACCCGCCCACGCAAGTTCGATAATGTGCATTATGTAAAGCTGGCGATTGTCGGACCCTGCCCCGCCCACCGTGGGACCCTCGGCCCGCGAACACGCACAGCCCCCGAGCCTCTGCGGCGAGAAGGCAGGCGCCCCGGCTCACGACCGCAGCGTGGCGAACCGGTCGTCGGCCCACAGGACCACACCGTCGGCCGACACGCACCGGCCGACGCCGGAACGGACAAGGCTCCACACCGCGGGGCCGGTGGCTTCGACGTGCGGTCCGGCGCGTCGCGGATCCGATGTGCACCGAGTCGGCCGGTGCCCGTCCCCCGCACGACGCCACTTCCCCCGGAACCCGAGAATCCTGCATAATGTCCCTTATGTAC
>NZ_WVUH01000597.1 GCF_017614955.1 Micromonospora echinofusca
CCGTGAACAACGCACCCAACCGGCCCGGCACCGCCCGGTGGGTCACCCCGGCACCGTCCGCCAACGCCGCCAGACCGTCCCGCAACTCGGCGACGTCCCGACCGGCCACCACCGACCGGTACTCGAAGGGGGCACGGGTGGACGCCAGGGACCACGCCACGTCCCGCGGTGACAGGGTCGACCCGGCCACGAAGGCCGCCAGCTTCGCCGCCTGGGCCCGGACCGCCTCCGGCGTACGGCCGGAGAGCACCCACGGCACGACACCCGAGCCGACCGGCTCCGGGGCCTCGTCGACGGTCTCCGACCCGGTCTCGACCGGTGCCTGCTCCAGGATGACGTGGGCGTTCGTACCCGAAATGCCGAACGACGAGACGCCCGCCCGGCGCGGCCGGTCGGACGCCGGCCACTCCCGGGCCTCGGTCAACAGCTCGACCGCGCCGGCCGACCAGTCGATGTGCGGGGACGGCGCGTCCACGTGCAGCGTCTGCGGCAGCAGCCCGTGCCGCATGGCCTGCACCATTTTGATGATGCCGCCGACCCCGGCCGCCGCCTGGGCGTGCCCGATGTTCGACTTGATCGAGCCGAGCCAGAGCGGGTCGTCCGCCGGCCGGTCCTGGCCGTAGGTGGCGAGCAGGGCCTGCGCCTCGATCGGGTCACCGAGCTTCGTACCCGTGCCGTGCGCCTCGACCGCGTCCACGTCGGCGGCGGACACGCGGGCGTCGGCGAGCGCGGCGCGGATCACCCGCTGCTGCGAGGGACCGTTCGGGGCGGTGAGGGCGCTGGAGGCGCCGTCCTGGTTGATCGCGGTGCCCTTGACCACGGCGAGGACCGGGTGGCCGTTGCGCTGCGCGTCGGAGAGCCGCTCCAGCAGCAGCATGCCGACACCCTCACCCCAGCCGGTACCGTCCGCACCGGCCGCGAACGCCTTGCACCGGCCGTCCGGGGAGAGTCCGCGCTGCCGGGAGAACTCGATGAAGGTGTCCGGGGTGGACATGACGGTGACACCACCGGCCAGGGCCAGGGTGCACTCCTCGCTGCGCAGCGCCTGGACGGCCATGTGCAGCGCGACCAGCGACGACGAGCAGGCGGTGTCGACGGTGACCGCCGGGCCCTCCAGGCCCAGGTGGTACGCCACCCGGCCGGAGGCGATGCTGCCGGCGCTGCCGTTGCCGAGGTAGCCGGCGAGGTCGTCCGGTACGACCTGCACCCGGGTGCCGTAGTCGTTGTACATCACGCCGACGTGTACGCCGGTCCTGCTGCCGCGCATCGTGGCCGGGTTGATGCCGGCGGATTCGATGGCCTCCCAGGCGGTCTCCAGCAGCAGGCGCTGCTGCGGGTCCATGGCGAGGGCCTCACGCGGCGAGATCCCGAAGAAGTCCGGGTCGAAGTCGGCGGCGTCGTGCAGGAAGCCGCCCTCGCGGGTGGTGCTGGTGCCGTGGTGGTCCGGGTCGGGGTGGTAGAGCGTGTCGACGGGCCACCCACGGTTGACCGGGAACCCGCTGACCGCGTCGGTGCCGGTGCTGACCAGTTCCCAAAGCTGTTCGGGGGTGTCGACCCCGCCGGGGTACCGGCAGGCCATGCCGACGATGGCGATCGGCTCGTGCTGCTTCTCCTCGACCTCACGCAGTCGCCTGCGGGCCTCACGGAGATCAGCGGTCGCTCGCTTCAGATAGTCGAGAAGCTTTTCCTCGTTTGCCACCTACGCCACCCCTACCGACGTTGAATCAGCGTCGCTGCGACCCGCGCGCTGCGCTGGAACTGCCCGGAAATAGACGTACGGTCCAGAGTCGGCTGACCTGGACCACTATTTCTTGCCCACTTCCGACCGAAATTGGAATTCGTGGATCGTCACTATCCTGCAGTCTTCAATCTATTCGGGGCGGGTGGCCAGGCAACCCCTACCTGACCCCCGTTGACGTGCTGAGCAGTGGGCCAGCGGCGTGCGGGAATAGGGGGCTGCCCGGGGCG
>NZ_WVUH01000598.1 GCF_017614955.1 Micromonospora echinofusca
GGGCCGGGGGCAGTACCTTGGCGACCAGCTTGGCCAGCTCCCGCAGCGCCTTGCCCCGGTGACTGACGGCGTCCTTCTCCTCGGGGGTCAGTTCCGCGTTGGTCCGGTTCTGCCCGTCACCCAGGAAGATCGGGTCGTACCCGAAACCACCCTCACCCCGGGGCGCCCGGAGCACCCGGCCCGACTGCCGGCCGTCGACCAGGTGCTCCTTGCCACCGGGCAGGACCAAGGCGACGGCGCAGACGAAAGCCGCCCCACGGTGCTCGTCCGGTACGTCGGAGATCTGGGCGAGTACCAGGTCCAGATTGGCCCGGTCGTCGCCGTGCCCACCGGACCACCGGGCGCTGAACACCCCCGGCATTCCGTTCAACGCGTCGATGGCGAGACCGGAGTCGTCGGCGATCGTCGGCAGGCCGGTACGCCGGCACCCCTCCCGGGCCTTGAGCAGGGCGTTCTCCGCGAAGGTCAGGCCGGTCTCCGGTACCTCCGGGTACTCCTCGACGTCGTCGAGGCCGACGAGCGCGATCCGGTGCGCGCCGAGCGCCCCGTCGAGGATCCGCTGCAACTCGATGAGCTTCTTGCGGTTCCGGGTGGCGAGCAGGACCTTGTTCATGACAGTGCCTTCCGCTGAGCCTCGGTCAACTCCATGCAGCCGAGGACACCCAGGTCCAGCAGGGCATCCAGCTGGTCCCGGGCGAACACCCCGGCCTCCCCCGTCCCCTGCACCTCGACGAAGTCCCCGTCGCCGGTGCAGACGACGTTCATGTCCACGTCCGCCGTCACGTCCTCGGCGTAGTTCAGGTCGAGCCGGGGCTCCCCACCGATGATGCCCACGCTCACCGCAGCCACCGACCGGTGCATCACCTTCTCCGGCTTGCCGGCGAGGGCCTTCCGCTCACCCAGCCAGGTAACCGCGTCGTGCAGGGCGACGTAGGCCCCGGTTATCGCCGCCGTGCGGGTACCACCGTCAGCTTGGAGCACGTCACAGTCGAGCACCACCGAGTTCTCGCCGAGCGCCTTCAGGTCGATGCAGGCCCGCAGGCTGCGCCCGATCAGCCGGGAGATCTCGTGGGTACGCCCACCGATCCGCCCCTTCACGCTCTCCCGGTCGGAGCGGGTGGTGGTGGCACGGGGCAGCATCGAGTACTCGGCGGTGACCCAGCCCAGCCCGGAGCCCTTGCGCCAGCGGGGCACCCCCTCGGTCACGCTCGCGGTGCAGAGCACCCGGGTTTCGCCGAACTCGACGAGTACCGAACCCTCCGGATGGATGCTCCACTTCCGGGTCAACGTCACCGGACGGAGTTGGTCGGGCTGCCGCCCGTCAGGTCGTGCCATGCAGGAAGCCTAAGTGGTGGCCGTGGCCCGGTCCTCCGGGGTGTCCGTTCCGGACACCTCTGCCCGGAGACCGGAGCCGAGAGACCGGAGACCGGAGCCGGGAGCCGGGAGACCGGAGGCGGGAGACCGGAGGCGGGTTCACCGGTCGCAGCGGTGGATCGAGGTGTGCACCATGATCTGCCGGTTCTCGATCTCTCCCGGTTCGGTCCCCTTGAGCAGGTACGCCTCGACCTCGCACCCCTCGACCACCCAGGTCCAGGTGCAGCTCTGGTCGTGGTCCGGTTTGTCGGCCAGGCAACGGCCGACGTCCTGCATGGTGGTGTTCGCCAGGCCGGCAGCGGTCAGCCAGGTGTGGATCCTCTCGGCCGGGGTCACCGGGCAGACGCCCTTCTCGCAGGTCAGGTAGTAGACCACGACGAGTGTCCCGGTACCCTCCCGGATCTCCGGTTCCCCCCGGGTGAAGCCTTCCGGCACCCGGAGATCGCGGAAGATCTCCTGACGGTGGGCCACCTCCCGCTTCGGCTTGAGATAGCCGAACCAGGCGAACCCTCCGCAGCACGCGACCAGGCCGAACGCCACGACCAGGGCCAGGGTCAGCCCGATCGGGAACCCCCGACGTCGACGGA
>NZ_WVUH01000599.1 GCF_017614955.1 Micromonospora echinofusca
GCCGGGGCGAGCACGGTGACGGCGGTCAGGGCGGCGACGATGCGCGGCAGCCGGGCAGTGGTCGGGGCGGTGGTGACCGGTCGCGGGTACCGGGTGGTCGAGTGGTCCATACCGGGGACACGCGACCGACCTGGGAGCCGGTTGCCGCAGCGCCGGACCGGGCCGGCAACGGACGTCGCCGGGTCGGACCGGGATCGCTCGGTCCGCAGCGGCGACGGGTACCCGGTGCGGCCGGACCGACGTGTCCCACGTCGGTCCGGCCGCGGGGCCGGTTCCCGGCCGCCACCGGGACCGGGTGACGGTCAGGTGCCCGAGTTGCTCATGACGGGGGCAGCTGTCACAGGGCGGTGCCGGTGACGGTGCTGCCGGACTTCGTCACCCGGTAGGACACCGTCGTGCCGCTCCAGAAGTGGAAGGTGAGCGTCACCGGTGCACCGTCGTTGACCTCGGCGAAGAAGGTGGAGGTCAGGGCGATGGTGTTGGTGCTGTAGTGGGGCGCGAAGGTGACGTCGAACTCCTTGAACGGGGTCCAGTTGTGCGGACCGGCGTTGCTGCCGTCGGCGTACCGGGCCTCCATGGTGGCGAGCTGGTCACCACGGAACTGGGTGGGAATGGTGAACGCGCTGGTCGCACCGGTGGCGTTGGCCAGGACCGGCCGGTCGTAGGTGATCACGTTGATCCGCCACGGCACGCCCTGGGAGAAGCGGGCGTGCAGCGTCGCGTTGACCCCGTACGCCCGGTTGCCGGTCAGCCGGGTCAGCGCCGACGCGGTGAAGGTCAACTGGTCGCCGCTGACGGTGTAGTCGGTGCCCTGGACCAGGTCGGTGCTGCCCTGCCGCACGCCGAGGAACGAGGTGCCGTTGAGGTTGAGGGTGAGCGTCTTGGCGCTGATCGCGCTGGCCTTCGCGTTGAAGAGCAGGTCCGACGAGGCGGTACCGGACCGGGTGGTCCAGCTCGACTTGATCTGGGCGAACAGCTCCGGGTCGGACCAGGTGAAGGCGGTCCGGTGGAAGTGCTGGCCGTTGTCCCAGAGCATGGTGGTGATCTTCTTGGTCCGGGCGTAGTGACCGAGGAACTCGAAGAACTTGAGCTTCTCGCCCTGCTCGATGGTGCCGGTGTGCCGGTCGAAGCCGAGCAGGCCGTACTCGCCGATGATCACCGGGATGCCCCGGGCGACGAACGCGTTGTACACCCGGTCGAAGGAGTCGGTGAGGTCCTTCTGCACGGTGGCGTCGAAGCGGGTGCCACCGGCGACGTTGACGCTGAACGGCCAGTATCCGTAGTAGTGCACGGTCGCGATGAGGTTGCGGTCGTTGAGGGCGGTGAAGGTGGCCGTCAGCTCGTCGATGCGGGCCTGGTCGGACGAGGTGTGCAGGGTCGGCAGCACCAGCAGGCGGGTGGCGTTGTTGCCGCCGGACTGCCGCACGATCGTGTGGAACGACGTGTTCAGCTCGTGGAGCAGGGTGGCGTTCTGGGCGTCCCCGGAGCTGTTGCTGAACTGGGGCTCGTTGACGCTCTCGAAGACCAGCTTCGGCGACGAGTTGCGGAAGGTGGCCGACAGTTGGGTCCAGATCGCGTTGTACCTGGCCAGCACGTTGGTGCGGTCTGCCGGCATGTTCGCGATCCACTGCCACGAGTCGTGGTGGATGTTGATCATCACGTAGAAGTCGTCGGCGAGGGCCCAGTCGACGACCTCCTTGACCCGGTTGAGGTACGCCGTCTCGATCGCGTAGCTGGGTGCGCCGCCCAGGTGGGCGCTCCAGGTGACCGGGATGCGGATGCTCTTGAAGCCCTGCGCCCTGACGTTGTCCAGCAGCGCCTCGGTGATGCGCGGGTTGCCCCAGGCGGTCTCGTCGGAGCCGACGGCGTCCAGAGAGTTGCCCAGGTTCCAGCCGGGCTGCATGGCGGCCACCGTCGCCATCGCGTCACCGGGCGGCGGGGTGGTGGGTGG
>NZ_WVUH01000059.1 GCF_017614955.1 Micromonospora echinofusca
TGGTGGTCATCGACTGCACCGACACCGGCGCACCCCCACCCACCGGCACCGAACCGACCATGATCTGACGACTGGCCCGACGGGGCGCGAGCGGCGGGGGCGGTACGGCGGGCATACCGAGACTGACCGCGGTCACGGGACGAGCCCCTTCCCCGTCGTCGCCGGACCGCCCTGGCCCGCCGCGTCGGGCCGTGGCTCGGTACGCAGGTCGGCGCGCAACTCCGGGGGGAGCGCGAACAGGGTGTTCTCCACCGCGGTGGTCACCTCGACCACCTCGCTGAAACCCCGCCCCCGCAGCCAGACGAGGGTCTCCTCGACCAGTTCGTTCGGCACCGAAGCCCCGGCGGTCAGCCCGACGGTCGAGGCTTCGTCGACCCAGCCCGGGTCGATCTCCCCGGCCCGGTCGACGAGGTACGCGCCCCGGGCGCCGGCCTCCCGCGCCACCTCGCACAGCCGCAACGAGTTCGACGAGTTGCGCGACCCGACCACGATCACCACGTCGCACGACCCGGCCATCGCCTTGACCGCCTGCTGCCGGTTCTGCGTGGCGTAGCAGATGTCGTCGCTCGGCGGGGACGCGATGTCCGGGAAACGCTGCCGGAGGCGGTCCACGGTACGCATGGTCTCGTCGACCGAAAGGGTGGTCTGGGACAACCAGGCGACCCGGGACGGATCCCGGACGGCGATCCCGTCGACCTCGTCCGGGCCGTCGACCACCTGGATGTTCCCCGGCGCCTCGCCGACCGTACCGATCACCTCCTCGTGACCGGCGTGACCGATCAGCAGGATGTCGTAGCCGGCGGCGGCGAACCGGCGGGCCTCGTTGTGCACCTTCGTGACCAGCGGGCAGGTCGCGTCGATGACCTTGAGGTCCCGGGTGGCCGCCTCGGCGTGCACCTGCGGGGCCACCCCGTGGGCCGAGAAGACGACGGTGGCGCCCGTCGGCACCTCGTCGTTGTCGTCGACGAACACCGCACCGCGCCGCTGGAGGGTCTGCACGACATGGCGGTTGTGCACGATCTCCTTCCGCACGTACACGGGTGGTCCGTAGAGCGCGAGCGCCCGCTCGACGGTCTGGACCGCCCGGTCGACGCCGGCGCAGTAGCCGCGCGGATTGGCGAGGAGTACGCGTTTGCGGGCTGCGTGTGTCATGGCCGTCCCCTCATGAGGCTGTCAACGGGCGGAGGACGAGGCGACCCAACTCGTCGGCGAGGGCTTCGGCGGTCAGCCCGAGCCGGCTCAGGATCTGGCTGCGACTGCCCACGTCGAGGAAGGTGGACGGGATGCCGAAGGTCCGGCACGGGACCGGCAGACCCTCGTCCTGGACCGCCTGGCTGAGCGCCGCACCGATCCCGCCGTGCCGGACGTTGTCCTCGACGACCGCCACCAGTGCGTGCCGCCCGGCGAGATCGAGCAGGGCCGGATCGATCGGCTTCACCCAGCGGGGATCCACCACGGTGGTCCGGACGCCCCGGTCGGCCAGCCGTCGTGCGGTCTCCAGGCAGATCTGCGCCATCGCGCCGACCGAGACGAGGAGCACGTCGTTGCCGGGATCGAGCGGGTCGACCGGGGTGAGCAGGTCGACGCCACCCACCCGCGCCACCGCCGGCGTGTCCTCGGGTACCGGGCCCTTCGGGTACCGCAGGACCGTGGGCGCGTCGGACACCGCGAGCGCCTCGCCGAGTTCGGCGCGCAGCCGGGTGCCGTCGCGGGGCGCGGCGATCCGCAGCCCGGGTACCACCCCGAGCACCGACATGTCCCACATCCCGTTGTGGCTCGGTCCGTCGTCCCCGGTCACCCCGGCCCGGTCCAGCACGAAGGTGACGCCGGCCCGGTGCAGCGCCACGTCGAGCAGCACCTGGTCGAAGGCCCGGTTGAGGAAGGTGGCGTACACCGCCACGACGGGGTGCAGGCCACCGGCGGCGAGACCGGCCGCGCAGGTGACCGCGTGCTGCTCGGCGATGCCGACGTCGAACACCCGGTCCGGGTGGGCGTCGGCGAACGGCTGGAGCCCGACCGGGTGCAGCATCGCCGCGGTGATCGCCACCACGTCGGCCCGTTCGGCGCCCACCCGGGCCATCTCGTCGGCGAACACCGAGGTCCAGCTCGGTCGGGAGTCACCGGGGACACCCCGGCCGGTCTCCGGGTCGATCACCCCGATGCCGTGGAAACAGTCGCGCTCGTCGTCCTCGGCGGGCCGGTAGCCACGCCCCTTGCGGGTGACGCAGTGCACGACGACCGGTCCGCCGAAGTCCCGGGCGGCGGTGAGGGCCGACTCCATCGCCGCGATGTCGTGACCGTCCACCGGGCCCAGGTACTTCAGTCCCAGGTCGACGAACATGCCCTCCGGCATGACCAGGTCCCGCAGCCCCCGCTTGGCACTGTGCAGCAGGTCGTAGACCGGTCGGCCGACCACGGGTGTCTCACCGAGCAGGTGCTTGCCCCAGCGCAGGAAGTCCTCGTAGCCCCGGCTGGTCCGCAGCCGGTCGAGGTGGCGGGCCAGGCCACCGATGGTCCGCGCGTACGACCGGCCGTTGTCGTTGATCACGATGACGACCGGCCGGTCCTGGGCGGAGGCGATGTTGTTCAGGGCCTCCCAGGCCATCCCCCCGGTGAGGGCGCCGTCACCGACGACCGCCACCACCCGCCGGTCGGTGACCCCGCGGAGCTGGTACGCCCGGGCCAGTCCGTCGGCGTAGGAGAGCGCGGTGGAGGCGTGGGAGTTCTCGATGAGGTCGTGCGGGGACTCCTCCCGGCTCGGATAGCCGGACAGGCCGCCGCTCTTGCGCAGCCGGGAGAAGTCCTGCCGGCCGGTCAGCAGTTTGTGCACGTACGCCTGGTGGCCGGTGTCCCACAGGATGCCGTCCCGGGGCGAGTCGAAGACCCGGTGCAGGGCCAGCGTCAACTCGACCACGCCGAGGTTGGGCCCCAGGTGACCACCGGTCCGGGTCACCGACTGCACCAGGAAGGACCGGATCTCCCCGCAGAGCCGGTCGAGCTCCGGTGGGGACAACCGGCGCAGGTCGTCCGGGCCGTGGATGTCGCTCAGCATCGCTCCCCCGCTCACTCGTCCCGCAGCCGCAGCGCCGCGACCGGACACCGGGTGGCCGCCTCGACCACGTCCTGCCACGACTCGGCCGCCGGCCGGGAGGTCAGCAGGACCACCACGCCGTCCGCGTCCTGGGTGAAGACGTCCGGGGCGTACATCACGCACTGCCCGGAACCGATGCACCGCTCGGGTTCCGTGCTGACCTGCCGGTCGGCGCTCATGACCGCCTCCGGGGGGCGAGCATCCGCAGGCCCTGGGGCATCAGGGTGACCGTGCCCACCGGTCGGACCGTGCTGCCCGGCACCGGGCGCAGATCCCGCTGGCCGACGATGGTGGCCAGCGTCGTCATCGCCTCCGCCAGGGCGAAACTCTCCCCCACGCACCGGTGGGCGCCCTCGCCGAACGGTACGTAGGCGTCCGGGGTGACGTCGGCGGAACGCTCCGGCAGCCACCGGTCCGGGTCGAACCGGTCCGGGTCCCGGAACAGCACGGGATCGCGGTGCTGCGAGTAGAACGAGTACAGGACCGTACTGCCGGCGGGGATGTGGTACCCGCCGAGTTGCAGGTCCGTCGCCGCGCTCCGGGAGAGGAAGTAGGTCGGCGGGTACATCCGCAGGGTCTCCCGGACCACCCGGCGGGTGAACTCCAGGCCGGGCAGTTGCTCGTAGCGGGGCGGCTGCCCGCCCAGGATGCTGTCCACCTCGGCGCGCAGCCGGGCGGACACGGCCGGGTTCCGGCTCAGCTCGTGACAGGCCCAGCTCATGGTCAGCGCGGTGGTCTCCGCCGAGGAGAGCAGGATGCTGATCACCTCGTCCCGCAGCTGCTGGTCGTCCATGCCCTGGCCGGTCTCCTCGTCGCGGGCCAGCATGAACATGGACAGCAGGTCCTCGCCGGCCTGTTCCCGGTCCCGGTAGGAGGCGATGATCTGGTCGATGACCTGGTGCAGTTCCCGCATGGTCGCGGCGAACCGGCGGTTCGCCGGAGTGGGGATCCGCTCCAACAGGCCGGTCGGGTCCATCGCGCGCAGGCTCACCCCCCGGGTCAGTACCGGCAGCGCCCGTTCCACCACCGAGATGGCGGAGGTGCCGAGTTCGGTGGCGAAGAGACTCTTCGTCGCCACCGTCGTGGCCAGCGACACGAACTCGGACTTCAGGTCGATCGGCTGGTCCTGCGGCCAGGCGGTGATCCGGGCCGTGGCGACCTCCCGCATCACGTCCGCGTAGACGTGCACCTTCTTGCGGTTGAAGGCCGGCAGGACGAGTCGCCGCTGCCGGCGGTGCGGCGCCCCGTAGGCGGTGATGATGCCGTCACCGGCCACCGCGCGGGCCTTGCGGAAGTGGATCCCCCGGGGGTACTTCGCCCCGTCGGTGACCAGTACCTGATGGAGCAGGGTGTGGTCGTTGACCACGTACGCGCGGGTCGGGCCGAGCCGGATCTGCACCACCGGGCCGTGACTGCGGATCTCCTGGAGGAAGTCCAGCCGTCTGCGGAGCAACTGGAGGCCGTGCCCCAGGACCGGCAGTGCGGCGGGGACGCTCGGCGGTCGGGTCTGGGGACTTCGCGTGGCAGTGGACACCATTACCTGCCTTTCACAGTCGTCGGGTGGCCACCGGGCCCCGGAATCAGCGCTCCGTGCGGTATCTGGCCGATCGGGCCGGCCAGCGGGCCGCGGCGGACATGAAGGCCTCGTAGTGGTCCAGGTATCGGCGCAGCTCGTCGCTGTCGGGCAGGCCGAAGCGCGGTGGGTCGTCGGACACCTGCTGGAACGTGGCGAGCGCCGCGGCGGCCATCCGCTGGACCTGGGCCACCGAGGTCGGCACGTCCCAGCCGTACTGGTGTTGCAGCACGGTGATCGCGTTGGAGGTGATGCCGTGCTGCCGTTCGCTGTCGAACGAGTAGAGGTCGTTGGCGAGGCAGCCGTAGTCGGCGACGGCCAGGTCGACCAGTTCCAGGCAGGGATGGTGGCGCACCGGCTCGGGCAGGTCCAGCCGGCAGACGTAGTAGTCCAGCTCGCGCTGCACCGTCATGGTGCTGAACACCCGGCGCATCGGCAGGTAGGCGTGCAGGTCGGGGATCCGGTTGGCGGCCCGCATCTCCAACTCCCAGACCGTCGCGGCCAGGTAACGCCGGATCTCGGTACGCAGCCGGGAGGAGTCCCAGTCGGGTGCGGTGACGGCGATGTCGTCGAGGATCCGGGCGAGCAGCCTGGCGAGCGGGTCGTCGCCGGTACCCGCCCCGTCGAGCACCCGGTGGATCCGGTGGTGGGCGGCCCGGACCTGTTCCCGCCAGTCGCCCTCGACGACCAGCAGGTCGCTCCAGGCGTCGTCGAAGAGCACCAGGAAGGCGATCCAGAGCGTCGCCACCCGGAGCCGGTCGAGTTCGGCGTCGGGATAGGTCATGGCCGCCGCGTCGGCCAGCGCGATGCTGTGCACGACCGTCGCGCTCGCCGCGCCGGCGAGGCCGACCTCGGCGGCCACCGTGCGGACGTACCCGGCGGCCTGGTCCGCCGCCGGATGGGACCGGTCCGGGAAGGGGCACGGCACCAGGAGCTGCTCAACGCCCATCGCGGCCTCCGTCGAGCACCCCGAGCCGGTACGCGGCGGCGAGACAGGTGGCCCGCACGATGCGTACCGGGGTGTACACGTCCTTGCCGATCCAGAGCGGGGTGGCCCGCTCGTCGACCCGGCCGTCCCGCAGCGTCCGGGCCGCTGCGGCCAGGGCGTCGGCCACCACCGTCGCCCGCTGCGGGCTCCGGCTCAGGGCGAGGGTGCCGGCGGCGTACGCGGTCTCCTCGACCGTCCCGGTGCCGTGCCCCCACCGGCCGCCGGCCTGCCGGGTACCCAGCATCCAGCCGACGGCCCGTTCGACGGCGGCGCGGCAGTGGTCGTCGTCGTACCCGGCCAGTGCCCGGGCGCAGCAGGCGGTGGCGTAGTACGGGGAACCGTGCCACTTGTCGTCCCAGCTGCCGTCGGCGTTCTGCAACCCGGTCAGCCACCGCGTCGTGGCCCGCTGCACCGGGGCGTACCGGTTCCGCTCGTCGGGGTGGTGGGCGACCCGGGCCGCCAGTGCCTCCAGCGCGTGCGCGTTGGCCGTGGGGGACGGTGTGCGTTCCTCCGGGTAGGTGAAGAAGCGCTCCCCGTCGAAGTAGCGCATCAGCGGGTCGAGGGGCTGCCCCCGGCCGTTGAGCTGGAGCGCCAGCAGCACCGTGGCGGTGTCGTCGGCGTCGACCGGCAGTCCCGGTCCGGCCGGCGCGCCGTCCGGGCCGACGGCCTCCTCCAGACTGTCCAGCACCTTCTCCGGCACGGTGTGCGGCACCGCGTTCGCGCCGAGGATGGTGAGGATCCACGACCGCTCGAAGTACGGCATGGGCGCCCCGACGGGCAGCGGTCCACCGCACCGCTGCTGCACCGTGTGCAGGTAGCGGGCCGCCGGATGGTCCGGCTCCGGCGGCCCGCCGAGCCAGGCGGCCGTCGCGGCGGGGGAAACCCCGACGTTGCCGTCCCGCATGACCACCCGCGGGTCGCACACCCCGCCCGGGGTGAGGATCTCCCAGCTGTGCCAGAGCTTCTTCGGCAGGGGCTGCCCGGCGGCGGCCCGGGCCCGCAGCCGGCGCAGCAGTTCCGGGTCGCTGTCCGTCGGTGGGCGCAGCACGATGCCGGTCACCCCGGCCGGCAGGGCCGCCGGGGACTCCGCCGTCAGGTGCCGCAGGTGTTCGTTGATCAGGTCGATCAGCCGGGGTACGACCAGTTCCACGGCGACCAGGTCCGGCAGAGGGTGCCCCTCGGTCAGGTGCGCGTCGAGGAAACGCACCCCGGCGGCGGCCCGGCGGGACACCTCGTCCGCCGGCAGGACCCGGTCGACGTCCAACCGACGCCGGTGGATCCGCAGCAGCGCCTCGGTGGCGCTCAGGCTCGGCACGAGCCGGAACCCGGCGACCCCCCAGCCGCCGTCGTCGGCCTGTTCGTCGCAGAGGTAGCGCAGTCGCGCCGCGTGCCCGGCCAGCCAGGGCGCGTCGACCACGATCCGGCCGGTCTCGTAGACGGACGGGCCGAGCAGGGCCCAGCCGTCCTCGGCCGACTCCCGCAGCAACGCGTCGGCGAGCGCGCTGGCCGGGTGCGTCCGTCCGGTCATGCCGACCTCACCGTCGCCGCGTGTGCCACGGACCGCAGGGCCCGGACCGCCGACGGCGGGATGGCCGCGTCGTCCAGCACCGCGAGGCCCCGCCCGAGGCGTTCGTCGATCATGGCCTCCACGGTGGCCAGTGCCCCGGTGTCCACCACGACCCGGCGGACCTCGGCGGCGCCCGCACCGTCCACGGCCGGGTCACCGATCAGCCGGGTCAGCCGGTCACGCTGGCCACCGTCGGCCCGGTCCAACGCGATGGCGAGCAGGACCGTCCGTTTGCCGTCGCGGATGTCGTCGAGCTGCGACTTCCCGGTGACCGCCGGGTCGCCGAAGAGACCGAGCACGTCGTCGCGGAGCTGGAACGCCTCACCGATCGGCACGCCGAAGGCACTGAACATGTCGAGCAGCGGCTGCTCGGCGCCGGCCAGTCGGGCGCCGATCTGCAACGGTCGCTCGACGGTGTACTTGCCGCTCTTGTACCGGGCGATGGTCAGTGCGGCGTCCAGGTCGGCGGTGGGCACGCCGGTGCCGAGCAGGTCCAGGTACTGGCCGTACATCAGTTCGTTGCGCATCAGGTCGAGGAGCCCCCGGACCGAGGTGAGCTGACGCTCGGTCATACCGCTGGCGTAGAGCAGCTCGTCGGACCAGACCAACGCGAGGTCACCGAGGAGGATGGCCGCGCCGGTGCCGACCCGGTCGGGATGCGGGACGTCGCCCCGGGCCCGGTGGTACGCGTCCAGACCCCGGTGCAGGGTGGGCCGGCCGCGCCGGCTGTCGGCCTGGTCGATCAGGTCGTCGTGGATCAACGCGAAGGTGTGGAACAGCTCCAACGCCGCCGCCACCCGCAGGATCGACCGGCTCGTCGCCGCTCCGCCGGCGGCGTACCAGCCGCAGTAGCACAGCAGCGGTCGCAGTCGTTTCCCACCGGCGAGGTACTCGTCGAAAGCGGCCAGGGCGGGCGGCAGCTCCGGCCCGGCGGCCGAGCGGACCCGGTCGGCGACGAATTCCCGCAGCACCTCGTCCACGGCGTGCCGGACGGCCACGAGATCGATCGCCGACGGAATTTCGGATCCGACCGACATCACTTTGTCTGCCATTTCTCTCCTCGGTCCACTTCGACCACTGGCACAGACACGGACCGGGGACCGTCCGCCTGCTGGGGTCGGGAAATCCGGATCGGAGACCACCGCCACCCGACGCGACGGCTTCACGGAACGAATCGAAAGTACCGTGGCCCAAACGGAATCAGCAACGCCACTCACATCAACAGGCGTGCCGCGAATGTGGATGCCGGATGGCGACTACCGGAGCATTGAAATTGTCCTACGCATGGTCCAGTGTCACTTAGAGCGCCCGGCGGAATTCGCCCAGAGGAGTCGTGGTCGGCATGTCATCAATTATCGACGCGCTGCTACCCGCAGTCGTCGCCGTTCTGATGTTCGGGCTGGGACTGTCGCTGACGGGCGCCGACTTCCGCCGGGTCCTGCGGTCCCGTCGTGCCGTGGGCATCGGCCTGGCGTGCCAGCTCGTCCTGCTGCCCGCCGTCTGCCTGGTGCTGGTCTCGGTACTCGGGCTGCCGGGCGAACTGGCGGTGGGCATGATGCTGCTCGCGGCCTCCCCCGGTGGCACCACCGCCAGCCTGTTCAGTCACCTCGCCCGGGGCGACGTGGCGCTGAACATCTCGCTGACCGCGCTGAACTCCCTGCTGTCGGTGGTGACCCTGCCGGTGGTGGTCAACCTCGCCATCCGGCACTTCCTGCCGGGCCGCGCGGCGAGCGCCGAGCTGGGCTTCACCGAGGTGGCCCGGCTCATGGCCATCGTCCTGGTCCCGGTGCTGGTCGGGATGGCCGTACGCGCCCGCCGGGTCGACCTGGCCACCCGGCTGGACCGGCCGATCAAGGTGCTCTCGGTGGCGTTCCTGACCGTCGTCGCGGTCCTGACGGTGTACCTCGAACGGTCCCGAATCCTCGACTACCTGGGTGCCGCCGGGCTGGCCGCCACCCTGTTCTGCCTGGCCAGCCTGACCATCGGCTACCTGGTCCCGCGCCTGTTCGGGGTGGCCGGGCCGCAGGCCGTGGCGGCGGGCATGGACGTGGGCATCCACAACAGCGGGCTGGCGGTCACGGTGGCCCTGAGCCCCGGCATGCTGGCCAGCGCGGAGATGGCCGTTCCCGCCGTCGTCTACGCGATCGTCACCATCCCCTGCGCGGCGGCGGCGGTCGCCCTGGTGACCCGGGACCGGCAACCCGTCCGGGCCTGACAGCGGTACGGGTGCCGCCCCGGTGGGGCGGCACCCGTACCCAGGGCGTCCACTCAGCCGAACGGCACGCTCAGTCGAAGACCACGATCTGCCGCAGGACATCCCCGCGCTGCAACGCGGCGACGGCGTCGTCCAGCTCCTCGAACCTGATCTGTGCGCTGATCAGGCTGTCCAGGTCGAGACTCCCCGACCGGTACAGCTCCAGCAGCCGGGGCAGGTCCCGGTTCAGGTCGCACCCGCCGTAGACGGAGGGCCGGATGTTCCGGCTGGCGAAGAGCAGCTCGTAGGCGCTGATCCCGACCAGGTCGTCCGGGGCGCCGGCGCCCACCACGACGACGTCACCACCGCGTCGGGTCATCTCCCAGGCCTGCCGGACCGTGGCCGCCCGCCCGACCGCCTCGAAGACGTAGTCGAAGCCGCGTCCCCCGGTCACCGCGTCCCGGACCGCCGGCAGGTCGTCCGGGGTGGTCACCGCCGTGGCGCCCAACTGCCGGGCGACGGTGTGCTTGGCCGGCAGGGGATCGACGCCGACGATCGTCGTCGCGCCGGCGATCCGGGCGCCCTGGACGACCGACAGGCCCACGCCGCCCAGCCCGAGCACGGCCACCGAGGACCCCGGGCGGACCTGGGCGGTGTTCAGCACGGCACCTACCCCGGTCGAGATACCGCAGCTGAACAGGGCGGCGTGCACGAACGGCAGGTCGTCCGGAATCGGGATCGCGGCCTGCCACGGCACCACCAGGCGCTCGGCCCAGGTACCGGTACCGGCCATCCCGAACGCCGGCTGCCCGGCGACCCGGAACCGGGGCTTACCGAACAGGTCCGCCATGAACGACATGCACAGGTGCGCCTCGTTGTTGCGGCACTCGGGACAGCGCCCGCAGGACGGGATCCAGTTGATCACCACATGGTCGCCGGGGCGTACCGTGTGCACCCGGTCGCCGACGGCCAGCACCTCCCCCGCACCCTCGTGCCCGACGACCAGGGCGTCGTCGCTGGTCGGCAGGCGGCCGTCGATGACCGACAGGTCGGAATGGCACACCCCGGTGGCCCGGACCCGGACGAGCACCTCGTCCGGCCCGGGTTCCACCGTCTCGACGTCGTCGCGCAGGTCCAGCTTCCCGTCGGCCTTGGCGTTCAGCACCGCCGCCCGCATGGGCTTCTCCTTTCGTGGCCGGTCCGAGGTGACCGGCGGGGCAGGGCAGGGCTCACCGCGCGACGATGCGGCACCGGACCGGGCCGACGGAGCGCAGGGCGAGCTTCTGGGTGAGCTTCAGGTCGGTGTCGACCGGCTCGAACTCGTAGTGCCGTAGCAGCACCGCGATGGCCAGGACCGCCTCCAGCATCGAGAAGTGCTGGCCGATGCAGGCGCGGGGCCCGCCACCGAAGGGGAACCAGGCGTACCGGGGACGGGCCACCTCCCGCTCCGGGGTGAACCGCAGCGGGTCGAACCGTTCCGGATCCGGCCAGTACCGGGGATGGCGCTGGGTCACCCACGGGCTGAGCAGCACGATCTTCCCGGCCGGAATGACGTGCCCGTCGATGGCGGTGTCGGCGGTGGCCCGCCGGCTGATCCCCGGCGACGGCGGGTAGAGCCGCATCGCCTCCTTCATCACCATGTGGATGTACGCCAGCTGGTCGAAGTCCGCCGCCGTGGGCAGCCGGTCACCGAGTACCCGGTCGGCCTCCTCGCGGGCCCGGGCCTGCTCCGCCGGATGGTTGGCGAGCAGGTAGAGGGCGAACATCATCGAGGTCGCGGTGGTCTCGTGCCCGGCGAGGAAGAAGACCAGGACCTGGTCCCGGATCTCGTCCGGAGTCAGCCGGTCGTCCGCCCCGTCGCCGGCCTGCAACAGCAGGTTCAGCAGGTCGCCCTGCCCGGACCCGTCCCGGCCGCGCTCCGCGATGATCCGGTCGCACACGTCGTAGAGTTCCTGGCGGGCGGCGGCGGCCCGGCGGTTCGCCGGGGTCGGCAGCCACCGGGGCAGCGGCACCGGGGAGAAGCCGCGCCGCAACATGTACTCTCCGAGCAGCGGGAAGTTGCGGCCGACCACCTCGGCCGCCTCCTCGCTCGCCGCGCCGAACAGCACGCGGGTCACCACCCGCTGGGTGAGCAGCGTGACCTCGTCCAGGACGTCGATGACGGTCCCGTCCCGGCCGCGCCACTCCCCGACCGTGGCCAGCGTCTCCTCGCACATCGCCTGCGCGTAACGGTCCACCTTCCGCCGGGTGAACAGCGGCTGGATGAGCCGACGCTGGCGCACGTAGTCGCTGTCCTGGCTGGTGAGCAGCCCGTTGCCGAAGGTCGCCCGGATCTCCTCGTAGAAGACGTCGTCCTTGCGGAAGCCCACCGACCGGGCCAGTACCTGCTGGGCGCCCTCGGCGGAGAAGACCGCGTAGAAGTCCTGCCGCAGACCCGGTGGTCCCACGGTGAAGCGCACGACGTCACCGTGCTCCCGCTGGGCCCGCAGGTAGGTGTTCAACGGGTCACGGCGGAAGTCCAGCATCGCCCCGATCAGCGGGAGTCCGGCCGCCTGCGGAATCTGGTCGACTGTCATCGATTCTCCCGGAGTGCGTCGGCGTGGTTTGCTGCGACCACTCTGCGCGCTGCGCCCGACGTCGGGCAACGCCTCTAAATGTGACACCTGCGCAGCGTTTGTCTATTCCGATCCAGCAAAAAAACAAAGCCCGTAGACAAGCGAATACGATTTCCGGGATATCCTCCGGGCACCTTGCCAGGCCCGGTGGCCATGTGGTCACATGACTGGTGTTCCCGGGCCGGACGTCACCATTCTTTGTCGACGGACGCGATATTTCCGGTCGACTGTCCGCGCATTGTCAGCGGATTTCCCGAAGACGACGCACCGTCCCCTGATCCGCCATCCGCGAGGAGGGCCCACAGCCATGGTTTTCCCGGAATGAGCGCCAGCGACGAGCTGCGACGACGGTTCGCGGCGGCGTTGATGCCCAACTACGGCGTTCCCGCAGTCGCCGTGGCCCGCGGTTCGGGCTGTCGGGTGTGGGATCTCGACGGCCACGACTACCTCGACCTGATCGGCGGGATCGCGGTGTCCACCCTCGGCCACGCACATCCGGAGCTGGTCGCGGCGGTGGCCGACCAGGTCGCCACCCTCACGCACATCTCCAACCTGCACCTGCACGAACCGGGCGTACGGCTGGCCGAACGGATTCTCGGACTGCTGGGCACCGACGGTCGGGTGTTCTTCGCCAACTCCGGCGCGGAGGCCAACGAGGCCGCGCTGAAACTGGTCCGCCGGCACGCGGGTCCGGACCGCACGTACCTGGTGGCGGCGGTGGAGAGTTTCCACGGTCGGACCAGGGGCGCCCTGTCGGTGACCGGCCGCGCCGCGATCCGTGACCCGTTCGGGCCGCTCGGCACCGAGGTGCGGTTCGTGCCGTACGGCTCGACCCCGGCGTTGACCGAGGCGGTGACCCCGCAGTGCGTCGGCGTCATCCTGGAGCCTTTCCAGGGCGAGGCGGGCGTCGTCGAGCCCCCCGAGGGGTACCTCGCGGCGGCCCGCGCGGTCTGCGACGACACCGGCACCGCGTTGATCTTCGACGAGGTGCAGAGCGGCATCGGCCGCACCGGTGCCTGGTTCTACCACCAGTCGGCCGGGGTCCGGCCGGACGTCGTCACGCTCGCCAAGGGACTCGGCGGTGGTCTGCCGATCGGCGCCTGCGTCGGCCTCGGCAGCTTCGGCACGGCGTTCCGGCCCGGCGACCACGGCTCGACGTTCGGCGGGAACCCGGTTGCCTGCGCGGCGGCCCTCACGGTCCTCGACGTCATCGCACGCGACGGCCTGCTGACCCAGGTCACGGAGGTCGGCGACGAGCTGCGTACCGGCATCAACCGGATCGCCCATCCGCTCCTCGCCGGTGCCCGGGGCCGGGGGCTCTGGGTGGCGGTCACCCTGACCGCACCACGGGCAGCCGCCGTGGAGAGCGCCGCCCGGACGGCCGGCTTCCTCGTCCACGCCCTGCGACCGGACACCCTGCGGCTGGCCCCACCGCTGATCCTCTCGCGCGACGAGGCCCGCAGCTTCACCGACGCCCTGCCGAAGATCCTGGCCGAAGCATGACCGGCAGGGGACACCACCGGGAGGTCCGATGCGCGCGGTGACGATCCACGGAGCGGGGGACGTCCGGGTCGAGCACGTCCCGGACCCGGTCCTGCGCGACCCGACGGACGTACTGGTCCAGGTCACCCACACCTGTGTCTGCGGCAGCGACCTGTGGGCCTACCGGGGGGTCTCACCCCGGGAACCCGGGCAACGGATCGGCCACGAGTTCATCGGCGTGGTCACCGAGACCGGCCGGGAGGTGACCACCCTCCGCCCCGGCGACACCGTGGTGGCCCCGTTCATCTGGTCCGACGGCACCTGCGACCGCTGCCGTACCGGGCTGCCCACCTCCTGCCCCCGGTCCGGGATCTGGGGTCAGCCCGGCGCGGACGGGGCGCAGGGCGAGGCGGTACGGGTACCGTTCGCCGACGCCACCCTGGTCCGCGTCCCGGCCGACGTGGACGACTCGCTGGCCCCCGCCCTGCTGACCCTGACCGACGTCATGTGCACGGGGCACCACGGTGCGGTCGCCGCCGCGGTCGCACCCGGCCGCCGGGTCGCGGTGGTCGGCGACGGCGCGGTCGGGCTCTGTGCCGTGCTCGCCGCGCGCCGGCTCGGCGCCGAGGACGTCGTACTGCTCGGCCACCACGAGGACCGGGCCCGGATCGCCCACCGGTTCGGGGTGACCGCCACCGTCCGCAGTACCGGCGAGGAGGCGGTCGAACAGGCCCGGGACCTGTCGGGCGGGCGCGGCTTCGACAGCGTCGTCGAGGCCGTCGGCACCGCCACCGCCCTGCGTACCGCCATCTCCGTGGCGGCCGACGGCGGCACGGTGGGTTTCGTCGGCGTACCCCACGGCGGCGACGGTTCGGTGGACGTCCGGCAGATGTTCTACCGCAACATCGCCCTCCGGGGCGGTCTCGCCCCGGCCCGCGCCTACATCCCCGAACTGCTGCCGGACGTGCTCTCCGGCGCACTCGACCCGGCACCCGTCTTCGACTGCACCGTGGGGCTCGACGAGGCGCCCGACGGCTACGCCGGGATGGCCGCCCGGCAGGTACTCAAACCCCTGATCCGCCTGTGATCGCGCTACCGCTGTCCCGATCCATCCCCGACCCTGAGGAGCGCCCGACAATGAGCATTGGGACCGACGTGACGAACGTGGTCGTCCGGACCAGCTACGAGCAGGACCTGAACGAGCACTGGGAGACCAAGCAGAGCGACCCGATCAACCTCCTGCTCGGCGAGATGGACGGTCTGTACCACCACCACTACGCGGCCGGTGACTTCAACCGGAACGTGCTGACCGCGCCCGAACCCGAGCGGGAGCGGTTGATCCTGAAGGAGATGCACCGCCTGGAGACCGAACAGGTCGGCCTGATCCTCGACCCGCTCGCCGCCCTCACCCCGCAGTCCCGGGTACTCGACGCCGGTTCCGGTCGCGGCGGTACCAGCTTCATGATCCACGACCGGTACGGCTGCCGGGTCGACGGGGTGAACTTCTGCAAACACCACATCGCCTTCGCCGAACAGCTCGCCGAGCAGCGCCGCTGCGCGGACAAGGTGAACTTCCACTACGCCAACATGGCGCAGACGCCCTTCGAGGACGCCTCGTTCGACGCGGTGGTGTCGAACGAGACCACCATGTACGTCGACCTGTCCGAGGCGTTCCGCGAGTTCGCCCGGCTGCTGCGGCCCGGCGGCCGGTACGTCCTGGTCACCTGGTGCCAGAACGACGCGGTCGCCGACGACTCGCCCGAGGTGCGGCAGATCGACGAACACTACGTCTGCCACATCCACAAGCGCAGCACCTACCTGCGGGCCCTGGCCGAGAACGGACTCGTCCCCGCGCTGGTGCAGGATCTGACCGCGGAGGCCATCCCGTACTGGGAGCTGCGCAGCAACAGCCGACTGAAGACCGGCGTCGAGGACCCGTTCCTCGCGGGCTACCGCAGCAACAGCCTGAACTACCTGGTCATCGCGGCGGACCGCGTGGTCGAGCCCGGCCGGTGAGGGCGGCACCGGCGATGAGCATCCAGTCCGGAACACCGGCTGCCCGGGTCCGCCCGGAGGACGCACCCGCTGCCCTGGTCCGGGCCGGGCAGCGGGTCGCCACGGAGCTACGCGGCGTCGTCGACGGCCTCGAACCGCAGCTCGCGCGGATCTGCGGCTACCACTTCGGGTGGCGGGACGCGGACGGGCGCCCCACCGACGACGGGCACGGCAAACTGCTCCGGGCCCGGCTCACCCTGCTCGCCGCCGAGGCGGCCGGAGCGGATCCGGCGGTCGCCGTACCCGGTGCGGTGGCGGTCGAGCTGGTGCACAACTTCTCCCTGCTGCACGACGACATCATGGACGCCGACGAACTGCGCCGGGGACGACCCGCCGCGTGGGTGGTGTTCGGACAGGGCATGGCGACGCTCGCCGGGGACGCGCTGCTGGCGGCGGCGTTCTGCCGACTGGCGCCGTTGGCGGCCGGACCCACCCGACGGGCCGCCACGGTGCTGCCCGACGCCCTGCACCGCATGATCGCCGGCCAGTCCGCCGACCTCGCGTTGGAAGGCCCGGACGTCGACCACGTCGAGGTGGACCACTACCTTCGGGCGTGCGACAAGACCAGCGCGCTGCTGGAGGCGGCGTCGGCGATCGGCGCGGCGCTGGCCGGGGCCGACGAGCAGCAGCTGACCGCGTTGCGGCGGGCCGGGTACTGCCTCGGCGTCTCCTGGCAGATCGCCAACGACGTCGAGGACATCTGGGGTGACACCGGGGTCACCGGGAAACCGGAGCTGAGCGACCTGCGACGGTCGAAGAAGACCCTGCCGGTCATCCTCGCGCTCCGCTCCGGGCAGTCCGGCGGCGCCCGCCTCGCCGAGGCGCTCCGCGCCGCCGGGCCGCAGCCGTCGGAGCCGGAGGTGCAGCAGTGGGCCCGACTGGTCGAGGCGGCCGGCGGCCGGGCCGGTGCGGAGCGGCTCTCCCGCAGCTACCTGGAGGACGCGGTCGACCAGCTCCGGGCCGCGCGGTTGGCGGCCCGGCCCCGGGAGGAGCTGGTACGCCTGTTCCGCCGGATGGTCCTCCGGGAGAGCTGACGACCGTCGTACCCGGATCCGGACCCGGATGACGAACGTCCAGGGGATGTGGGACGTCCACGACGCGGCCGGCGACACGCAGGGGTGGCGGGACGTGGCCGCCGTGCGGCGCACACCCCGCCACCCCCGGTGACGGTCGATTCGGTACTACGGGACGGGTACCGCCTCGATCAGGCAGATCCGGGCCGGACCCGCCAGGGACACCACCTGGGTCTTCCGGAACCCGGCGGCGGACAGCAGGGCCTCGTACTCCGCCTCCGTACGCTCCTTGCCACCGAGCTTGACCAGCATGGCGAGATCGTTCAGGTAGGCGAACGGCGAGGCCAGGGACTCGGTGACCGGCGGTGGCGGCAGGACCGGGTCGATGATGAGCAGCCGACCGTCGACCGGTACCGCCTCCCGGCAGTTGCGCAGGATGACCATGGACTGCTCGTCCGACCAGTCATGGATGATGCTCTTCATGACATAGGCGTCACCGCCACGCGGGACCTCGACGAAGAAATCGCCGGAACGGACGTCACACCGGTCGGCCACCCCTTCCTCGGCGAGCACCTGGGCGGCCTTCTCCACCCCGGTCGGACTGTCGAAGACGATGCCGCGCGACTCGGGGGACGATTTCAGGATCGCCGAGATCAGCGTGCCGTTTCCGCCGCCGACGTCGACCACGGTGCCGTAGCGGCTGAAATCGTAACCACGCACGACGGCGGAGACGATGTCCTGGGTGGCCTGCCCCATTGCGCTGTTGAACAGGTCGGACACCTCGGGATTCTGTTTCATGTACGTCCAGTAGGACATGCCGAACAGTTCCTCGAAGTTGCGCTCACCGGTCCGGATGCTCGTCGTCAACCGGGCCCAGGGACGCCACATCGACTGGTGCAGCATCAGCCGGGCGAGTGCGTACATGGAATGCGGGACATCGGTCCGCAGCAGCGCCCCGGACCGGGTCAGGGCGAACGTCCCCGGCTCCGGCTCCGCGACGACCCCGATGCTGACCAGGGCGCGCAGCAGCCGGTCCAGGGAGGGTTCGTGTGCCCCGGTCTGCGCCGCCAGGTCCTTGACCGAGCAGGTCTGCTCACCCAGCCGGTCGGGGAGTTCGAGGTCCAGTGCGGTGGCGATCGTCGCCGAGGCGGCGTACCCCCACACCGCCCGGAAGAGCGGGGCGACCGGATCGGACGGGGCCGGCTGGCCGGCGTTGTCCGCGCCCACCAGAGAGTCGTCGGGCATAATGAATTCCTCCTCGGGATCGACCGAGTCGCAGAATACTCGGACACATTACACGGCAGTCAATCCTCGCGGACGTTGATCCGGGTGCAGCAGATATGCACGAATACATGTCGGTGACAGCACCGTCAACATTTGCAGCGTTGTCACCCGTCACGGATTCCACATATTCTCGGCTCCCATCATTGGACGGAGCAGTGGCCGCCCGTCGCCCGCCACAATTTCGGAGGATGGATCAGTGACAGGAGAGGCCGTTCCCCGGTCCTACCCCTTCGACCCGGACGGCGAGGCGGGTACCAGTCCGGTGTACGCCCGGTACCGCCGCGAACAGCCGATCGTCCGGGTCCGGATGCCGTACGGCGAACCGGCCTGGCTGGCGACCCGCCACGCCGACGTGAAAATGGTCCACTCCGATCCCCGGTTCAGCCGGGCCCTGGCCGGTGAGCGGGACCAGCCGAGGGCCTTCCCGGTGATGCCCGACGACAACCTCCAGGGCATGGACCCGCCGGAGCACGGGCGGCTGCGCCGGCTGGCCGCCCGGGTGTTCACCGCACACCGGGTGGCCCGGATGCGACCGCTGATCCAGCAGATCACCGACGACCTGCTCGACCGGATGGCGCAGGCCGGTCCACCGTGGGACCTGGTGGAGGACTTCGCCGCACCGCTGACCAGCGGGGTCATCGCCGAGTTGTACGGCGTACCACCGGCCGAGCGACCGCAGTTCGCGGAGTGGGCCAAGGCGCAGACGGCCACCACCTCGATGTCGCCGGAGCAGATCGAGGACCATGTGGGCCGGCTCCAGCAGTGGGTCGCCGACATGGTGACGAAGCGCCTCCGGGAGCCCGACGACGACCTGGTCGGGGTCCTCGTCGACGGCTACCGGCAGGCCCCGGAGATCAGCGAGCACGAGGTGGTCACCCTGGCCCGGCTGATGCTCGCCGCCGGGCACGACAGCGTGAAGTACCAGCTCGGGCACTGCGCGTACCTCCTGCTCACACACCCGGCGCAACTGGCGCGGCTGGTGGCCGACCGCACGCTGATCTCGTCGGCGGTGGAGGAACTGCTGCGGTACGGCAAGACCGACGAGGCGGCCGTCTTCGCCCGGTACGCCACGGAGGACCTGGAACTCAGCGGGGTGCCGATCCGGGCCGGTGAACCGGTGATCCCGTCGCGGATCTCCGCCAACCACGACGAGCGGGTCTTCGACGACCCCGACCGGTTGGACATCGGTCGACGGCACAACCCGCACCTCGCCTTCGGCTTCGGCCCGCACCACTGCCCCGGTGCCAACCTGGCCCGGTCGGAGTTGCAGATCGGGCTCGGCGGGCTGGTCGCCCGGTTCCCCACGCTCCGGCTGGCCGTACCGGCATCCGAACTCACCTGGCAGAACGGCGGCCTGGCCCGGGAACTCGTCTCGCTACCGGTCGTCTGGTGAGCGGTACCTCGCAGGCGACGATCGGGGCCAGGTCGGATACGACCGGGCGGGTGCCGCCACCGTCGCGGCTGCCCTCCCTGACCGGGCTGCGTTTCGTCGCCGCCGTCCTCGTCTTCGCCACCCACGTCACCTGGAACACCAGCCTCGTCGAGGGCCCCTACGGTGCCGGGATCCGGCAGGCCTTCTCGCTCTCCGGGGCATACGGCGTCGGCTTCTTCTTCCTCCTCAGTGGCTTCGTGCTGACCTGGACCGCCCGGCCCGACGATCCGGCACCCCGGTTCTGGCGTCGACGCCTGGTCAAGATCTATCCCAGCCACCTGGTCACGTTCCTGGCGGCCGGAGCGCTGCTGGTCGCCGCCGCGCGTCCGGTCGCCACCGTCGACTGGTTGTCCAACCTTTTCCTGCTGCACGCCTGGTTCCCGCGCCTGGAGACCAGTACGTCGATGAACGGGGTGAGCTGGTCGCTCTCCTGTGAACTGTTCTTCTACCTCTGCTTCCCGCTGCTGTACCGGTTGCTGGGGCAGATCCGGGAGAGCAGACTGTGGGTGGCCGTCGGCGTGGTGGTGGCGTTGATCGTCGGCGCGGCACTGACCGCCCGGTTCCTGGTCAGTGACCAGCCACGGTTGGAGATCTTCTTCCTGGACGGCTCGTACTCGTTCACCCAGGTCTGGTTCGTGTACTTCTTCCCGCCGGTACGTGCCCTGGAGTTCGTGCTCGGCATCCTGCTGGCCCGGGTCGTGCTGGCCGGTCGCTGGCCGGCACTCGGCCTGCTACCGGCGGCCGGGGTCGCCGTCGCCGGGTACGTGGCCGCGCTGTACCTGCCGTACCTGTTCGGTACCGGCGGGGTGGCCTCGATGTGGACCGCTCCGCTGATCGCCTCGGCGGCGGTCGCCGACTGGGAACGCCGCCGCTCGCCGCTGCGCGGGCCGGTAGCGGTGCGGCTCGGTGAGCTGTCCTTCGCCTTCTACCTCGTCCACCTGATGGTGGTCATGATCGGCGGTCAGGTGATCGGTCTGGACCGCCGGTTCCCACCGCTGGTCGGGTTCGCCCTGATCCTCGTGCTGTTGGCGGTCTCCCTCGCCCTGTCCTGGCTGCTGTACCGGTGCGTGGAGGACCCGCTGGTACGACGCTTCAGCCGGCCCTCCACGGACACGAACGGTCGGGTCAGTGGGTCAGCTCGGCGGTGGTGGGTGCCGGGGTCTGCCGCATCCGACCGGCGCGCAGCGCGCCGATGACGAAGCCGAGCACCAGCGGGGCGAGCACGATGGCGTTGCCGAGCGCACCGAGGCCGGTGAGCAGCTGCATCTGGCTGATCACCAGCACCAGCACCGCGCCGAGCAGGACGGTGGCCAGACCGGGGGCGACCAGCCGCTGCCAGAGGGTCTCCCCGCCACCACGGTTGCGCCCCAGGTAGCGGATCACCGCGACGCTGGTCAGGATCTCCAGCGCCATCACGCCGACCAGGGTGGGGGTGTTGGTCCACACGATGATCTGGGTGTACGGGTCGAGCGAGGTGAGCCCGAAGCCGACCAGGGCGACCACGATCGCCGCGGCGTGCACCACCCCGGCCACGCTGGGGGTACGGGTACGCGGGTCGGTGCGGCCGAAGGCCGCCGGGATGAGCCGCTCCCGGCCCAGCGAGTAGAGGTACCGGGTGCTGGCGTTGTGCACCGCGAGCACCCCGGCGACGAAGCTGGTCACGATGAGCAGCTGCATCACCCCGGTGACCGCCTCACCGACGTACTCGGTGTTGAGGTTGAACATCAGGCTGGACGGGTCGTCGGCGAGCAGCGACTCCAGCCGGCTCGGCCCGGCCGCCATCAGCACGGTCCACGAGATGAAGGTGAAGATCCCGGCGAGCAGCGCGATCGACAGGTACGTGGCGCGCGGCACGGTCCGCTTCGGGTCGCGGGCCTCCTCGCTGTACACGGCGGTCTGCTCGAAACCGATGAACATGATGAAGGTGAACACGAACAGCACCCCGACCGACGGGGTGGCCAGGTTGACCGGGTTGAAGCTGTCGAACGAGAAGCCCTCGTAGCCACCCTGGACGAGGACCGCCACGGCCATCACGAACAGGATCCCGATCTCGGCGACCAGCAGCACCCCCAGCACCCGGGCCCCGATGTTGACCTTCAGGTAGGACAGCACCGACACGACCACGGCCACCACCAGGGCGCTGACCTGCCACGGCACGTCCAGCCCGGCGACCTCGGTCATCGCCAGGGAGGCGAACACCCCGGCGGCGGCGGCGAAGCCGACCTCGCCGACGGCGTACGCCACGTAGGCCATCACCGCCGAACCGGCACCGGCGACCCGGCCGAGCCCGGCGGTGACGTACGCGTAGAAGGCGCCGCTGTTGCGCAGGTGCCGGCTCATCGCGGTGAAACCGACCGCGAAGACGGCGTACACCGCCCCGGCGATCAGGTACCCGGCCGGCACGATCGGACCGGCGAGCAGGAACACCAGTCCGACCATGCCGGCCATGCCGGTCAGCGGGGCGGCGCAGGACAGGACGAAGAACACCAGCTCACCGACGCCCACCGCGTTCGGGCGCAGGGTGTTGGGGGCCGGGCGGTCGCCGGTGGCTGTGAGCGGGTCGGCGGTCCGGGAGGGGGTCGTCTCGGTACTCATCGGTTGTGCTCCTTGTGCGGGATGGGGGTCATTCGCCCAGCAGCCGGGCCACCTCGTCCTCGCTCAGCTCGTCGAGCATGGCGACCATCGCGGCCTCGG
Source organism: Micromonospora echinofusca (assembly GCF_017614955.1). Classification (GTDB taxonomy): domain Bacteria; phylum Actinomycetota; class Actinomycetes; order Mycobacteriales; family Micromonosporaceae; genus Micromonospora; species Micromonospora echinofusca_A. The sequence continues at coordinate 21,989 of NZ_WVUH01000059.1, forward strand.
CCAACTTGGCGTGGTTGGCCACCGTGAAGTCACCGAAGGCGGTCTCCGGTCGGATCTGCACACCCAGCGCCCGGTTGGTCTCCACCAGGATCTGGTTGCCCATCACGGAGTCACCGCCGAGCTCGAAGAAGCTGTCCAGGACGCCGATCGGCTCGATGCCCAGGGACTTCTGCCAGATCGCCACGATCCGCCGTTCCACCTCGTCGCGCGGGGCCACGTAGGTGGAGCTGAGTTCGGGCCGGGCGGAGAACCCGGTACCGATGGACCGCAGCGCCTCCGCCTCGGCGTTGGTCACCTCGGCCAGGAACGACCGACCGACCTCCGAGGGGTAGAACTGCACCAGGTCACGCAGGTCGAACGGGAGCACGACCGGCTGGACCCGGGTACCGGTGGCCAGCGCCTCGAAGGCGTCCAACCCGACCGGCGGCGGGATGGCGCTGGCCGCGGTACGCAGCTCGTGGTCCCCGGCGGAGTCCCAGTCGGCGGCCATCCCGGCGTCCGCCCAGGGCCCCCAGTCCAGGGCCACCGCCGGGCGGCCGGCGGCGTGCCGCAGGTGGGCCAGCGCGTCGAGGTAGGCGTTGGCGGCGGCGTAGTTGGCCTGGCCGGGTGAGCCGAGTACCCCGGCGGCGCTGGCGAAGCAGACGAACAGGTCCAGCGGGTCACCGGCGGTCAGCTCGTGCAGGTACCAGCCGCCGCGTACCTTCGGCGCCAGTGCCGCCCCGACCGCGTCGGCTGCCATGTCCAGCAGGGCCCCGTTGTGCAGGACCCCGGCGGCGTGCACGACGCCGCGCAGCGGGCGGCCGGTGGCGCGTACCCGGTCCAGGGCGGCGGCCAGCGCGTCCCGGTCGGCCACGTCGGCGCGGAGCACGGTCACGTCCGGGCAGGCCCGGCGCAGCGCGTCGGGCAGCGCCGCCCCGTCGCCGCTGCGGGAGAGCAGCACCAGGTGCGCCGCGCCCCGTTCGGCGAGCCGCCGGGCCACCTGGAGACCGAGGGCGCCGGTCCCGCCGGTGACCAGGTAGACGGCCTCCGGGTCCAGGTCGAGCCGGCTGGCCGGGGGCGGCCCGTCCGGCAGGATCCGGCGGACGTACCGTCCGGTGCCGGCGTACCCGACCTCCGCGTCGGCGGTGGTGGCCGCGAGTTCGGCGCGCAGCGCCGCGACCGGGTCACCGGCCGGATCGAGGTCGACGCAGGTGATGTCGAGCAGCGGGTGTTCGAAGGGTACGGTCTTCGCCAGCCCCCACAGGGTGGCGCCGAGCGGGTCGCTGACCGGCCGCTCGGCGACCGGCTGGGCACCGCAGGTGGCGAGGACCACCCGGGGCGGGGTGGCCGCGATCCCGTAGCTGACCGCGCGCAGCAGGTACAGCGCGGAGGTCACCGGCAGGGCCGCCCGGTCCGGGTCGGCCACGGCGGCCGGGTCCCCGGCGCCGAGCAGGTGCAGCACCCCGGCCAGGTCGCCCCGGTCGAGCAGCCGCTGGTACTGCTGCGGGTCGGTGGGGTCCAGCCGCAGCCCGTCGACGCTCGGGTCGTCGCCGGTGTGGCAGATCAGCACCTCGTCCCCGACTACGTCGGCCAGCCGTTCGGCCAGCTCCCGGCCGGGTCCGTCGGGTGGGGTGAGCACCAGCCACCGGCCGGCGGCGGTCGGGGTGTCCGGGCCGGTGGCGGGCCGCCAGTCCAGCCGGTAGCGCCGCAGCCCGTCGGTGTCCTGCGGCGCGACGGTCGTCGCCTCGGTCCGGCTCAACCGCAGTCCCCGCAGCAGGCCGACCGGGGCCGCCCGCCCGTCGAGCAGCAGTACGTCGGCGAGGAGCCCACCGGAGCCGTCCGGGTGCAGGGTGACCTGCGCCTGGGCGGGGGTACCGGCGGACCACCAGGTGGCCTCGGCCACCGCGACCGGCAGGATCGGGGTACCGCCGCCGACGTCCCCGGCGGCGCCGGTCGCGGCGACCACGTGCAGGGCCGCGTCGACCAGCCGCAACCGCGCCGAACCGGCGTCGTCGTCCGGTACGGCCAGCTCACCGAGGGCCTCCCGGTCCCCGGCCCGGACCCGCTGCACGCCCCGGAACAGCGGACCGTAGTCGAGGCCCCGGGCGGACAGCGCCGCGTAGAGCGCCCCGGCGGGCAAATGTTCGGGGCAGCGGTCGCGTACCGCGTCGAGGTCGGGGGCGTCCGGGGTGGGCCCGGCCGGCCGGAGGGTGGCCGTGGCGTGCCGCTGCCAGCCGCCCGGACCACCGGCCGGTCGGGCGTGCACGGCGGCGGTCCAGCCGTCGTCGTCCCGGTCCAGCCGGAGCTGCACCCGCACCGGGGTGTCCCCGATCAGCGGGCGCAGGAACTGCACGTCGGTCGGCGCCAGGCCGCCGCCGACCTGCTCGGCGGCGAGGGCGAACAGTTCCAGGTAACCGGCGGCGGGGAAGACCGGGATCCCGGCGACCCGGTGTTCGTCCAGCCAGGGCAGGCTGTCGACGCTGAGGTCACGCTGCCAGACCCGGGTGGTGTCGACGTCGGCCAGGTCGACCGGTTCGCCGAGCAGGCTGCCCGCTCCGGTCGCGCGGTGCCGTGGGGCGTGACCGGCCGGGGCGCGGTCCAGCCAGTGCCGGACGTGGTCCCAGGGGTAGCCGGGGGCGCTGACCACCGGCAGGTCGTCGGGGTGGACGTGCCGCCAGTCGACCGGCACGCCGAGCCGGTACAGCCCGGCGGCGGCGCGCAGCAGGTCCAGCCGCTGTCCCTCGGTGCCGGTGACGGTACCGAGCACCGCGACCCCGCTGCCCTCGGTGGCCCGGCGCAGGGCGCTGCGCAGCACCGGGCGGGGGCCGATCTCCAGCAGCACCCCGACCCCGGCGGCGGTGGCCGAGGCGACCGCGTCGGCGAACCGCACCGGGGCGCGTACCCCGCTGCCCCAGTAACCGGCGGTCAGCTCGGTCGGGGCGATCCGGCCACCCCGCACGGTGGAGTGGAACGCCACGGTTCCGGTGTCGGGGAGGTCGTCCAGTTCGGGGCAGTTCTCCTTCAGCGCGACGGTCAGTTCGGCGGCGGCGTCGGCCAGGTGCCGGCTGTGGAAGGCGTACCGCACCGGCAGCCGGCTGGCGTAGCGGCCCTCCTCGGCCAGGCCGGCGGCGATCCGGTCGAGGGTGTCCGGGTCACCGGCGAGCACCACCTGGTCCGGGGCGTTGACCGCGGCGACGTCGACCAGGGCCCCGAAGCGCCGGGTGGCCTCGTCCTCGGTCAGCCCGACCGCGAGCATCCCGCCCGGTCCGCTGGTACGCCCCATCGCCCGGCCCCGGTGCACGGCCAGCCGCAGCCCGGTCTCCAGGGTCAGTGCGCCGGCGACCACGGCGGCGGAGATCTCGCCGACGCTGTGTCCGACCACGGCGGCCGGGGTGACGCCGAGGGACCGCCACAGCTGGGCCAGGCCGAGCTGCACGGTCACGATGAGCACCTGGGCGACGGCGGTGTCGTCCAGGTCGACGGACTCCTCGCCGGCCAACGCGGCCTCGACGGACCAGCCGAGCTGGTCGGCGACGGCCTCGTCGCAGCGGCGGACCACCGAGCGGAACAGCGGCTCGGTGGCGAGCAGTTCCCGGCCCATGCCGGCCCACTGCCCGCCCTGGCCGGAGAAGACGAAACCGACCTGCGGGGCGGTCGGGGCCGCCGGCCAGTCCCCGGCGGCGTCGAGGCGGTCGGCGAGCGCGTCCAGCGCGGCCGGCAGGTCGGCGGGGTCGGCGACGACGACCGCGTCGCGGTACGGGCGGTGGTGCTCGCGGCGCAGGGCGCGGGTGGCGCCGAGCGCGACCCGTTCGGCGGTACCGGTGCCGGCGGCGTGCCGGGCGGTGGCCCGGGCCAGTCGGGCCAGGCCGGCGCGGCTACGGGCGGACACCGGCACCACCAGCGGCCCGGGGTGTCCCGGCCCGCCGTCCACGGACCCGTCGCCGGTGGCCGGGGCGTCCGGGTCGGCGGTGAGGACCACGTGCGCGTTGGTGCCGCCGAAGCCGAAGCCGCTCACCCCGGCGCAGCGCGGACCGGCCGGCCACGGGGTGGGTTCGGTGACCACCGCCAGCCCCAGCTCCGCGAAGGGGATGCGCGGGTTCGGGTCGACGGCGTGCAGGGTGGGCG
>NZ_WVUH01000005.1 GCF_017614955.1 Micromonospora echinofusca
GAGGGCGAGCAGGGCGGCGACGGTCCGGATGGGGCGCATGGGTCGATCCTTCCGCTTCGGTGCTGGTGGGAGACGCTTCCGCTCCGGTGATGGTGGGCGAAGGCAGCACGGCGGTGCCGTCGGACGACGGCACCGCCGTACCTGGTGAACGAGGGGTGGAGGGGCCCGTCCGGGGTACGCCCGGACGGGCCCCTCCGTCGGTCAGAGCCGGCTACCCGGTCGGACCCGGGTCGGGTCCTCGGCCAGCCGGCCGGTGCCCTTGAGCGACCCGCCGTCGTTCGCCGCGATCCCGGCGGCGCTGGCGGTACCGCCCAGCCGCTGGATCATGGCGTCGGCGTCCCGGACCAGGACGGCCCGGACCTCGGCCTCGGGTACCAACCCGGCGTTGCCGGCCAGGGTGCGGAACGCCTGGAGGTGCTTGATCGCCTGGGCGTCCCGGCCCTTGGCCTCGGCGGTCCGGGCGTCGGACAGCTTCGCCGACAGGTCCCGGTACGCCTTGGCCGACAGGCGGCCGGTCGCCCGGAACCGGTCGAGCAGGTTCTGCATGTCCCGCAGCGAGGTGGTGACGTAGAACCGCACCGTCGAGGTCGTCGTGTTGCCGGCCCTGTCCGTGGCGGTCACGGTCAGCTCGTGCAGGCCGAGGGTCAGCTCGTACATGGCCTGCAACGTGCCGGTGGCGTACGCCTGACCGTCGAGCGTGCCGACGGTCGCCTGGACGCCCGAGGTGGGGTCCACCGCCTCGAAGGTCACCCGGACGTCCTGGCTGTCACCGTAGAGCTGCCCGTCGGCCAGCCCGGCCACGATCACCGTGGGTCGGGTGCCGTCGATCTTCAGGATCGCCGACTTGAGCGTCTCGACGTTCCCGGCCGCGTCGGTGGCCCGGTACAGCAGTTCGTGCTGCCCGTCGCCGCTGACGTCGACCGGCTCGGTGTACGGGGTCCACGGGCCGCCGTCGAGCGACCATTCCAGTCCGGTCACCCCGGAACCCGCGTCGGTCGCGGTGAGGGTGACCGGGGTACGGCCGGCCTGCCACCCGTTGTCGTTCGGCGGGGCGAACGACGCGGTGGTGACCGGGGCGGTGGCGTCGATCCGCACGTCGACGCTCTTCGTCGCCTCGACGTTGTCCGCCTTGTCCACCGACCGGAAGCGCACCTGGTGGGTACCGTCCCCGGAGACCGCGACCGGCCCGGTGTAGGCGGTCCAGCCGGTGGCGTCGTCGAGCTGGTACTCGGTCCGGGCCACCCCGCTGCCACCGGCGTTGTCGGTGGCGGTCAGCGTCACCGTGACCGGGCCGGTGTACCAGCCGCCGTTCGCCGTACCGTCGACCGTGGCCGTGGTGACCGGCGCCGCCGCGTCACTCGGCGGGGTGGTCAGCCGGAAGTAGTCGAACGAGGCGGTCTTCGACGCGGTCTGGCTGGCGCCGAGGGTGAACAGCCCGACCTTCGGCGTGGCGCCGACGACCGTGTTGGTCAGCGACTCGAACGTCGTCCAGTTCGTGCCGTCCGCCGAGTACGACGCGGTGTAGACGTTGCCCTTGCGGGCCAGTCGCAGGTGCCACACCGCCGAGGTCAGGTCCTGCACCTGCGGCTGCGGGTTCTGCACCGCACCGGCGACCTCGCTGCGGTACTCGATCCGCCGGGCGACGGGCTGCCCGACCTGGTTGTCCGCGATGAAGTCGAACTTCAGGTAGTTGTCGTCGTCGGCGTACACCAGCAGACCGGCCTGCTGGTACTGCTCGTTCAGCAGGCTGCCGTCGACCTTCGTCTCCAGGGTCCAGTCGCCGGCCGGCGCGGTCTGGAGGATGAAGTTCGTCGGCCCGGAGTTGCCGGTGCCGTAGATGTCACCGTTCGGCACGTCGATCCGCAGCGCGCCACCGTCGACCCGGTAGGCGGTGGCGTCCTCCCGGACGATGCCGTTCCACCGGCACTTGTCCAGGGTGGCGCCGTCGAACTCGTCCGACGGGGTGACCGGCCCGGCCGGGGCGTCCGGCGAGAGCTGGAACCAGTCGAACGAGGCGTTCACCACGGTCGCCGTGGTGCCGCCGTTCAGGGCGAACAGCCCGACCTTCGGGTTGCTGATGCCGGCCAGCGCGGCCGTCCGGCCCACCGTGGTGAAGGTCTGCCCGTCGGCGGACATCGCCGCGGTCAGGTTCGTACCGTCACTGGTCACCCGCAGGTAGATGGTGTCCGAACCGGCGGGGGCCGCCGTGCTGTCGGCACCCTCGTTGCGCGGGGTACCGGCGGTCTCCCGGATGAACTCGACCCGGCGGCTGCCCGACCAGATCACGTCCAGCTTGGCGTAGTTGTCGTCGTCGCCGTAGACCAGCAGACCGGCCTGGTCGTAGTTGGCCGCCGCCGCCAGGTTGACCTTCGTGGTCGCCTGCCAGGCCCCGGCCGGTGCCGGCTGGAGGACCAGGTTGGTGGCGTCGTTACGGTTGCCGTAGAGGTCACCCGGTGAGGTCGGCAGCACCAGCGCCCCGTTCACCACGGAGTAGAGCTGGTTCTCCCGGACCACGGTCGTCCACCGGTCCCGGTTCAGGGCCGAGCCGAGGAAGTCGTCCGAGCGCGCCCCGAAGCAGGACGTGTTCGGTGCGTCCACCTTGACCGTGGTGTTCGCGTACGACTTCGCACCCTTGGCGTCGGTCACCGTCAGGGTGGCGGTGAACGTACCCGGCACGGTGTAGGTGTGCGTGGCGTTCAGGGTGGACGCCGTACCGCCGTCACCGAAGTCCCAGGCGTACGTCAGCGGGGTGTCGTTCTCCGCGTCGGTGGCCGTACCGGTGAAACTGACCTGTACCGGCGCGGTGCCGGTGGCCGGCGTGGCGGCGGCGGTGACCACCGGCGGCGCGTTGTCGGTGACGCCCCGGCCGAGGAAGTCCACCCAGTTGACGTTGAACAGCGAGCCGTTCTCGGTGCTGCCCACCGGCCGGCGGGCGACGAAGTACAGCGGACCGCTGGTGGTGCTCGGTGTCGTGACGGTGGCCGTCGCGTCGACCCAGGTCTGCCAGCCGCCGGTCGATCCGAAGGTGGCGGTGGCCACCAGCGGGCCGTCGGCCGCCCCGGTCCGGACCTCGATCCGGCCGCCCACGGTGGCCGAGGCCACCCGGAAGCGCAGCGCGTCGATGCCGGTCAGGCTGGCGGGGTCGAAGGTCCACCAGTCGCCGTCCTCGATCCAGCCGATGTTCTGACCGCCGCCGGCTGGGTCGGTGGTGGCCTCCTCGCCCACCCCGGGGTCACCGGTGGCGGTGCTGTCCGGCACCCGGCCGGTCGCCGCGAAGTACTCGGCCTGCTTCCGCTTGGGCTGGAGCTGCTCCAGGTCCCGGCCGGTCAGCGGGTTCGCCCCGCCGGAGCCGCCGCCGTCGGTGTAGGTGGCCTCGAAGACCGCGAACACGTTGGCCTCGGCGCCGTGCCCGGACGCCAGCGAGGTCTGCACCACGCCGGAGCAACCGGTGTACGACTGGAGCGGGTGGGCGTGCTCGTCGTGCCCGAGGAAGGTCTGGAGCACCACCTTCGCGCAGTCGATCTCGCCGTCCTCCGGGTCGGTCACCTTGACGGTGTACCGGACCTGGTCGCCCCACTCGAAGAAGCCGCCGTCCGGCGGGAACTCGATGCGCACCGTCGGTGCGGTGTTGCCGACCGTGATCGGCACGTTCGCCACGGCGGTACGTCCCTGCGGGTCGGCGACCGTGAGCTGGGCGGTGTAGTTGCCGGCCGTGGTGTAGGTGTGCGACGGGTTCGCCTCGGTGGAGGTACCGCCGTCACCGAACGTCCACGCGTAGGTGATCTCCTCGCCGTCCGGGTCACGGGAGCCGGCGCTGGAGAACTGCACGGTCAGCGGAGCCTGACCCGAGGTCGGCTGGCCGGTGGCGGCGGCGATCGGAGCCCGGTCGCCGGCCACGTAGTCGACCCGGTAGACCCCGGAGTTGTCGTTGTTGCCGCCGAAGCCGCTGCCCCACTCGATGAGGTACATCGCGCCGTCCGGGCCGAACTCGAAGTCCATCGGCCGGACGAAGGTCATGCCGGTGAGCAGCTGGTTGATGTCCACCAGGGACCGACCGTCCGCGGTGACCTGCATGGTGTACATCTTCGACTGGTTCCACTCGCCGAACAGCGCCTTGCCGTCGTAGTACGCCGGCCACTTCCGCTCCGAGTTCAGGTTGGCGTCGAAGCGGTAGACCGGGCCACCCATCGGCGCCCCGCCGCCACCGATCTCCGGGAAGAGCGGGTTGGTGGCGTAGCCGTACCAGACGGTCGCCGGCAGGGCCGGCGGCAGGTTGGTCAGGCCGGTGTTGTTGGGCGAGTCGTTGACCGGCGCGGCGCAGTCGAACTTCGCCCCGCTCGGCCCGGACGGGAAGGTGTAGTCGTTGTACGCCGAGTTGGCGCCGGTGCAGTACGGCCAGCCGTAGTTGCCGGGCTGGGTGAGGATGTTCCACTCGACCAGGCCCTCCGGGCCCCGGCTCGGGTTGGCCGAACCGGCGTCCGGTCCGTAGTCACCGACGTACACCGTGTCGGTCTTCGGGTCGATGCCGATCCGGAACGGGTTCCGGAAGCCCATCGCGAAGATCTCCGGGCGGGTCTTCGCGGTACCCGGCGCGAACAGGTTGCCGGCCGGCACGGTGTAGCTGCCGTCGTCCTCCGGGTGGATCCGGATCACCTTGCCGCGCAGGTCGTTGGTGTTGCCCGAGGTCCGCTGCGCGTCGTAGTCCTGCCGACCGGCCCGCTCGTCGATCGGGGTGTAGGCGTTGGACTCGAACGGGTTGGTGTTGTCCCCGGTGGCGAGGTAGAGGTTGCCCGCGCTGTCGAAGGCCATGCTTCCGCCCGCGTGGCAGCAGGTGTTGCGCTGGGTGTCGACCCGCAGCACGACCTTCTCGCTGGCCGGGTCGATGGTGTCCCCGCTGACGGTGAACCGGGAGAGGTTGTTGTGGGCGATGCCGTCGTCCGGCGCGTAGTACAGGTAGATCCACCGGTTGGTGGCGAAGTCCGGGTCGAGCCGGAGCCCGATCAGCCCGTCCTCGTTGCCGGTGAAGACGTCCAGGGTCAGCGCGGTGACCGTGCTGCCGGTGTCCGGCTTGATCACCTGTACCCGGCCGTCCCGCTCGGCGTAGAAGACCCGACCGTCCGGCGCGATGTCCAGCTCCATCGGGTTGCTGGTGTTGCTGTCCAGCGTTACCTTCTCGAAGCTGCTGGTCAGCGAGGCACTGCAGTCGGCGTCGAGGACCCCGGCCGCGGTCCGGATGCCGCCGAGCAGGTGGGCGAGGAACTGCGGTTCGGCGTACGACTCGTCGGTGTGGCCGCCACCGGTGTACCACGCCCGGCCGCCGTCGTAGTCCTGGCACCAGGAGGTCGGGTGGTCCGCCCCCATCGCCCCGGCACCCGGCGCGTAGCTGGTCTCGTCGAGGCTGGCCAGGACGTGCACGCTGCCGCGCGGGTTGGTCTGGAAGTTGTACCACTCGTCGTAGCGGGACCAGCGCTCCGGCAGGTGCTCGGTGGCCGGGTGGTCGTGGTCCTCCACCTTGACGGTGGCCTGCTGGTTGGCCGGGTGCGAGGCGAAGTACGAGCCGACCAGCTTGCCGTACCAGGGCCAGCTGTACTCGGTGTCCGAGGCGGCGTGGATGCCGACGTAGCCGCCCCCGGCCTTGATGTACCGCTCGAAGGCGGCCTGCTGCGTGCCGTCGAGGACGTCACCGGTGGTGGAGAGCCAGATCACCGCCTGGTAGCGGGCCAGGTTCTCGTCGGTGAAGGTGGCGGCGTCCTCGGTCGCGTCCACGGTGAAGTTGTGCGCGGTGCCGAGCTGCCGGATGGCGGCGATCCCGGCCGGGATCGAGCTGTGCCGGAAACCGGCGGTCTTCGAGAAGACCAGTACGGAGAAGGGGTCCGTCTCGGCAGCCGCTGCGGGGGCGGCGGCCGGTACCGGGGCGGCGGCGGGCTGGGCGGTTGCCGGTGCCCCGACCAGCGCGGTCGGTACCACCAGCGCGGCGGCGAGCGCGGCGCGGGTGAGGACTGCGGGCAGGGGTAGTCGTCGGCGATGTGGGGACACGTCGTCTCCTCGATCCACACGGACAGTGGTGGTGTCCCGTACGGCTCGCCGAAGACCGTCCGGGGTGAAGCCTGTGCGGAGGCGCTGCCGAGGCGACTCCGCATTCTGTCAGGCCATTGAACAAATTAAGGCGGCTGCGCAGGGCCGGAGCAATACGGCCGCCAGTCAAATCTGGTAACGGTTGGGTAACGGCACTCGTCTATTTCATCGCAAGCCCGACGAATGGCGTCGATGCCGGGTCCGCCCCGAGGTGGACCGGGGCCGGCGGCGTGGCTGGTCGGTCCGCCCGAAAGTGGACCGGGGCCGGCGGCGTGGCTGGTCGGTCCGCCCGAAAGTGGACCGGGGCCGGCGGCGTGGCTGGTCGGTCCGCCCGAAAGTGGACCGGGGCCGGCGGCGTGGCTGGTCAGTCCGCGTGGTGCCGACCCGGCGACCGCAGGGTACGGCGCGGGATGTGCTCGTCCCGCCGGGGTGCCGGGTCGGGCACCGGCCGGCTCAGCCGGCTGACCCAGTCCACGTACTCGTCGTCCGGCGTGGCGGACGGCGGGACGTCGTCCGGGGCGGCCGGTCCCGGCTCGGCCCGGTCCCGCCGGAACAGACCCCGTCGCCACCGGCCCGACCGGGGCCGCCCGTCCGAGGGTGGTCCGGCCGGCTCCGCGTCGGCTGCGGTCCCCGCCCCGGCTGTGACCCCTTCTGCGGTCTCCGTCTCGGCCGTGGTCCCCCCTGCGGTCTCCGCCTCGGTCCCTACCGCGCCTGCCGTCTTGCCGTCTGTCCCGGCTGCCCTCTCGGCTTCCAACCCAGGTGCGGGCTCGGGAGTCGGTGCCGGTGCGGGCTCGGGAGCCGGGGCCGGAGCGGCGGCCGGCACCGGGGCCGGAGCGGGGACGACGGGCTGCTCAAGGGCCGGAGCGGGGACGACGGGCTGCTCAAGGGCCGGTTCGCCCACGGTCTCGACGTCGGTGACCTCCCCGTCGTAGCCCGGTCCCGGTACCTCCGGCCCGGATGCGGAGCGGGGGAGGGGCGCCAGGATGTCCGTCGGTTCGATCGCTGCGCTCCGGGTGGGACGGGTCACCAGGGGCCAGCGCCACAGCACGGCGAGAGCCGAGCCGAGCGCACCGCTACCGACCGCGACCAGCACCGGCCAGTACGGCGTGGGCTGGTGGCCGGCACCGACTCCGGCGACGAGCTGGCTCACCGCGTACATGGCCGGACCGACCGCTCCGGCACCACCGGCCCACAGCGACCGGTCACCCTCCCGGCGGGCCAGCAGGCCGACCAGGATGCCGGCCAGCAGCGCGAGGATCGGCACGACCAGCGGGTCGGGCAGCCAGGCGAGACCCGGGCCGGGCGCGCCGAGCCGGACCTGCGGCAGCGGGTCGGTCGGTCCCAGCGCGGGTACGACCGCAGCGACGGCGAGCACCCAGAGCACAGCGGTCAGCAGGAGGACGTTCCGTCGGACCGGCCGGAAGTGGAGCGCCGCGACGGCGACCAGCATGCCGAACGCGACCGCGACGCCGACGGCCAACCCGACCGCCGCCACCGGGCCGAGCGCACCGACCGATACGGCGCGGGCCGGGAAGGCGGCGAACGGTAGCACCACCAGGGCGCCGACGGCGGCCATTGCGCAGCCGAGCAGTTGGCGGGCGACCCTGCGACCCCTGTCGGTACGGCCGGTGGGGGCCGGCCGGTCCGGATCGGCCCCGGTCGGATCGTCGACCCGGTCCGGGCCGGCGCCGGTTGCCCGTCGGCCGCCGACCAGCGCCCCGGTCACCGTGGCGACCAGCGCGACCCAGGCTGCCCAGGTCAGCTGCGTGGCCCATTGGTCCGTGGTCAGCCCGGTGAGGCGGGGCGGTAGGCGCAGCAGACCGAGCCCGTACCCGACGCCGAGCTGGGCGCTGCCGGTGAGCAGAGCGACGGCGAACGCGACGGGCAGCGGTCTGCCCCAGCTCCGGTGGGCCATGCGGGGCAGGTTACGGCCCGTCCGCACCGCCCGCCACCCGTGGCTGACCCGACGGTCAGGGCACCGGCCCGGCGGTCAGCGTACGGGCCCGGCGGTCAGTTGCGGGAGCACGTCGCCGGCGATCAGCTCCAGGTGGTCGAGGTCGGCGAGGTCGATCAGCCGCAGGTGCACCCGGGTGGTGCCGATCGTGGCGAACTCGCCGATCCGGTCGACGAGCTGGGCGGGCGAGCCGATCACCGGGTCCTCGGGCGGGAGGGCGCTGCGGACCTGCAACGGTGCCGCCCGGCGCTGCGCCTCGGCGTCGGTACGGCCGATGGCGACCACGATCCCGGCGGAGAGGGTCAGCGGGGCGCGACCCCCGGCGGCCCGGTCGAACCGGTCCGTGGCCTCGGCCACCCGGTCGTACGCCTGCGCGGTCTCGGCGACCCCCTTGAACGGCATGTTGAACTCGTCCGCGAAGCGGGCGGCCAGCTCCGGGGTACGTTTCGGACCGCGCCCGCCCACGATGACCGGTGGCCCGGGCACCTGCACCGGTTTGGGTAGCGCGGGCGCGTCGACCAGCCGGTAGTGCCGGCCGGTGTAGCTGAAGCCCGTTCCGACCGGGGTACGCCACAGCCCGGTGACGATCTCCAACTGCTCGGCCAGCCGGTCGAAGCGTTCCTGCACGGGTGGGAACGGGATGCCGTACGACGTGTGCTCCCGCTCGTACCAGCCGGCGCCGATACCCAGCTCGACCCGGCCCCCGCTCATCTGGTCGACCTGGGCGACCAGCATGGCGAGCGGACCGGGCAGCCGGAAGGTCGCCGAGGTGACCAGGGTGCCCAACCGGATCCGGGAGGTCTCCCGGGCCAGGGCGGCCAGCGTCAGCCAGGCGTCGGTGGGGCCGGGTAGCCCCGGGTCGTCGCCCATCGACTGGTAGTGGTCGGCGCGGAGGAAACCCTCGAAGCCGCCGTCCTCGGCGGCCCGGGCGAACCGGAGCTGGTCGTCGTAGCTGGCCCCCCGGTGCGGCTCGGTGAAGACGCAGACCCGCACCTCACCGGCTCCCGGACCCGGCGGGGGCGTCCCGTTCCATCAGCAGTTCGTGCAGGTCGGCGCTGCACCGGGCGACCTCTTCGAGGTGGGCGTTGCGGCCGAGGGTACGGGGACGGGGGATGTCGATGTCCACGATCTGCCGGATCCGGCCGGGGCGGGGACTGAGCACCACCACCCGGTCGGCGAGCAGCACCGCCTCGTCGATCGAGTGGGTGACGAAGACGATGGTGGCCGCGTTCTCCATGTGTACCCGCTGCAACTCGCCGGAGAGTTCCTCCCGGGTCAGCGCGTCGAGGGCGGAGAACGGCTCGTCCATCAGCATCACCCGGGGCTGCCCGATCAGGGACCGGCACAGCGACACCCGCTGCTGCATCCCGCCGGACAGCTCGTGCGGCAGCCGCTTCTCGAAGCCGGCCAGCCCGGCCAGCTCCAGCAGCTGGACCGCCCGGTCCCGGTGGTCGGCCTTGCGCCAGCCGAAGATCTCCACCGGGAGCAGCACGTTGTCCAGTACGGACCGCCACGGCAGCAGAGCCGGTCGTTGGAAGAGCATGGCGATGTCCCGCCGGGAGCCGGTGACCCGCTCACCGGCGACGGTGATCTCGCCGCCGGTGACCGGTAGCAGGCCGGCGATCAGCCGGAGCAGAGTGGACTTACCACACCCGGACCGCCCCAGGACCGCGACGAACTCGCCCTCGGCGACGTCCAGGTCGATCCCGCGCAGAGCCTCCACGGTGCCCGAACGTCCGGTGAACGTCCTGGACACGCCCGACAGTCGGATCATCCGGGGGCTCTCCATCCACAGGCGATCTACAGATCCGGCCAGGTTATCCGGACCGTGGACCGGTGTCGTCTACGGGGGCCCATACAAAGTTGTTTCCGTTCCGCAACCCAACACGCCTTGTGTCACAAACGTGATCTTCTCGTACGCTGTGCCCGCGAAGGATTCCACACAGTGGCGGTGCCGGGTTCCCACCCCTCTCCTCCGGCACCGTCCTGATTCGACGAACCCCTCCGTTGGCGTACTGCCCGCGGTCGGAAAGGACAAAAGGTGCACATGAACAGGCTCGCCCGTACGATCGCCGCCGCGTCCCTGGCTATGGGGCTCGCGTTCGTGGCGGGTTGCAGCAGCGACTCGGACAGTGGGTCCAAGGGCGGCGACGGCAAGTCCCTGGAAAAAGTGACGTACCTCACTTCCTTTGGTAACTTCGGCCGTGACTCGTACGCCTGGGTCGCGAAGGAGAAGGGCTTCTTCAAGGAAGCCGGCTTCGACGTGGAGATCCAGGCCGGACAGGGTACCGGCGCGGTCATTCAGCAGGTCGTCGCGGACAAGGCGCAGTTCGGCCCGATCGACCTCACCGGTGGTCTGCTCCAGATGGGCAACGGGCAGGCCAAGGACTTCGTCGCGGTCGCCGCCATCCAGCAGCGCACCATGGCCGCCATCGCGACCACTGCGGACAAGGGCATCACCACCCCGAAGGACCTGGAGGGCAAGAAGCTCGCCGACACGCCCAGCTCCGTGGTGCGCAACCTCTTCCCGACGTACGCCAAGCTGGCCGGCGTCGACCCGGCCAAGGTGACCTGGGTCAACGGTGACGCGGCGACCCTGATGGGCACCCTCGCCTCGGGCAGCGTGGACGGCATCGGCCAGTTCGTGGTGGGTAAGCCGACCATCCAGGCGGTGACCAAGAAGGACGCCGTCCTGCTGCCGTACAGCGACGTGATGACCGACCTCTACGGCAACGTCCTGATCACCTCGGCCAAGCTGGCCAAGGAGAAGCCGGACATGGTCAAGCGCTTCTCCGCCGCGCTGCTCAAGGGCCTGGAGTACAGCCTGGCCAACCCGAAGGAGGCCGGCGAGATCCTGAAGAAGAACGTCGACGCCGCCAACCCGCTCGCCGCCGCCGCCGAGCTGGAACTGATGGCCGCGTACGTGCGCTCCAGCAACACCGGTACCGCGATCGGCACCCTGGACGCCGGCCGCGTCGCCAAGAGCATCGCGATCCTCCAGGGCGCCGGGGCCCTGAAGCAGGGCATGACCCCGGAGCAGATCATCGACTTCAACCTCGCGCCGAAGGCCTGACCGGCCACTTCGACCCGTACACTGCGCCCCGCCGGCTGTCCGGCGGGGCGCACCGGTTTCGGCACCGGCCTCAGCCGGTCGATCCGAGGAGGATGAGATGACGCTGACCCGTACCCCAACACCGGCTGCCGCCCCGGCGGACCCGGCACCGGCCGCGGCCTCCGGGCGGCGGGCGGCGGCCGGTCGGAGCGCCGGCAACGCGCTGCTGCCGGCAGCCGGACTGCTGGTCGCCCTGGCGGCCTGGTGGCTGCTCACCTCCGGGTTGGAACTGGTCCACCCGCTGGTGCTGCCGACGCCCGGGTCGGTGCTGGACGCATTCGTGGCCGCCCCGGCCCGGATGCTGGAGCACACCTGGGCCACCACCCTGGAGACGCTGATCGGCTTCCTGCTCTCCACCGTGGCGGGCATCCTGATCGGACTCTCGCTCGCCGCCTCCCGGGTGGTCGAGCGGATGTTCTCCCCGCTGCTGGTCGCGGTGAACGCGGTACCGAAGATCGCGCTCGGCCCGCTGCTCGTGGTGGCCCTCGGCTGGGGTCAGAAGCCGATCCTGACCATGGTGTTCCTGCTCTGCTTCTTTCCGATCGTGCTCTCCACCGCCACCGGGCTGACCTCGACCCCGGCCGACCTCGCCGAGCTGGCCCGGTCGCTGTCCGCCTCCCGGTGGCAGGCGTTCCGCAAGGTACGGCTGCCCGCCGCTCTGCCGCAGATCTTCGTCGGCCTGAAGGTGGCGATGCCGCTGGCGGCGATCGGCGCGGTGATCGGCGAGTTCCAGGCCGGCGAGGGCGGGCTCGGCTACGTGATCGTGCAGACCAGCGGGGTGGGGGACAGCGCCAGCGCCTGGGCGGCGATCATCCTGATCGCGCTGATGAGCATCCTGCTCTACTTCCTGCTGGTGCTGGTGGAGCGGCTGGCGTTGCCCTGGGTCCGGGAGACCACCTCCGCCCGCTGAGATGTAAGGAAGGGCCCCTTCCTATACCGAATGCGATAAGAAGGGGCCCTTCCTAACACCGGTCAGCCGGCGAGGCGCCAGCGTCCGCCCCGGGAGACCAGGGTGGTCAGCGCCTGCGGCATGAGGCCCGAGTGGTTGTCCGGGGTGATCCGGATCGGCCCGGAGAGGCCGTCCATCTGGGAGGTTTCCAGCACGCTCCGTACGCCGTCGCGGTCCACGCCGGCCCCGGAGCGGCTCACCGCGTCCACGATGAGCTGCACGGCGTCGGCGGCGAACGACGAGAAGCCGTAGTACCCGCCGAACCGGGCGGTGTAGTCCCGGAACCACTGCCGCCGGGCCGCCTTGGCCGGAGTGGTGGCAATCACGTCATCGATGACCATCGTCTGCGTGAAGATCAGCGTCGTGGTGTTGGCCGCGTGGTGCCCGCCCCCCATGAAGAGGTCACCGGCAGCGGCCGCGTCCAGGAACAGCGGGCCGGTGAACTTCGCCTGCTCGGCGGCGGTGTGCACCAGCCGGGCCTGCTCGGCCGGGGTCCAGATGATCAGGGCGGCCGGGTCCTCGTCGACCAGCTTACGGACCGGTGCGCTCAGGTCCGTGTCGGTGACCTTCGCC
The DNA here is from genome assembly GCF_017614955.1 of Micromonospora echinofusca. Classification (GTDB taxonomy): domain Bacteria; phylum Actinomycetota; class Actinomycetes; order Mycobacteriales; family Micromonosporaceae; genus Micromonospora; species Micromonospora echinofusca_A. The sequence goes on from NZ_WVUH01000005.1 coordinate 12,664, forward strand.
GACTGCGAACCGGTGAGCTTGATCTGCGCCTTCGCCAGTTCGGCGGTGAGGCTCTGCAGACCCTCCCGGCCGTAGTCGTCGTCGCTGTGCAGCAGGGCGACCTTCTTGACGCGCTGCCGCTTGAGGTCGGCGGCGAGTACGGCGGCGGTGTCGGCCGCGTTCGGGGCCAGCTTGAACATGTACCGACGGTCGGCCACCGGGCTGGCCACCGCGCCGGCCGGCGCCAGGGCGATGGTCGGGATCTTCCGGTCGGTGACCGCCTTGGCCGCGCCGACCGCACAGGCGTTGCAGCTGCCCATGATGACGGCGGTGACGGCGTCGTCCTCGGCGAAGTCGTCGACGTTGCGCAGCGACTCGGCCGGGTCGGAGCGGTTGTCCTTGACCCTGAGGTCGATCTTCCGGGCGCCCAGCGCGCCGGACTCGTTAAGCTGTTCGACCTTGAGTTCCAGGGCGCGCTGGTACGCCCGGCCGATGGGTGCCGTGGAGCCGGAGAGCTCCAGGTCGGCGCCGATCACGATGGGGCTGGCATCCTGTTCCTCCGCACCGAACTGGCAGCCGGTGAGCGTGGTGGCCAGGACAGCCGATGCGAGCGCCGCGATTGTCGCGGAGCGGATGGGGCTCAACTCAGTCCTCCAGATGCGCGGCGCGCGGGCGATTGCCCGGTCACCGCGGCTTGGTCCGTCCTCCGTGGAACGACGGTAGTGGTCTGCCGTACGGTGTGCGCGAAGCCTGGAAAACCTTGCCAATGGCGGGCCCCCCGGTCAAGCGAGGACCTTGCAACGTTTCGGGATCTTCATCCCACATGCTGGCGACGACAGATGTTTGCAAACGCTCACTTTGCAGATGCAAGCGAACACTCTGGGGATAATGCCCTGTTCAGGGCCTTGGGGAAATGAAGGTATTCATTGACCACATCAATGGTTGCGTGCTGTCCGACCGTTTCCTGCCTCACTGCGACTTCCCAAAGTCGATCTGTTCTGATGAAATCGCGCCCGTGCCGCGCGCGGCGCTGTCCGCTGCATCAGGCGCGGTTCGGCGGGTCGGGCGTGGAAGAAACGACGGAGGCGATGTCGTGAGCACCGGACCTACGACCCTGCCCGAGAGCGGCCTGCAGGAGGAGCAGACCCGGCGTCGGTGGCTACCCCGGCTCCGGGACGCCCGGATCCGGTCCAAACTCGCGCTGATCCTGGTCGTGCCCGTTGCCGCCGTCATCGCGCTCGCTGCCATCCGGCTCGTCGCCGTCGGCCAGGGCGCCCTCGACGCCACCCAGGTGCGTGCCCTCACCGCGCTCTCCCTCGACATCTCCGCGCTGGCCCAGGACGTCCAGAAGGAACGGATGGCCGCGGCCCAGTTCCTCGCCGGGGCGCAGGCCAAGCCGGACGCGTACAACCTGGTGGTCCGCCGGACCGACGAGCAGATCAGCGAGTACAACAAGGAGCGCCGGGCGCTCGGCGAGGTGCCGGCCGCCGTCCGGGACCGGCTGCGGGCCATCGACGACCACCTGGCCACCCTGAACAGCACCCGTCAGGAGGTGCTCGACCGGGAGCAGATGCCGGTCGCCGAGGCCGTCCTGCGGTACGGCGTGATCCTCACCGACCTGGTCTCCTACGGCGAGTCGCTCGCCCAGCTCCCCGGTGACGACAGCCTCGCCGACGCCCGGCGGTCGGTCGCCGCGTTCGCCCGCGCCAAGGCGGCCACCGCCGAGGAGGAGGCGGTCGTCTTCGCCGCCCTCTCCTCCGGCCAGCTCGACGAGGAGCAGTTCTCCTCCTTCGTGGCCACCCTGACCAGTCAGCAGGAGGCCCTGCTGGCCTTCTCGCTGGCCGCCGACGCGCCCCAGCAGTCCCTGGTGAACCGGACCGTCACCGGCGACGCCGTGGTACTCGCCGACCGGGTCGCCACCGACGTGACCCGCTCGGTCGGGCAACGTACGCCGCTGGTCACCGCCATGGACGCGGCGACCGCCATCGGCGCCGTCAACGACCTGATGCGGTGGGCCGAGATCCAGCTCCAGAACCAGTTGCTGGCCGACGCCGACCAGGCCCGCTCGGACGTGATCCAGCAGGCCATCGTCGAGTCGGTGCTGGTCCTGCTCGTGCTGGTCGTCGCCATCGTGCTGGCCGTGGTGCTGGCCCGGTCGCTCAACCACTCGCTGCGGCGGCTCCGGGAGGGTGCCCTCTCGGTGGCCAACCACGACCTGCCCGACGCGGTCGCCCGCCTGCAGAACGTCGGCAGTGTCGGCGACGGCGGCGTGGACGAGATCGTCCGGCAGGTCCGGGACCCGATCAAGCTCCCCAACCGGGACGAGGTCGGGCAGGTCGCGCAGGCGTTCAACGTCGTACACCGGGAGGCGGTGCGGATCGCGGCCGAGCAGGCCGCCCTGCGGACCAGCGTCTCGGCGATGTTCCTCAACCTGGCCCGGCGTAGTCAGACGCTGGTCGACCGGATGATCGGCGAGCTCGACATGATCGAGCGTGGTGAGGAGGACCCGAAGCGTCTCGCCAAGCTCTTCGAGCTCGACCACCTGGCCACCCGGATGCGCCGTAACGACGAGAACCTGCTGGTCCTCGCCGGTGCCGACTCGGCCGCACCGCGCCGCGACGACGCGCTCCTGATCGACGTGCTGCGCGCGTCGCAGTCCGAGGTGGAGCTCTACAACCGGATCGAGTTCGGCACCGTCGACACCGACATCTCGGTCGCCGCGCACGCGGTCAACGACGTGGTCCGGCTCGTCGCCGAACTGCTGGACAACGCGACCCGGTTCTCCCCGCCGACCACCACGGTGGTGGCGGACGCCCGGCGGATCCGTGACTACGTGCTCATCCAGATCGAGGACCGGGGTCTCGGGCTGACCGACGAGCAGCTCGACTCGCTCAACCGGCGGCTCGCGGCCGCCGCCACGGTGGACGTCGCCGCGTTCCGGCTGATGGGTCTGGCCGTGGTCAGCAAGCTGGCCGCCCGGTACAACATCCGGGTCGAGCTGCGCCGCAACGTCGAGGGCGGCACCGTCGCGCAGGTGACCCTGCCCAACGCGACCGTGGTCCTCCCGCAGCCCCGGGGCCTGGAGCAGCCGCGTACCCGTCGTCAGCCGCTGCCCGTCGAGTCGGCCCCGGCCGGCCCGCCGTCGCCCGCGCCGGCCGCCTTCGGCGAGCCGATGGCACCGGTCGGCCGGACCGCGACCCTGCCCGACCAGTGGCGTACCGAGACGCCCGGCCCGACGCCGTCCTGGCAGGAGCGGGCCGACTCGCGGGACGACGCGTTCACGGTGAACGCCGGTTCGGCCACCGCCGGCTACCCCGCACTGAGCGGACCGACCGGGTTGAACCCGCAGACCGGCCTGACCAACCCGGCCGCGCTGACCAACTTCGGCGGGCCCAACCCGTCGTCCGCCCGCAACGACGTGCGTGCCGACAGCGGCGCCGGCCTGACCACGCCGAACCTGTTCACGCCGGTCAACAGCCAGCCCCCGGGTACCGTGCCGGGCGCACCGGCCGGTCCGGCCGGGCTGAGCGGCCCGACCACCCCGCTGACGACGACCGGGGGTCCGAACCCGGGCTCCTCGACCCAGGCGTACCCGGCGGTCGGATCGCTGCCCAAGCGTTCCCCGGGGGTGGCGACCCAGCCACTGGTGCCGTACACCCCGCCGCAGCCGCCGGCACCGCACCTGCCCCAGGGCGGTGGCCTGCCGGCGGGCCCGGTGGCCGGGATGGCCGCTGCCTCCGCCCCCGGGGTACGCCGCCCGGACGAGCCGGTCGAGGCACCGATCTTCCGCGAGATGGAGGCCGTCTGGTTCCGCTCGCACGGCAACGACTCGACGGCCATCTTCACCATGCCGCCGATCGAGCCGGAGAAGCCGCCGGTGCCGCCGGCCGCCCAGCCCGTCGCCCAGCCGGTCTCCCAGCCCGTCGCCGGTTACCAGTCGGGGGCCACCGTGGCCGGCGCCATGGCCACCCCGGGCCGCCCGCCGCTGCCCACCCGCTCGCCGGGGGAGTCGGCCGGGACGACCACTCCGACCTCGTCGTACCCGGGAATGCAGGTGCCGACCCAGAACCAACCGCAGGTGGCAGCGCCCGCTCCGGCACCGGCTCCGGTGCAGCCCGCCGCCCCGCCGACCCCGGAACCCGCCCCGGCGGCTGCCGGCCCGACCGGCAACGAGGCGTGGCGGACCGCCGCCGACGAGGGCTGGGCCCGGGCCACCCGGGCCGCCGAGCCGGCCGTAGCCGGGACCACCCGGTCCGGTCTGCCGAAGCGGCAGCCACAGGCACAACTGGTACCCGGTGGGGTCGAGACCAAGGCCAGCCGGGACCGCAGCCGGCGTACGCCGGACGAAGTACGGGGTCTGCTGTCGGCGTACCACCGTGGGGTGCAGCGCGGCCGAACGGCCGGCGGTGACCTCACCGGCCGCCCGACCGGCAGTGACCCGAACAGCACCTCAAACAAGGAGACGAGTCGATGAACAGGCCAGCTGTGATGCAGGACATGGGTTGGCTGCTCAGCAACTTCGCCGACAGTGTGGCCGGGATCGCGCACGTGGTGGCGGTCTCCGCCGACGGGCTGCTGCTCGCCTCCTCCCGGGACCTGCCGACCGACCGGGCCGACCAGCTCGCCGCGATCGCGTCCGGTGTGGTCAGCCTGACCGACGGGGCGGCCCGCATGTTCAGTGCCGGCGGCGTACTCCAGACCGTCATCGAGATGGACAGCGGGTACCTCTTCCTGATGTCCATCAGCGACGGTTCGTCGATGGCCGTCCTCGCCGCGCGGAGCTGCGACGTCGGGCAGGTCGGGTACGAGATGGCGCTGCTGGTGGAACGGGTCGGTGCGGCACTCTCGCCGCTGCCGCGTGAGGCCGTGACGCGCTGACCGGTGGGTACCACCACCCGCCCGGTGATGCCCACCGCTGGCGGTAACTGCTGGAGAGGGAGGTGATCGTGTTATGGACAGACGTGACGATCCACATCGGCGTGACGATCCGCGTGGGGCGCTGGTGAGGCCGTACGCGGTCACCCGCGGCCGGACGGAACCACGCCAGGACATCGCGCTGGAGGCGGTACTCACCGCGACCAGCGCGGCGGTGGCCGAGTCCCGGTTCGCCGGGCACGACAAGCACCGCATCGCCACGATCTGTGAAGGCCGGGCCCAGTCGCTGGCGGAGATCGCCGCGTACACCCGCCTGCCGCTGGGTGTCGCCCGGGTGCTGGTCGCCGACATGGTGGCCGACAGCCTGCTGACGTTGCACAGTTCCGCTCCCGCTGAGGCGTACGAGGAGCGGATGGAACTGCTTGAGAGGGTGTTGAGTGGACTTCGCAGGCTATGACCCGGCCAGGGCGCAACGCAACCGGGGGATCACCTCCGCCAAGATCGTGGTTGCGGGCGGCTTCGGCGTGGGCAAGACGACACTCGTCGGCGCGGTCTCGGAGATCACTCCGCTGACCACCGAGGCGGTGATGACGGCTGCCGGGGTGGGCATCGACGACCCGTCCAAGGTCCCGGGCAAGGAGACCACCACGGTCGCCATGGACTTCGGCCGGATCACCATGGCCCAGGACCTGATCCTGTACCTCTTCGGTACGCCCGGACAGACCCGGTTCTGGTTCATGTGGGACGAGATCATCCGGGGTGCCGTCGGTGCCGCCGTGCTGGTCGACACCCGCCGGATCACCGACGCGTTCGCGCCGCTGGACTACTTCGAGAACCGGAAGCTGCCGTACGTCGTGGCGCTGAACGCCTTCGACGGCGCCCCCCGCTACGACCTGGAGGAGGTCCGTGAGGCGTTGGCGATCGCGCCGCACGTACCGCTGATCATGACCGATGCGCGGCACCGCGACTCGGTCAAGCGGGTCCTGGTGACCGTGGTCGAGCACGCCATGATGCGGTTGCAGGCCGAGCACGGCCGGGGGTATCCCGCCCCGGTCGGCTGACCCGCGTCGTCCGTCGCCTGGTGGGGCCGATCGCGGGGAATCGGCCCCCTGCCCCGAACAGACAGTGGCCACAACGCCTTCGTTGTGGCCACTTTTCGTCGTACACGCGGGTCCTCGACCGACGGGTACGTGACGGCGGTGAGACGCGGCTGCCGGTAGGAGTTGCCGGGGGCGCGGGCGGGTGCCGGTCGCGGTACGTCGCCGCGCGGATCGGCGAGCCGTCCGGGAGACGACGATGAGAACAGCAAAAGGTATGTCCATCATGGTGGTGAGCGCGACGCTGGGGCTCGCCCTGGTCGGCTCGGCGTCGGCGGCGCCCCGGCCGGTCGAGGTCGATCCGGGTACCCGGGCGGACGCGTCGACCGCGATGGCGGGGGAGGCGTACACGTACGCCAGCTACCTGGCGTACGGGCAGGTGGCCGACCGGACCGGTGACCGGCGGCTCGGCCGGCTCTTCCGGGACACCGCCCGGGTCGAACTGTACGACCACTTCACCGCCGAGGCCCGGCTGATCGGGTTCGTCGGCGGCAACGAGGAGAACCTGGCCGACTCGATCGCCGGGGAGGAAGAGGAGGCCACGGTCACCTATCCGGCCTTCGCCGAACAGGCCCGCCGGGACAACTGCCCGGAGGTCGCCGCGCACTTCGCGGAGCTGGCCGCCGACGAGGCGGTGCACGCCGGACGGTTCCGGACCGCCCTGACGGCGGTCACCGACCCCGGCTCCGGTGTCGAGGTACCGGTCGGGGAACGGGTCCAGCAGATCCCGGTCGAGGTGACCGAACCGCAGTGCTCCGGGCAGACCCTGGCGAACCTGCGGGCGACGCTGCGCGGTGAGGCGTTCGCGACCGCGAAGTACACCCTGCACGCCCAGCAGGCCCGGCGGACCGGGCAGACCCGGCTGCTCCGGCTCTGGGAGAACACCGCCTGGCAGGAGCTCAACGAGCACTTCGCCGGTACCGCCAACCTGGCCGGACTGGCCGGCTCGAACGAGGAGAACCTGCGTACCTCGATCACCGGTGAGACCGACGAGGCGACGGTCATGTACCCGACCTTCTCGCGGGAGGCGTACGCGGTCGGCGACCGGGCGGCCGGTGCGCTGTTCCGGGAGATCGCCTACGACGAGGCCGACCACGCCTCGGCCTTCCTGCGGGCCCTGGTCCGCGTGGTCACCCCACCCGGCGCCGGTACCCGCACCTGACCACCGTCTACGCACGTCGGTATCGGTGTCGTGGCGGTCATCGGCAACGCCTGGCCGGGCGCTTCAGAGGGAAGCGCCCGGCCAGACCCCTGTCCCTGCCAGTCACTGTGCCGGAGACGCCCTGGTTGACGCCGCCCCCCGTTTCGATGGCAGATGCCAGCGGCGTCGTTACGATGGGTTCCGTCATGTGCGGTTGGTGTGGTGGGGACAGTTCAGGTTCGCCCGCTGGTTGCTCCGCCGGAACCACAAGTTGATCATGAAGTTGTTGTCAACTGGTCCGGCGTGTCGTGGCGATAACTTCATGATCAACTCCCGTGCGATCATCAGCTCCGGGGTGCCCCGTCCTGTCTACGTATCGACCCTGGGATGCACTGTCAGGGGCAGTAGGCTGACGAATGGCTTCTGGGGCGGATCCATAGGTTGGTGCTTATGGTTGGTGCTGTGGGAGAGCGGCGGGCTGATGGGTCGTCCTGAACAGGCTCGGTCCGCTTCCCGTGAGCCGAGCGTGCGGCAGTTGCGGCAGTTCCTGGTGCTGGCCGAGGAGTTGCACTTCGGCCGTGCGGCACAGCGACTGTTCCTGAGCCAGCCGGCGCTGAGCCAGCAGATCCGGGCACTGGAGGAGCGCCTCGGGGTCGACCTGGTGCGACGTTCCTCCCGCCGGGTGGAACTCACCGCCGCAGGTGAGGCTCTGGTACCCGAGGCGCGTGAACTCGTCGCGGCGATGGCCCGCCTCCAGGGGGTCGCCGATTCCTACCTCCGTCAGACGCGGGGGCGGCTGAGGATCGGGGCCATCGGCGGCGAGGCCTTCATGCCCTACGTGATCGACATCCTCGCCGAGCTGTCCGCCCGGCATCCCGGGATCGACGTCGAGGTCCGTTCCCTCGATTTCGTCGAGCAGGTCTACGCCCTGCCCCGGGGGGACGTCGACGCCGCTTTCCTGCGCCCGCCGCTGCCGCCCGGTCTACGGAGCCTGCACCTGTCGACCGAACCCCGGGTGGTCTGTCTGCCCGCAGACGACCCGCTGGTGGATCGGGGCCCGCTCACCCTCGCGCAGCTGTCCGACCGCGTGGTGGTCGACGTCCCGATACCCGAGCTGCGCCAGTGGTGGGACTTCTGGACGATCAACCCCCGCCCCGACGGTAGCGCCGTCCGCTACGGTCCGACGGCCGGCGACATGGACGCGCTGCTCTCGGCCGTGGCCCGTGGTCAGGCGATCGCCTTCCTGCCCGCCGAGGCCCGCCGCGACTACTCCCGCCGAGGCATCGCGTACGTCGACGTCACGGATCTGCCCCTCACCACGGCGGCCCTGGCCTGGCTGCCCAACCCTGACCACGCGGCCCTCACCGCCCTGCTCCAGGTGGCGCGTGCCGTGCTACAGCGCAACAGCTACGGGGTCGACCATGCGGACCCGTCAGTCAAGCGCCCGTCTGCCAGCCGGTGAGGACCAGGCCGGAGCCGCCACCAGGCAACAGCGGCCCAGCACCGCCAGCGGTGCCGGATCAGGTTTAGTCGATCATTAGTTCGTACCGGAGGCGACGCTGCTCGGCCAGCATTGTCATCATGCTGACCTCGATCGGCTGGCCGCTTGCGGTGCTGAGCAGCCGGGTCAGGGTGAGGACCCAGTCCCCGGCCGGTAGGGCGAGTGCCGCCCGCTCCTCCTCGGTGGGCCGGCGCGCACAGACGTCCTCGCAGGCGTGTCGGGGCCGGTGGCCGAGTTCGGTGAGGAGGCCGACCGCCCCGCCCCTGATTTTGCGATGCTCGGCGAGCGCGGTACTCCGGGCGATCGTCGTCGGGTAGTACGAGTCGGTCAGTTCCACCGGGCGATCGTCCAGCAGCATCAGCCGGCGCCGCACCACGACTGTGGCGCCGTCCTCGACCCGTAGCGCCTCGGCCACCTCGGCGGGCGGCACGACCTCGGCGACAGCCAGCAGGCGCTGGGTGCCGACACCGCCGTGTCGGGCCGCCTCCGCACCCCAGGGCTCCGGTTGTCCGTCCGCCCGTGGGGCGACGTACGGCATCGACACGCTGACCCACCCGGGGTGACCCATGGCTCTCCCCGGTCAGTGACGCGTCGCGCCGTCGACGAAGGTGCGCCAGGCGGTGCGGGGGAAGGTGAGGACTGGGCCGGAGCGGTCCTTGGAGTCCCGGACGGCGACGACCTCGCCGGCGTCGGCGACCTCGACGCAGTCGCCATTGCCGCCCCCGCTGGAGCGGGTGCTCTTACGCCACACGACGTCTCGCAGATCCATGGCCGTCAGCCTCCCCTAGAGCGCGTCCCGCGCCGCCGCGATCAGCTCCCGGGAGTCCTCGACGCTCGCCGCCGCTGCGCGCAGGTAGTCGAAGGCAAGGGTAGACGCTTCGACGTCCTCGGCGCTCTCCACGTTGACGTCCCCGGTCAGCGACTCGACGAAGAGCGCCGCCGGATGGTCCTGGAAGGACATCAGGGTGAAGGCACCGTTCAGGCCGGCGTGCCAGACGGTCTGCTGCCGGAGCACCTGGATGACCACGTTGTCCGGCAGGGTGAGCAGATGGTCGAGCTGGCCCCGCAGCACGTCGGTGCCGCCGATCGGCCGGTGCAGCAGGGACTCGTCCAGCACCGCCCAGAGCCGGAGGGAACCGTCGGTGAGCCGCCGTTGGCGGGCCATCCGGGCCTGGACCAGCTTGTCGACCTCGCCGGCACTGCGGCCCCGGCCGGCGGGCTCGCCGCCGAACGTCGCCCGGGCGTAGTCGCCGGTCTGGACCAGGCCGTTGATCGTCCCCCAGGACCAGGTGCGCAGCTCGGTCGCCTCGGACTCGAACGCGATGTAGGCGCTCAGGCCGCCCGTGATCACCTCCCGGTAGTCCTCCCACCAGCCGCGTCCGCGCGCCTCCCGGGCCAGTTTCCAGTACCGCTCCTTGGTCGCCAGGTCGGACAGCCCGTAGAGGTCGAGCATCAGATACAGGTCGCCCTTGCTGATCCCGGTCTGGGCCAGCTCGATCCGGGAGACCTTGCCCTGCGAGCAGCCCAGCGCCTCGGCTGCCTGCTCTGCGGAGAGCCCGGCTTCGCTCCGGAGGCGTTTCAACTCGATGCCCAACTGCCGTCCCCGCACCGTGGGCGTCCGCCGGTCGCGCTTGATGACCATCCGTCAAGTCTCGACTACACGAAGAGCTGATTCAAGGGTGACGCATCGCAAGGTGATGCTTGCGTTACTCATGGTCATGTGATTACGTCTAGTGCGTCCAGTGTGAATGATGCACATCGGACTTCGGCGCGAGTGTCGGCGTCACACAGTCCAGAGAGAGAACGGACCGGGGTGGGTCGGTTTGGCGGCCTCTCCCACTCCCGGTCCGGCACGAGTCGACGGGAGCAATCACATGGACCACGTCCCGGGGTACGACTCCCCACCTGTCTACCACCCGCCGGTCGCCGGGTACACCCGCGCCGCCGCGCGTCGGGGCGTACCCGGTCATTGCCCCTGCGACCCGGTGGTGCGCTGACCCGACAGCGCGCCACCGGCCTGCGCCGGGGCGGGCGCACGGCCTCCGCCGTACGGCAATACGGCCCCCACCTGCCGCGATTCTTCCCCCTCGCGGCGGGCCGGTGAGCCGTGCGCCCGCCCCTGCCATCCGGAGGGGCACCAATGACCGTCTACCGATCGTCGAGCAGCCTGCGGTGGCACCGGGACGAGGCGGACGCCGACGCCGCCCGACAGGTGCTCGCCGAGCACGTACCCGATGACGAGACCGGCCGGTGCGTGGTCTGCCTGACCCCCGCACCGTGCCGCCCGGCGAACGCGGCGGCGAACCGCCTGGTCGACCTGGGCCGCCCGATCGGCCCACCCGACGAACCGGACACCCGTCGGCCACGGGGCTGGCGGGGCTGGCTGACCCCGCGCCGCCGGCCGATGCCGCGCAGCGCCCCGCTGCTGACCTTCGGCTGGCGGGTGCGACTGGGCCTGGTGACGTGAACCGGCCCCGCCCGCCGGTCGTCCGGATCGGCGACATCGTGACCGTGGACGAGGGGCGGTACTGCTACGGCCTCGGCCCGCTGACCGTGGAGGTGATCGAGGTCGGGGCCCGGGAGCGGCACACCGACGGCCTCTGGCTCAACCTGCGCGGCGTGGAACTGTGCCCGGTCGACGGGGTGCGGCTGCGTCAGCGCCGGGTCCTGGTCCGGCTGGACGCGGTCCGCATCCGGCCCGGCCCGCTGTCCCGGGCCCGCCGCGCCGGCCCGCTGCCACCCGTCCCGGCGGGAACTGCGGTGCTCGCGCACCTGGCGGCCCGCCCGGCCTGGACCTGCACCGGGTGCGGGGAGCCCTGGCCCTGCCCGGCCCGCCGGGCGCGGCTGTCGACCGAGTACGCCGACAGCCGGCTGAGCCTGCTGGTCTACCTGGCCGGGTACCTGCTGGATGCGGCAGCCGACCTGCGGCACCTCCCCGCCGACGAGTTGTACGCCCGATTTCTCGGCTGGGTGATCAGAGGGGGAATCTGACGGTGCCGCAGGACGAGAGCGCAGACCGGCTGCGCAGGGCCGGGGCGCTGGCAGCGTTGAGCGCCCGCGCCGAGACCGGTGACTTCGACGAGCTGCTGGACAAGCAAACCTACCGCTCGCGATGCTGGTCGGGACCGGTCACTCCACCCGGAGCCGGTAGCCGCGCTTGACCACGGTCTGCACCACCCGGGGCGTACCGAGACCGGCCCGCAGCCGGGCCACCGCCATCTCCACGGCGTGCTCGTCCGCGCCCCGGGGCAGGGTACGCAGCAGGGCCGTCCGGGACAGCACCCGCCCCGGTGACTGGGCGAGCGCCCGGAGCACGGCCATCGGGGCCGGGGCGAGCGGGCGTAGCTCCCCGTCGAGCAGGGCCGCGTGGCCGCGCAGGGTGAGCTGGTGACCGGCCACCCGGAGGTCGAGGGTGCGTCGGGGCAGTTCGTCGACGATCGTACGGACCAGCGCCCCGAGCCGGGCCCGGCCCGGGGTGACCACCGGTACGCCCCGTTGGCGCAGCGGCTCGGCGGTGACCGGGCCGACGCAGGTGGCCAGGACGTCCCGGCGCAGCGCGTCGAGGACCGTCTCGACCCGTTCCCCGGCGGTCCGCAGCAGTGCGCTCACCGCTGCGGCCGAGGTGAAGGTGACCGCGTCGACCAGTCGCCCGGCGACCAGGTCGACCAGCCGGTGCAGCGGGGCCGGGTCGGTCGGCGGCGCCCACCGGTAGACCGGTACCTCGATCACCGTGGCGCCGGCGTCCTCCAGGGCCTCCGTGCACTCCGGCTGCCGTTCGCCGTGCAGTTGCATGGCCACCACCTTGCCGGCCAGCGGCCGGCGGATCAGGTGGTCGACCACCTCCTCGCAGCTCTCCGAGTCCGGTGACCACTGGTCGAACAGCCCGGCGGCCCGGATCGCGCCGCGCGCCTTGGGCCCCCGGGCCACGATGTACGCCCCGCTCAGCGCGTCGCGCAGCGGTTCGGCGAGCCCCCAGCCCTCGGCCGCCTCCAGCCAGCCGCGCATGCCGATGCCGGTGTTCGCCATCAGGATGTCCGGCGGCCGGGACAGGCAGGCCCGGGTGGCGGCCCGCAGTTCCGAGTCGTCGGCCAGGGGCACGATCCGTAGGGCCGGGGCGAGCACCACCCGCGCGCCGCGCCGCTCCAGCAGGGCGGCGAGTTCGTCGCGACGGCGGTCGGCGGTCACCCCGATGGTGAACCCGGCAAGCTCACCGCCCATCAGGGCGCCCGTTCCCCGGCGGGCGCCGCAGGAGAGAAGGGGGCGCCGACCGGTCGAGGAGGACCTCCACCAGGCCGTCCCGCTCGCGGACCGGGTAGCTGACCAGCGCGACCCCGGGCAGGTCCAGGCAGCGGCCGGTGCGCAGGTCGTACACCTGCTTGTGCAGCGGCGCGGCGAGGGTGGGCACGTCGCCCCGGCTGCCGATGATGCCCCGTGACATCACGTACGCGCCGGTGACCGGGTCCCGGTTCTGCACGGCGTACAACTCGTCGCCGCAGCGGAACAGGGCCACCTGTTCGCCGTCCAGCAGTGCGGCCACGCCCCGGTCCGGCTCCAGCCGGTCGTACCGGCAGACCGCCGTCCACGCGGTCAGGACAGGAGCCAGGACGTCCGTGCTCATCGGGCCACCTCCGGCATACCGAGTACGACAGGGCGCCGCTCGGGGACCGGCTGTCCCCGCTCGACGGTGAAACTGATCGACGGGTCGGGGACCTCCGGCGCGTTGACGAACGAGGTGAACCGGCGCAGCCGGTCCGGGTCGGCGAGGGTGTCCCGCCACTCGTCGGAGTACGACCCGACGTGCCGGGCCATCGCCGCGTCGAGTTCGGCGGCCAGCCCGAGCGAGTCGTCGACGATCACCGACCGGAGGTGGTCCAACCCGCCGTCCATCGCCTCGATCCAGGCGGCGGTACGTTGCAGCCGGTCGGCGGTACGGATGTAGAACATCAGGAACCGGTCGACGTGGCGGACGAGTTCCTCGGTGGTCAGGTCGGTGGCGAACAGGTCGGCGTGCCGGGGCCGAAAACCGCCGTTGCCGCCGACGTAGAGGTTCCAGCCGTTGTCGGTGGCGATCACACCGAAGTCCTTGCTGCGTGCCTCGGCGCACTCCCGGGCACAGCCGGAGACCGCCGACTTGATCTTGTGCGGGGCACGCAGCCCCCGGTAGCGCAGCTCCAGGGCGATGGCCAGGCCGACCGAGTCCTGCACCCCGTACCGGCACCAGGTCTCCCCGACGCAGGACTTCACCGTGCGCAGCGCCTTGCCGTACGCGTGGCCGGACTCGAACCCGGCGTCCACCAGCCGGCGCCAGATCTGCGGCAGCTGCTCGACCCGTGCCCCGAACAGGTCGATCCGCTGCCCGCCGGTGATCTTCGTGTAGAGCTGGAAGTCCCGGGCCACCTCGCCGATCACGATCAGCTTCTCCGGGGTGATCTCCCCGCCCGGGATCCGGGGCACCACCGAGTACGTGCCGTCCCGCTGGATGTTGGCCAGGAAGTGGTCGTTGGTGTCCTGCAACGACGCCTGCTCGCCGTCGAGGACGTACCCGTTGCCGAGCGAGGCGAGGATCGAGGCGACCACCGGCTTGCAGATGTCACAGCCCCGGCCCCGGCCGTGCTCGGCGATCAGCCGGGAGAAACTGGTGATGCCCCGGACCCGGACGATGTCGAACAGCTCCTGCCGGCTGGCGTCGAAGTGCTCGCAGAGCGCCGTGGACTGCACCACCCCGGCCGAGTCCAGCAGCTGCTTGAGCATCGGCACACAGGAACCGCAGCTCGTGCCGGCCCGGGTGCACGCCTTCAACGCCGGCACGTCCGCGCACCCGCCACCGATGGCGGTCAGGATGTCGTCCTTGGTCACCGCGTTGCACGAGCAGACCTGCGCGGTACCGGGCAGCGCGGCCAGCCCGGCCGCCGCCCCGGCGCCGCTGTCGGCCGGGGCGAGCAACCCCAGCGGCGGGCCGGGCAGCGGGCCGCCGACACTGGCCCGCAGCGTCGGATAGGCCGAAGCGTCACCGACCAGCACTCCGCCGAGCAGGGTCTTCGCGTCGTCGGAGAGGACCAGTTTGGCGTACACCCGGGTGGCCGGGTCGACGAACGTGACGTCCAGGCAGCCGGGGGTGGTGCCGTGCGCGTCACCGAACGACGCCACGTCCACCCCGAGCAGTTTGAGTTTGGTGGCGGTGTCCGCACCCGGGAAGACCGCCGACCCGCCGAGCAGCCGGTCGGCGACCACCTCGGCCATCGCGTACCCGGGGGCGACCAGCCCGTAACAGACCCCGTCGACCGCCGCGCACTCGCCGACCGCCCAGATCCGCTCGTCGTCGGTGCGGCAGGACGGGTCGACCAGGATCCCGCCCCGGGCGCCGACGGCCAGTTCGGCAGCCCGGGCCAGTCCGTCCTGCGGTCGGATGCCGGCGGCCACCACGACCAGGTCGGTGTCGAGCCGGTTGCCGTCGGAGAGGCTCAACCCGGCCACCGCGCCGTCCGCGCCCGGGTGCAGCGCGGTGGTCGCCACCCCCAGGTGGGTACCCACCCCCAGCTCCTCGACGTACCGGCGGAGCATCGCCCCACCGGCCTCGTCGACCTGTACCGGCATCAGCCGGGGGGCGAACTCGACCACGTGGGTGTCCAGCCCGAGCAGGCGCAGTGCGTTCGCCGCCTCCAGCCCGAGCAGCCCGCCCCCGATCACCGCGCCGGTACGCCGTCCGGCGGCGTACGCCCGGATCGCCGCCAGGTCGTCCAGGGTGCGGTAGACGAAGACCCCGGGCAGTCCGGTACCCGGCACCGGCGGGACGAACGGGTACGACCCGGTGGCCAGCACCAGCGCGTCGTACCGGTACTCCCCGACGGCGGTGGTGACCACCCGGCGGTCCCGGTCGATCCCGGTGGCCGCCTCGCCGAGCCGTAACGTCACGCCGTCGTCCGGGGTGTGCAGGTTCAACTCGTCGGCGTCCGCACCGTCGAAGAACGCCGACAGCCGGACCCGGTCGTACGCGGGCCGGGACTCCTCGGCCAGTACGGTGACCCGCCAGCGCCCGCCGGTGTCCCGGGCCCGCAGCGCCTCCACGAAACGCTGCCCGACCATGCCGTTGCCGACGACGACGAGTTCGCCGCCGGTGGCCCCCACCGGTTCGCCGCTCATGCTCCCACCTCCACCGAGTCCACTGCGGACAACCACTTGACGATTCCCTCGACGGCGTCCCGGCAGCTGCCGCAACCGGTGGTCGCCCGGGTGGTGGCGACCACCTCGCCGACCGACCGGGCCCCGGCCCGCCAGCAGCGCACCAGCGCACCCTTGGTGACCGTGTTGCACTGGCAGACGGTGGTCGCGTCCGGCATCAGCGCCGGGGAGGTGACCGGGGCCGCCGCCGGCACCCCGGTGGCCCGGCCGAGCAGCAGCGAGCGCCGGTCCGCCGGCACCGGGGCACCCCGGTCGAAGAGTTGGATGACGGTGCCGACGCTCGGGTTGTCGCCGAGCAGGATCGCCCCGGTCAGCCGGTCGCCGTCGATCAGCAGCCGGGCGTACGTGCCCCGGGCCGGGTCGGTGAAGGTCAGCTCCTCACCACCGGCCACCGGGTTCGGCTCGCCCATCGCCGCCAGGTCGATGCCGGCCGCCTTGAGCCGGGTCACCACCGGCTGCGGCCGGTACCGGGCGCCCGGCTCGTCACCGGTGAGCAGCCCGGCCACCACCCGGGCCTGGGCCCAGGCCGGGGCGACCAGCCCGCCGACCGTGCCGTCGTGCTGGGCGCAGTCGCCGATCGCCGAGATGTCCGGATCGCTGGTACGCAGCCGGTCGTCGACCACCACGCCCCGGTCCACGGTCAGCCCCGCGTCCCGGGCCAGCCCGGTCTCGGGGCGTACCCCGCAGGAGAGCACCAGCAGGTCGGCGTCGAGTCCGGTGCCGTCGGACAGGGTCAGCCGTACCCCGTCCGGGCCGGCGGCGACGGCGGTCGCGGCGACCGCGAGCCGGGTGCGCACACCCAGGTCGGCGAGGGTACGGGCGAGCACCGCGCCGCCGGCCGGGTCGAGCTGCCGTTCCATCAGGTGCCCGACCGGGTGCACCACCTGCACGTCCAGTCCCCGGGTGGCCAGTCCCCGGGCGGCCTCCAGCCCGAGCAGCCCGCCACCGAGGACCAGGGCGCGGCGGGCGCCCCCGGCGGTGGCCAGGATGCGCCGGCAGTCGTCCAGGGTGCGGAACACCGCGACCCGCTCCGGCAGCGCCACCGGGTCCAGTCCCGGCAGGGGTGGTACCACCGCCCGGCTGCCGGTGGCCAGCACCAGGTGGTCGTATCCGATCCGGTCCCCGTCGGCGGTGCGTACCGTCCGGTCGGCCCGGTCGACGGCGGTGACCGCCACCCCGAGCCGGACGTCGACGGTCTGGCCCGCCGCCCCGGCCAGCTCCACGTCGGATTCGCCGACCTTCCCGGCGAGCAGGTTGGAGAGCATGATCCGGTTGTAGGCCCGGTGCGGCTCGGCACCGAGCACGGTCACCTTGTGGTCACCCGGCCGGGCGGCCAGCTCGGCCGCCAGTCGGGCGCCGGCCATGCCGTGGCCGACGATGATGATGCGTCCGGTCAACGGTCAGCCCACCTTCTCCACGCGCACCGCGCAGACCTTGAACTCCGGCATCCGGGAGGTCGGGTCGAGTGCGTCGTTGGTCAGCGAGTTGGCCCGCCCGGTCCCGGCCCAGTGGAACGGGGCGAAGACGGTGTCCGGGCGGATGGTCGGGGTCAGCCGGGCCGGGGCGAGCAGTTCCCCCCGGCGCGAGGTGACCCGCAGTTCGTCCCCGTCCGCGACGCCGAGCCGCTCGGCGAGGTCGGGGTGGAGTTCCACGAACACGCCCGGCGCGGCGGTGCGCAGCGGCGTGATCCGGCGGGTCTGCGCGCCCGACTGGTACTGGGCCAGTACCCGACCGGTGGTCAGGTAGAGCGGATAGTCCGGGCTGACCTCCTCGGCCGCCGGCCGGTGCTCGACCGGGTGGAACCGGGCCCGCCCGTCCGGGGTGGGGAAGCGGTCGACGAAGAGGCGCGGGGTGTCCGGCCCGGCCACCGACGGGCACGGCCAGAACACCCCGTCCCGGTCGTCGATCCGTTCCCAGGTGACCCCGGTGTAGTCGGCCGGCCCGCCGGCCGACGCCCGGCGCAGCTCGTCGAAGACGGTGCGCGGGTCGGCACTGAACCGCCCCGGGCTGCCCAGCCGTCCGGCCAGCTCGGTCAGCACCGCCAGGTCGGTGCGGACCCCGGGCGGTGGCTCGCGCAGGGCCCGACGGCGCAGCACCCGCCCCTCCAGGTTCGTCATCGTGCCGTCCTCCTCCGCCCACTGCGCGGTGGGCAGCACCACGTCGGCGATGGCAGCGGTCTCGGAGAGCACCAGGTCCGACACGACCAGCAGGTCGAGGCTGCGCAGCCGGGCCTCGACCCGGGCCGCCCGGGGTGCCGACACCACCGGGTTGGAGCCGAGCACCAGCAGCGCCCTCGGGCCGTCCGGGGTACCCAGGGAGTCCAGCAGTTCGTACGCCGACACCCCCGGGCCGGGCAGGTCGTCGGCGGGTACCCCCCACACTGCGGCGACATGTTCGCGGGCCGCCGGGTCGTCGATCCGCCGGTACCCGGGCAACTGGTCGGCCTTCTGCCCGTGTTCCCGGCCACCCTGCCCGTTGCCCTGCCCGGTCAGGCAGCCGTACCCGGAACCGGGGCGGCCGGGCAGGCCGAGGGCGAGCGCCAGGTTGACGTACCCGGTGACCGTGTCGACGCCCTTGGCGTGCTGCTCGGCGCCGCGCGCGGTGAGGATGACGACCCGGCCGCCGGTGCCCAGCGCCCGGGCGGTCGCCTCCAGGTCGGCCACCGGTACCCCGGTGAGCCGTTCCACCAGCGCCGGCCAGTACCCGGCGACCACCCGGCGGACCGCGTCGAACCCGGTGGTCCGGGCGGCCACGTAGTCGTGGTCCACCCAGCCCTCGGTGAGCGCGACGTGCAGCAGCGCGTTCGCCACCGCCAGGTCGGTGCCGGGCAGCGGTTGCAGGTGCCGGGTGGCGGCGCGGGCGGTGGCGGTGGCCCGGGGGTCGACGACGATCAGTTCGCCACCGGCGTCCCGCTGCTCGGTGAGGTAGCGCATCAGCGGCGGCATGGTCTCCGCCGGGTTCGCCCCGACCAGCAGCAGGGTGTCCGCCCGGCCCAGGTCGGCCAGCGGGAACGGCAGCCCCCGGTCGATGCCGAAGGCGCGCATCCCGGCCGCCGCCGCCGAGGACATGCAGAACCGGCCGTTGTAGTCGATGTTGCGGGTGCCCAGCGCCACCCGGGCGAACTTGCCCAGGGCGTACGCCTTCTCGTTGGTCAGCCCGCCGCCGCCGAACACGGCGACCGCGTCGCGGCCGTGCCGGGCCTGGATGTCCCGGATGCCGTCGGTGATCCGGGTCAGCGCATCGTCCCAGCTCGCCGGGCGGAGTTCGCCGGTGGTCCGGTCCCGCAGCAGCGGGGTGGTCAGCCGGTCGGGGTGGTCGAGCAGTTCGGCGGCGGTCCAGCCCTTCTGGCAGAGCCCGCCCCGGTTGGTGGGAAACTGCCGGGGGTGGACCTCCACCCGGCCCTCGACGTGGCGCAGGGTCATCCCGCACTGGAGGGCGCAGTACGGGCAGTGGGTGGCCGCCTCCTGCGGAGCCACCGCTGTCCCGGGTCGCGCACTGTCCGTCATGACGGCAAAGCGTGCCGCCGGGCGGTTTCGGCCCGAGGTCCCGTTTGTTTCGAGCCTGTCAAGCAGTACGCACACCGCACAGCGGCAGCCGGATGTCTCGCAAGGTCGGACTCCCGCCCACCGGGGTTTTCACGAATGCTCCGGCCCGCCGGTGCGATCTCCGTAGCCGACCCGACCCGGGACGGGCAATCTCGCCGAAACGGTCGCTTCGTAGCTTCGGCTCCGGCACCCACGGAGAAGGAGCAGGCCGATGAGTACGGTGACCAGCCCGGTGGACGTCCCGGCGACCACCACCACGACGACTGCCCGCCGGCACCGCCTGGCCGACTGGCGCCCGGAGGATCCGGCGTTCTGGGCGCGCACCGGGGCCCCGATCGCCCGCCGTAACCTGCTCGTCTCGATCTTCGCCGAGCACGTCGGATTCTCCGTCTGGAGCCTCTGGTCGGTGATGGTGCTCTTCCTCGGCCCCGCCTACGGCATCGACCCGGCCGGCAAGTTCCTGCTCACCGCCGTACCGGCCGCGCTGGGCGCGGTGCTGCGGCTGCCGTACACCCTGGCGGTGGCCCGGTTCGGCGGCCGGAACTGGACGATCTTCAGCGCCCTGATGCTGCTGGTACCGGCGGTACCGATGGCGGTACTGATCGAACCGGGCGTGTCCTATTCCACCCTGCTGGTGCTGGCCTGCCTGGCCGGCGTCGGCGGCGGCAACTTCGCCTCGTCGATGGCGAACATCAACCTCTTCTACCCGGACCGGCTCAAGGGCTGGGCGCTCGGGCTGAACGCCGGTGGCGGCAACCTCGGGGTACCGGCGGTGCAACTCGTCGGGCTGGCGGTGCTGGCCACCGCCGGGGCCGCGTACCCCCGCCTGGTCCCGGCGGTCTACCTGCCGCTGATCGTGCTCGCCGCGCTCGCCGCCGCCCGCTGGCTGGACAACATCCCCGGCGCCCACAACGAACCGGGCGCGCTGCGTGAGGCGGCCCGGGACCGGCACACCTGGATCATGTCGCTGCTCTACATCGGCACCTTCGGCTCCTTCATCGGCTTCGGTTTCGCCTTCGGGCAGGTGCTCCTGATCCAGTTCGGCGACCGGTTCGCCACCCCGGTCGAGGCCGCGTACCTGACCTTCCTCGGCCCGCTGGTCGGCTCGCTGATCCGGCCGGTCGGCGGTGCGCTCGCCGACCGGTTCGGCGGGGCCCGGGTGACGTTCTGGAACTTCGTGGCCATGGCACTCGGCGCGGCCGGGGTGCTCGCCGCCGCCCGGGACCGGTCGTTCGTGCTCTACCTGGTCGGGTTCGTGTCGCTCTTCGTCTTCTCGGGCATCGGCAACGGCTCGACGTACAAGATGATCCCGGCGATCTTCCGGGCCCGGGCGACCGCGGCCGGCTCCCCGGGGACGATGGCCCCGGCCGCCTCGGCCGACGAGGTGGCCCAGCGCTGGGCCCGCCGGATGAGCGGCTCGCTGATCGGTATCGCCGGGGCGGTCGGCGCGTCCGGCGGGGTACTGGTCAACATCGCCTTCCGGCAGTCCTTCCTGACCACCGGGAACGCCGAGGCGGCCTACGTCACCTTCATCGGGGCGTACGTGGTCTGCGCGGTGGTGACCTGGGTGGTGTACCTGCGCCCCGGCCGGCACCGGCTGCGTGGCGTGTGACCTGGGTGACCGTACGTTGGCGGCGGTGTACCCCGTTTTGACCTGAGGGTGGGGCACCGAGTATCGTCGCCTGCTGTTGTGCGACATCAGAGGGCGTGCCTCATCAGGTACGCTTGGTCGTTCGTGCGCGTCTGGTCATCCGGCGCGCGATCCCAGACCGACGACGAGACAAGGTAGACCTGTGCGTACGTACAGCCCGAAGCCGGGTGAGATCGAGCGTCAGTGGCACGTCATCGACGCCTCTGATGTCGTGCTGGGCCGACTGGCCACCCACGCTGCCACGCTGCTGCGTGGTAAGCACAAGCCGACCTTCGCGCCGCACGTCGACACCGGCGACTTCGTCGTCGTCGTGAACGCGGGCAAGGTTGCGCTGACCGGCAACAAGCGGCAGACCAAGATCGCCTACCGGCACTCCGGCTACCCGGGTGGTCTGAAGCAGGTCGGTTACGACGAGCTGCTGACCAAGAACCCCGAGCGGGCCATCGAGCTGGCTGTCAAGGGCATGCTCCCGCACAACAAGCTCGGCCGTAAGCTGATCAAGAAGCTGAAGGTCTACGCCGGTGCCGAGCACCCGCACGGCGCGCAGCAGCCGGTGCCGTTCGAGATCAAGCAGATCGCGCAGTGAGCGCGGGCGAAGGAAGCAGCATGACCGACACCATCGCGACCGAGGTCGCTGAGGCTCCGGCGCCCGTTGCCCGCGCGCCGCGTGGCGACCGGCCGATCCAGACCGTGGGCCGCCGCAAGGAGGCCATCGTCCGGGTGCGTATCGTCCCCGGCAGTGGCAAGATCACCTGCAACGGCCGGGAGCTGGAGAACTACTTCCCGAGCAAGGTGCACCAGCAGCTGATCAAGGACCCGCTGGTCACCGCCGAGAAGGCCGAGACCTTCGACGTCATCGCCAACCTGCGCGGCGGCGGCATCACCGGCCAGGCCGGTGCGCTGCGGCTGGCCATCGCCCGGGCGCTCATCGCGAGCGAGCCGGACGACCGCCCGGCCCTCAAGAAGGCCGGCTTCCTCACCCGGGACGCCCGGGTCAAGGAAAGCAAGAAGTACGGCCTCAAGAAGGCCCGCAAGGCGCCGCAGTACTCGAAGCGCTGACCAGCTACACCTTGTACGTCTGACGGACGGCCGGTCCGCCTCCCCCTCACGAAGGTGGTGGCGGCACCGGTCGTCCGGCTTTTTCAGCAGTTCTCCTCATCGGGTGCTCATTCGGAGGTTCTCGGGTATGGGTCGGTTGTTCGGCACGGACGGCGTACGCGGTCGCGCGAACGTCGACCTGACACCCGAGTTGGCGATGGCCGTCGCGGTCGCCGCCGCGCACACGCTCGCCGAGACCGACCGGAGCCATCCGCCCCTGGCCGTCGTCGGCCGGGACACCCGGGCCAGCGGCGAGATGCTGGAGGCGGCCGTGGTGGCCGGACTCGCCAGCGCCGGCGCGAACGTCATCCGGGTCGGTGTGCTGCCCACCCCGGCGGTGGCGTTCCTGGTCGCCGAGGCCAAAGCCGACCTGGGCGTGATGCTCTCCGCCTCGCACAACCCCATGCCGGACAACGGCATCAAGCTCTTCGCCGCCGGTGGGCACAAGCTGCCCGACGAGATCGAGCTGAAGATCGAGGCGGCGATCGAGGCGAACGCCACCACCGCCTGGTCCCGACCGGTCGGTGCCGGGGTCGGTCGGGTGCACGACCTGCTCGACGGCGCGGACCACTACGTGCAGCACCTGACCGGGACCATCGGCCACCGGTTGGACGGGCTGAAGGTCGTGGTGGACTGCGCGAACGGCGCCGCCGCCGAGGTCGCACCGGTCGCCTACCGCGAGGCCGGCGCCGAGGTGATCGCGATCCACGCCGAGCCGGACGGGCTCAACATCAACGACGACTGCGGCTCCAACCACATCGACGGCCTCCGGGCCGCCGTGGTGGAGCACGGCGCGCACCTGGGGCTCGCCCACGACGGTGACGCGGACCGGTGCGTGGCGGTCACCGCCGACGGGGACGAGGTGGACGGCGACCAGATCATGGCGATCCTCGCGCTCGCCATGCGGGACGCCGGCACGCTGGCCGGCGACACCCTGGTCGCCACCGTGATGAGCAACCTCGGTCTGCGACTCGCGATGTCCGCCGAGGGCATCCGGCTGGTGGAGACCAAGGTCGGTGACCGGTACGTGCTGGAGGAGCTGCGCGCCTCCGGGCTGGCCCTCGGTGGCGAGCAGAGCGGGCACATCGTCATGCCGGCGCACGCCACCACCGGCGACGGGGTGTTGACCGGCCTGCACCTGATGGCCCGGATGGCGCAGACCGGCCGCTCCCTGGCCGAGCTGGCCTCGGTGGTGACCAAGCTGCCGCAGGTGCTGATCAACGTGCCGGTCGCCGACCGCACGGTGGGGGCCGGCGCGCCGGCCGTACTGGCTGCGGTGGAGGCGGCGGAGGCCGAGCTGGGGGAGACCGGCCGGGTCCTGCTGCGCCCCTCCGGTACCGAACCGTTGGTCCGGGTGATGGTGGAGGCGGCCACCGGG
This sequence comes from Micromonospora echinofusca, assembly GCF_017614955.1. Taxonomy (GTDB): domain Bacteria; phylum Actinomycetota; class Actinomycetes; order Mycobacteriales; family Micromonosporaceae; genus Micromonospora; species Micromonospora echinofusca_A. The sequence continues at coordinate 36,108 of NZ_WVUH01000005.1, forward strand.
CAGACCGCCCAGGCGGTGGCCGAGCGGATCGCCACCGAGGTACGCACGGCCAGCCCTGCGGGCTCCTGACCTCGTACGAAGTCGGCGTGGGGTCGGGGCCCGGCTGACCGCCCGGCGCGGTCAGGCTTGATCCCCTCGCCGGTCACCCGGGCCCCGACCCCGGGAGCGATTCTGCCCGTGGGGTCAGGGTCCGGTTGGCCGGTGGCGCGGTCAGGCGAGGGCGCGTAGCCGGGTGACCGCCTCGGTGAGCATCTCCGGGCGTTTGCAGAAGGCGAACCGGATCAGCCGGCGGCCCGCCTCCGGGTCGTCGTAGAAGACCTGGGTCGGCACCGCCACCACCCCGCACCGCTCCGGTAGGGCGCGGCAGAACTCCACGCCGTCCCGGCCGCCGAGCGGGGCGATGTCGGCGGTGACGAAGTACGTCCCCTCCGGGGTCAGCACGTCGAACCCGGCGTCGACCAGGCCGCCGACGAGCTGGTCCCGACGTTGCTGCATACCGGCCCGGAAGTCGTCGTAGTAGCTGTCCGGCAGGGCCAGGGCGACCGCGACCGCCGGTTGCAGGGGCGCGGCGTTGACGAAGGTCAGGAACTGCTTGACCCGGGTCACCGCCGAGACCAGCCGGGCCGGCCCGCTCACCCAGCCGACCTTCCAGCCGGTACAGGAGAAGGTCTTGCCGGCCGACGAGATGCGCAACGTCCGCTCCCCCATGCCCGGCAGGGTGGCCAGCGGTACGTGCGTGCCGGCCGCGTCGGTGAACACCAGGTGCTCGTAGACCTCGTCGGTGACCGCGTACACGTCGTGCTCCTGGCAGAGCCCGGCGATCAGGGTCAGTTCGTCGACCGTGAAGACCTTCCCGGTCGGGTTGTGCGGGGTGTTCAGCAGCACCAGTCGGGTACGCGGTCCGAAGGCGGCCCGCAGTTCGTCCGGGTCGAAGGCGTACCGGCCGTCGGCGGCGGGACGCAACGTGACCGGGCGACGGACCGCACCGGCGAGCGCGATCGAGGCGGCGTACGAGTCGTAGTACGGCTCGAAGCAGACCACCTCGTCGCCCGCCTCGCAGAGAGCGAGGATGGTGGCGGCGATCGCCTCGGTGGCGCCTGCGGTGACCAGGACCTGCCCGTCCGGGTCGTACTCCAGTCCCCAGAACCGGCGCTGGTGGTCCGCCACCGCCGTCCGCAGGGCGGGGATCCCCGGGCCGGGTGGGTACTGGTTCTGCCCGCCGCGCAGCGCCTCGGCGGCGGCGGCCAGCATCTCCGGTGGGCCGTCGGTGTCCGGGAAGCCCTGCCCCAGGTTGACCGCGCCGGTGGAGACGGCCAGCGCGGACATCTCCGCGAAGATCGTGGTGCCGAAGGGGCGCATCCGGGCCACGAGCGGGTCGGTATCGGCGATCGTCGTCACGCCGCTCAGCCTAGGCGACCAGCGGGGCGTTTCCGGGTACGCGGACCCCTCCCCGTCGATCATGGACCTGTGGTGGGGGGATGCAGGTCTTATGCACCTTTTGCGGGGCGCCACAACTCCATGGTCGACGCGTCGGAGGGGTGGGCGTCGGCGGGTGGCGGCGTCGTCGACGTTGTCGGATTTTCCGCCACCCGCCGTATCGATCAGGTAGGCTGCGTGTTTAGCCGTCTTTCGCGCAAGCAGCGTGAGCGAAAGTAGGTTAGGCTGCGGGCCATGTGCGGAATCGTGGGTTACGCCGGTGCCCGACCGGCGCTGGGCATCGTGCTGGACGGCTTGCGGCGGCTGGAGTACCGCGGCTACGACTCGGCGGGCGTGGCGATCGTCTGCGGCGACGAACTGCTCACCGAGAAGAAGGCCGGCAAGCTGGCCAACCTGGAGAAGATCCTCGCCGAGCGGGACGCCGCCGACTGCGACGCGCTGGGCATCGGGGACGGCACCACCGGCATCGGGCACACCCGCTGGGCCACCCACGGCGGTCCCACCGACCGCAACGCCCACCCGCACGTCGCCCGGGACGGCCGGGTCGCCGTGATCCACAACGGCATCATCGAGAACTTCGCCCGGCTCCGCGCCGAGCTGGAGGCCGACGGGGTGCAGTTCACCAGCGACACCGACACCGAGTGTGCCGCCCACCTGATCTCCATCGCGCTCGGCCAGCTGCGGGCCGCCGGGCACGCCGACTCCCCGCAACTGCTCGCCGAGGCGATGCGGCAGGTCTGCCAGCGGCTGGAGGGCGCCTTCACCCTCCTCGCGGTGGACGCCGGCGTCCCCGGCGCGGTGGTCGGCGCCCGGCGCAACTCCCCGCTGGTGGTCGGCCGGGGCCAGGGGGAGAACTACCTGGCCAGTGACGTCTCCGCATTCATCGAGCACACCCGGGACGCGGTCGAGCTGGGCCAGGACCAGATCGTGCTGATCACCGGCGACAGCATCGAGATCACCGACTTCGACGGCAACCCGGCCGCCGGCAAGGACTTCCACATCGACTGGGACGCCTCGGCCGCCGAGAAGGGCGGCTACGACTGGTTCATGCTCAAGGAGATCGAGGAGCAGCCCCAGGCGATCGCCGACACCCTGCTCGGCCGGCTCACCGAGACCGGTGAGATCGCCCTGGACGAGGTCCGCCTCAGCGACCAGGACCTGCGCGACGTCGACAAGATCTTCATCGTGGCCTGCGGTACGGCATACCACTCCGGCATGGTCGCCAAGTACGCCATCGAGCACTGGACCCGGATCCCCTGCGAGGTGGAACTGGCCAGCGAGTTCCGCTACCGCGACCCGGTGCTCGACCGGTCGACGCTGGTGGTGGTGATCTCGCAGTCCGGCGAGACCATGGACACCCTGATGGCGCTCCGGCACGCCAAGGAGCAGAAGGCCCGGGTACTGGCCATCTGCAACACCAACGGGTCCACCATCCCGCGCGAGTCCGACGCGGTCCTCTACACCCACGGTGGCCCGGAGATCGCGGTCGCCTCCACCAAGGCGTTCCTCACCCAGCTCGTCGCCTGCTACCTGATCGGCCTGCACCTGGCCCAGGTCCGGGGGATCAAGTTCGCCGACGAGGTCGCCGCCGTGGTCGACCAGCTCCAGGAGGTACCGGACAAGCTGCGCGAGCTGCTCGGCCGGATCGAGCCGGTCCGGGAGCTGGCCCGGGACCTGAAGACCGCACCGACCGTGCTTTTCATCGGCCGGCATGTCGGCTACCCGGTGGCCCTGGAGGGCGCGCTCAAGCTCAAGGAGCTGGCGTACATGCACGCCGAGGGGTTCGCCGCCGGGGAGTTGAAGCACGGCCCGATCGCCCTGATCGACCAGGGCACCCCGGTGGTCTGCGTGGTGCCGTCGCCGGCCGGCCGGGGCATGCTGCACGACAAGGTCGTCTCCAACATCCAGGAGGTACGCGCGCGTGGCGCCCGCACCATCGTGATCGCCGAGGAGGGCGACGAGGCGGTGCTGCCCTACGCCGACCACGTGATCTACGTGCCGCGTACCCCGACCCTGCTCGCCCCGCTGCTGACCACCGTGCCGTTGCAGGTCCTCGCGGCGGAGATCGCCGCCGCCCGGGGACACGACGTCGACCAGCCGCGCAACCTGGCCAAGTCGGTCACCGTCGAGTGACCCGCCGACCCGGGCCCCTCTCTCAGCGTGGTGAGAGAGGGGCCCGGGTCGTCATCCGGTGCGGTCGAGCACGATCCGGGCCATCCCGTCCAGCGCCGGATTGTCGTGGTCCCAGTAGCCGGTGTGGCCGTGCCGCCCGCTCGGGAAGGTCCGGCCGCCGAACTCCGTACCGCTCGGATCGGTGCCGAACCAGTGGTCGTCGTCCCGCCCGAACAGCAGCGTGGGCAGTCCGCCCAGGACCATCCGACCGGCCAGCTCGGCCGGCGGGCGGGTGTACCGGATCAGGTCGTCGTCGGCCGTGCTGGCCCACACCCGACCCGGCTCGGTGCGCAGCTCGGCGGCACTCTCCACGCCCACCCCGGGGGAGCCGACGAAGACCAGCGCGTCGGCGGACAGCCCGTGGTCCCGGGCCGCCGTACCGACCACCAGTGACCCGTAGCTGTGCCCCAGCACGGTCTGCCGGGCCGGTGGCCCGTCGTGGGTCTCCCGCAGGCCCTCCTGGAACCGGTGCAGGGCCGGGCCGGCCGCCACCGCCTGCCGGTCCCGGGACGCCTCGCCGACGAAGTCCGGGGCGTCGTAGTCCAGCCAGAGCACCGCCGCCGTCTCGGTCGTCGGATCCAGCTCGGCGCAGCGCGCCGCCACCCGGGCGGCCCGGCCCAGCTCGCCGTCCAGGCTGGCCAGGTCGGAGGTCATCCCCGGCACGTAGGTGAGCACGTTCGCCGCCCGGTCCGGGTTGCCGAGCGCCACGATCGCCCGGCCGTCCCCGCCCTGGTCCAGGCCGAGCAGGTACCCGCGCGGCACCCCCTCGGCCAGCCGTCCGGCGATCCCGTCGATGCCGGCGATCCGCCCGTCCAGGTGCCGCAGCGCGGCCAGCTCCAGCGGGCCCTGTGGGAGCCGGGCGGCGATCATGGACCGCTCGGCGAGCAGGGCCGCCCGGCGGGTGCCCAGCAGCAGCCGGTTGGCCTGGTCGCGGGCGGTCGCCGGTACCCCGTCCAGCCGGCCGACCAGGGCCGGTTCGTGCCCGACCAGCCAGCGTCGCTGCGCCGGGGTCAGCCGGTCCCACCAGAGCCGGACCAGGGCCGGATCGGCCCCGACCGGCGGCCGGTACGCCCCGGGCGGCTCCGCCCAGCTGCCCGCCAACGCGTCGGCGAGGCCGGTGAGCCGGGCCGCCGCCTCCCGGTCCGCCGCGTCGGCCACCGTCAGCGCGGCGCCCACCTGTGCCGACACCTGGGTGACCGTCGGCCCGGCGTGCACCGGCTGCCGGGGCACCGCAGGATCGAGGGAGACCCGACCCTGCCGGTCGATCTGCGCCCCGGCCTGCGGCAGCAGAGCCACCGCCGAGGCGAGCCGGGCCCGCGCGGTGCGCAGCCGGACGGCGTACTCGGCGAGGATCTGGTCGACCTCGATGCCGAGCGGTACCCGGTCCAGCAGCCCGGTGCGGAGCGTGCCCAACCGGCCGGTGGCCGCCCGGGACGCCGCCCCCGTCCAGCTTCGGTCCAGGTCGGCGGCGACCGCCGCCAGTTCACCGGCGCGACGCTGGAGCAGGTCACCGACGCCCCGCCAGGCGGCGCCGGCCTGCTCCCAGGCCGCCGGATCGGCCGCCCAGAGCTGGGCGTACGTGGTCACCGGGGCACCCCGGTCAGCCGGCCGGCGGCGCGGGAGTCCACCGCGTCGTACCCGTCGGCGGCGGAGCCCACCCCGGTGGCGCCGTCCGCCACCCGACCACCGAGCCGGCACAGCCAGCCGTGCAGGACGGAATCCAGCTCGGCGAGCGCCCCGGTGGCCTGCCAACCCGGAGCCGGCACGAGCAGCCCCGGCTGGCCGGTCAACCCGTGCCCCAGCCGGTACCCGGTCTCCGCCAGTCGTCGGGCGGCGGCCCGTAACTCGCCGGTCTCCACCCGGAGCACCTCGTCCACGTCGGTGACCTCCTCCCCGATCCATCGACGGAACTGACGGTAGGTGGCGACGCCGGGCGGACGGCAGCCCTGTGGAAAACCGCGTTCCCGGCGTACCCGTCGGTTGTCCACAGCCGTTGCCCCGCAAGCGGAGCGGGACTAATCTGACCGGCCCCCGCCGGTAGGGTGAGGGCCTGATCGCCGTGGGCGACACCGGAAGGCGTGGCGACACCGGAAGGCGTGGCGACACGGACGGCACGGCGACACGGGAGGGCGGGCGGCATGAGAGCGGCATGGCGGGTCACGGATGTCCGGGCGGCCGAGGCGGCGCTGATGGCCACGCTGCCGCCCGGGACGCTGATGCACCGGGCCGCCGCCGGGTTGGCCCGCCGCTGTGCGCTGCTGCTCGGTGACCGGGGCGGGGTGTACGCCGCCGGTGTGCTGCTGCTGGTCGGCTCGGGCGACAACGGCGGGGACGCCCTCTACGCCGGTGCCCACCTGGCCCGGCGCGGCGCGGCGGTCCACGCCCTGCTGCTGAACCCGGAGCGGGCCCACGCCGCCGGGCTGGCCGCCCTGCGCGCCGCCGGTGGCCGGGTCGTCGACGTACCCCCGGCCCGGGTGGACCTGGTACTCGACGGCATCGTCGGCATCGGTGGCGCCGGTGGCCTGCGCGGACCCGCCCTGGCGGTGGTGGCCGGGCTGGCCACGGCACGCGGCCGGGACGGCCGACGGCCGACGGTGGTCGCGGTCGACGTGCCGAGCGGGGTCGCCGTGGACACCGGGGACGTGCCGACCGGGCCGGACGGGCGCCCGTCGGCGGTCACCGCGGACGTGACCGTCGCCTTCGGCTGCCTCAAGCCGGCCCTGGTGGTCGGCCCGGCGGCGGCGCTGGCCGGGCAGGTCGAGCTGGTCGACATCGGGCTCGGGCCGTGGCTGCGGGGTACGCCCGCACTGCGGGTCACCGAGTGGTCGGACGTGGCCGCCGGGTGGCCCCGGCCCGGCCCGGCGGCGGAGAAGTACACCCGGGGCGTGGTCGGCCTGGCCACCGGTTCGGCCACCTACCCGGGAGCGGCGCTGCTCTCCGTCGGTGGCGCGCTCGCCGGCCCGACCGGCCTGGTCCGCTACGCGGGCAGCGCCCGGGCCGAGGTGGTCCGCCGGTACCCGTCGGTGATCGCCACCGACCGGGTCGCCGACACCGGCCGGGTGCAGGCCTGGGTCTGCGGCTCCGGGCTGGGTACCGACGCCCCGGCCGCCACCGAACTGCGCTGCGTGCTCGCCTCGGCCGTCCCGGTGGTGCTCGACGCGGACGCGCTCACCCTGCTGGTGGACGGTTCGATGGCCGAGCGGCTGCGGCGGCGCGACGCGCCGATCGTGCTCACCCCGCACGACCGGGAGTACGCCCGGCTCTGCGGCGAGGCGCCGGGCGGTGACCGGGTCGGGGCCGCCCTGAAACTGGCCGCCTGGACGAACGCGGTGGTCCTGCTCAAGGGGGACCGCACGGTGGTCGGCACCCCGGACGGCCGGGCGTACGTCAACCCGACCGGTACCCCGGCGCTGGCCACCGGGGGCACCGGTGACGTGCTCGCCGGGCTGCTCGGGTCGCTGCTCGCGGCCGGGTTGCCCGCCGCGCGGGCGGCGGTGCTGGCCGCGTACCTGCACGGGCTGGCCGGCCGGGAGGCGGCCCGGCACGGCCCGGCGACCGCCCCGGACGTGGCGGCGGCCCTGCGCACGGTTCTCGCCCCGCTCACCGCCGACCCGGCCGGGGATGATCACCAGGGAAAGTAGGCTGGTGGCATGTGGCAGGCCGAGGTACGCGTCGACCTCGACGCGATCCGTGAGAACGTGGCCCGGTTGCGGGCCGGCACCAGCGCTGAGCTGATGGCCGTGGTGAAGGCCGACGGCTACGGCCACGGCATGCTGCCCGCCGCCCGGGCCGCGCTCGACGCCGGGGCGACGGCCCTCGGCGTCTGCACCCTCGACGAGGCGTTGACGCTGCGCCGGGGTGGGGTGACCGCCCCCGTGCTGGCCTGGCTGCTGGCCCCCGGGCTGCCGTTGCACGAGGGCGTCGCCGCCGGGGTGGACCTCGCTGCGGCGAGTACCGACCAGCTCGACGAGCTGGTGGTCGCCGCGCAGCGGGCGGGTCGCCCGGCCCGGGTGCACCTGAAGATCGACACCGGCCTGGCCCGGGGCGGTGCGACCGTCGCCGACTGGCCGGTGCTGCTCGACGCCGCCGCGAAGGCCCAGGCCGACGGGACCGTCGAGGTGGTCGGGGTGTGGAGCCACTTCGCGTACGCCGACGCGCCCGGCCACCCGACCATCGACCGGCAGCTCGCCGTCTTCGTCGAGGGCGTGGCACTCGCCGAGCGGGCCGGGCTGCGCCCCCGTTGGCGGCACCTGGCCAACTCGGCCGCCACCCTGACCCGCCCGGACACCCACTTCGACCTGGTCCGGCCGGGCATCGCGGTCTACGGGCTCTCCCCGGTCGAGGGGGAGCGGTTCGGGCTGCGGCCGGCGATGAGCGCCCGGGCCCGGGTCACCCTCACCAAGCGGGTACCGGCCGGCAGTGGCGTCTCGTACGGCCACACCTACCGGACCGAACGGGAGACCACGCTGGCCGTGGTGCCGGTCGGGTACGCCGACGGGGTGCCCCGGCACGCCTCCAACGTCGGGCCGGTGCACCTGGGCGGGAAGGTCCGGACCGTCGCCGGGCGGGTCTGCATGGACCAGTTCATGCTGGACTGCGGCGACGACCCGGTCGCCCCCGGTGACGTGGCCACCCTGTTCGGCAGCGGAGCCGCCGGGGAGCCGACCGCCGACGACTGGGCCGCCGCGGTGGGCACCATCAACTACGAGATAGTCACGCGCTTCGGCGGGGTACGGGTACCCCGTGCCTACGACGGTGAGTGAACGCAGGTTCCGTGTCCCGAGTCCCCGCTCGGGTGCGGCGAAGGTGGCCGGCATCGTCGGCGCGACGGTCGGGGTGGCCGCCGCCGGGATGGCCCTGGAACGGTTCCTGGTCCGCCGGGCCAAGGCCGACCCGGCTGACCGGTACGCCGACGAGCCCTTCGGTACGCAGCGGTACGACGAGTCGTGCCAGATCGAGATGCCGGACGGTACCGACATCCACGTCGAGGTGGTCGAGCCGACCCGGGACGCCGGACGGCATCCGACGGTGGTGCTGGTGCACGGCTTCTGCCTGGACATGGGCACGTTCCACTTCCAGCGCAAGATGCTCGCCGAGCGGGGCGACTACCGGATCGTCGCGTACGACCAGCCGGGGCACGGCCGGTCGGGGCGACTGGAGACCGGCGAGTACGACCTGGCCGTGCTGGGGCGTACCCTGCGCGCGGTGATCGACCGGACCACCCCGGAGGGGCCGCTGGTGCTGGTCGGCCACTCGATGGGCGGCATGACGATCATGGCGTTCGCCGAGCTGTACCCGGAGATGTTCGGTGACCGGGTGGTCGGCACCGTGCTGATGGCCACCTCGGGCGGCCTGCTGGCGGAGACCAAGCTGGTCGTGCCGGCGCTGCTCGGGCGGGCCGGCGGGCCGCTGCTGTTCATGGTCAACAACGCCACCCGGTACGGCGGCACGTTCATCGACCGTGCCCGCCGCTCCGCGTCCGACGTCGCCTGGCTGCTCACCCGCAGGTACGGCTTCGGCAGCCCCAGACCGTCCCCGGCCCTGGTGTCGTACGTCGAGGAGATGAACTCGCGTACCTCCGCCGACACGGTCACCCGCTACCTGCGTACCCTGGCCACCCACTCGCGGTACCCGGCCCTCGCCGCGCTGGCGGACACGCCGACGCTGGTGCTGGTCGGGGACAAGGACATGATCACGCCGGTGGTGCACTCCGAGGAGATCCTGCGGCGGCTGCCCGGGGCGGAGTCGGTCACCATCCCGGACAGCGGCCACGTGGTGATGCTGGAGCACGCCGACGAGGTCAACGCCGCGCTACTGGACTTCCTGGAGAGACTGCCGACATGAGCCACGTCGTCGAACTGGCCACCGTGGACGACACCCGCGCCTTCGGGGTACGCCTCGCCGACCTGCTGCGGGCCGGGGACCTGGTCGTCCTGTCCGGCCCGCTGGGCGCCGGCAAGACCGCCCTGGTGCAGGGGATCGGTGCCGGTCTGCGGGTACTCGGTGACATCACCTCGCCGACCTTCGTGATCGCCCGGGTGCACCGGCCCGACCCGGCCCGGGGCGGCCGGGTGGCCCTGGTGCACGCCGACGCGTACCGCCTCGGTGACGCGGCCGACCCGCGTGCCGAGATCGACGACCTCGACCTGGACGCCTCGATGGACGAGGCGGTGACCGTGGTCGAGTGGGGCGAGGGGATGGTCGAGCAGCTCGGCGACGCGCACCTGCGGATCACCATCGACCGGCGGGACGACGACACCCGGGTGGTCGAGCTGACCGGGGTCGGCGGCGACTGGCCGACCCGGCTCGCCGACCTCGACGGTGCCCGGGTCAGGGGGTGTACGGCGCGTCCGTGTGGCTGACCTCGTCGAGCGTGCCGCCGCTCAGCCGGTAGATCGCGGTACGCCGGATCGCGATCTCGGCCATGGCTGCGTCGTCCGGCCGGGTCAGGTAGACCACCTTCACCTGCCGGCTGCTGATCGTGACGTTCTCGATCGGGGTACGGTCGCCGATGTCGGTCACCGTGACGTAGGACGGTCGGCCGTTGACGTTGCGGAACACGACGAGCTGCCAGAACTTGCCGGTGCCGCCGCCGTCCATCATCGCCGGGACCACCGCGTCCGCCGCGCCGTCACCGGTCAGGTCGCCGATGGCGCAGGGCGCCTGCAACGTGACGACCACCCCGTCCTCGCCGGACCACATGCCGTCGAGCAGCGGGATCGGATCGGCGTAGCCGTTGTACCGCGATGTCGAACTGCCCAGCTGCGCGGTCTCCAGCTGCTTGCAGGTCAGCGCGGCGACCTTCTTCCGGGTGGGGCTGGCGCTCGGCTTGGCCACCGGGGTCGGGTCACCGGCGTCCGGGTTGCCGTCGGAGTCGCTGCCGTCCGTACCCCGGTCGGCGGAGCTGTTCCCGCTGCCGGACGACTTTCTTCCACCGGAACCGGAGCCCGAACCGCAGGCCAGCCCGGTGACCAGGGCCAGGACCAGGAGGGGCAGCAGGGTCTTGCGCATCGGGGGTCCTTTCGTGAGGTGGCCGCAGCGTAGTGCGCCGCCGCCACTGTCGGCCCCGACTGGTAGGAAGGAGCCGACCCGCTGCGAGGAAGGTGGCCGATGGCCGACGACGTACCACCCCTGGACCTGTTGGAGCTGCTCCCCGCCGGTTGGCGGACCGTGCTCACCCCGCACCTCGACCCGGCCCGGACGGCCGAGCTGGGTGCGTTCGTCGCCGGGGAGTACGCGACACAGACCGTCTTCCCGCCGGTCGAGGATCTCTTCTCGGCGTACCGGCTCTGCGCCCCGGAGGACTGCCGGGTGCTGATCCTCGGTCAGGACCCGTACCACAAGGCCGGGCAGGCGCACGGGCTGAGCTTCAGCGTCCGGGACGGCGTGTCGGTGCCGCCGTCGTTGCGCAACGTCTTCAAGGAGTTGGGCGAGGACGTCGGCGTGCCCAAGCCGACCAGCGGCAACCTGAGCGGCTGGGCCGCCCAGGGGGTGCTGCTGCTCAACGCGGTGCTGACCGTCCGGCAGGCGAAGCCCGGCTCGCACGCAAACTCCGGCTGGGAGGAGTTCACCGACGCGACCATCAAGGCGTTGGACGCCATGTCCAGCCGGGTGGTGTTCCTGCTCTGGGGCGGGTACGCCCGCAAGAAGCGGGACCTGGTGACCAACCCGCAGCACGTGGTGCTGGAGGCCGGCCACCCCAGCCCGATGAACCCGCGTGGTTTCCTCGGCAGCCGCCCGTTCAGCGCCACCGACAAGGCGTTGGCCGACGCCGGGCTGCCGCCGATCGACTGGGCGCGCTCAGCCGGCTGAGACCGGCCGTCGTTCCCCACCGCCGCTCTGCGACGCCCGGTACCGGTGCAGCAGGGCGGCGGTGCCGGTATCGGTGATCTCCACCTGCGCCAGCGGCACCACCCGGTAGCTCCGCTCGCCGTGCCGTACCTCGATCGCCTCCGGCAGCGCGTCGCACATCGTCGCCCGGATCTCCCCGACCGAGGTGCTCCACCGGTGTTCGCCGGGCTCCTCCGGCTCCAGCCGTAGATAGCCGAACCGCTGCCACCGGGCGTTCCACCGCTGCGCGTAGACGTCGGCGAGCCAGTTGGTGAACCGGGCCGAGTCGGCCCAGCGCAACGCGATCTCGGTGGCCTCGGCCGGCACCGGTGCGCCCTGGAGCAGGGCCGCCGTGGCGCCGGTGAGGACGTACGGCAGGTCACCCAGGCTGCGGACGGTCCGGTCCAGCGACGTGCCGTCGATCCGTTCGACGAGCGGCTGCCCGGCCAGTTCGTCGATCCGGGCGTCCAGATGCGCGTCCAACGGCTCGACCGTCACCGCGAGCTGGCTGTCCAGGGCGGCGAGGATCCGTTCCAGCAGGGGGATGGACGGTACCCGGTCGCCGCGCTCGATTCGGGCGATGGTGGCCTGACTGACCTCGGCCAGCTCCGCCAACTCCTGCTGGGTGAGCTGGTGCAGTTCGCGTTGCCGGCGCAGGGTTCGGCCGATGATGGTGACCAGTCGGCTGGTGGGCATCCCCGGATGCTGCACGATGCGCAACGAGCCGCATACCGGAGAGTCATGAATATGCCTCAGCGGTATCAGCCGCTCAGCGACATTGCCGCCAGGACGACGCCGAGCCGGCCGCACCGCGTCCGGCCCCCACCGCGGCCCGCCGGACCCCGCCCGTCGGGTGGCCGGATAGGGTTGCTCACTGTGTTGGTACTCGTGGTGGACTCGTCGACCCCGGCGGTGACCGCGGCGCTGGTGGAGGTCTCCGCCGAGGGTGTCGCGCTGCGCGCCGGGCGGTGCACGGTCGACGCCCGCGCCCACGGCGAGCTGCTCGCGCCCCAGGTCGACGCCGTACTCGCCGAGGCCGGCGCCCGGCCGGCCGACCTGGCCGCGATCGTCGCCGGGCTCGGTCCCGGCCCGTTCACCGGCCTGCGGGTCGGGCTGGTCACCGCCGCCGCGATGGGGCAGGTGCTCGACATCCCCACCTACGGGGTCTGCTCACTCGACGCGATCGGGTACCCGGCCGCCGCCGGGGAGCCGGTCCTGGCCGCCAGCGACGCCCGGCGGCGGGAACTCTACTGGGCGGTGTACGACGGGGCCGGGGAGCGGATCGCCGGGCCGAACGTCGACCTGCCCGCCGAGGCCGCCGTCCGGGCCCGGGACCTCGGCGTCACCGTGGCGGTGGGGGACGGCGCCCACCGGTACGCCGACACACTCGGCCTGCCGGTCCGGGTCGAACCGCGCTATCCCGATCCGTACGCGCTCGCCCGGCTCGCCGCCGGGCGGATCCGCTCCGGTGCCCCGTCCGAGCAGCTCACCCCGCTCTACCTGCGCCGACCGGATGCGGTGGCCGCCACCGGACACAAGTCCGTGCTGCCGTGACCGGCGGGGTGACGCTGACCCGGTTCCGCTGGTGGCACATCACCGACGTGCTGCCCGTCGAGGCCGACCTCTTCGGTGCCGAGCAGTGGTCGGCGGCGATGTTCTGGAACGAGCTGGCCAACGGGCACCACTACCTGGCCGCGCTGGACGACGCCGGCCGGGTGCTCGGCTACGCCGGGCTGAGCGTGGCCGCCCCCGACGAGGCCTGGGTGCAGAACATCGCGGTACGCCGGGACACCCAGCGGCGGGGGATCGGACGGGCCCTGCTGGAGGCGCTGCTCGCCGAGGCCGACCGGTGCGGGGTCCGGGCCGTCCTGCTGGAGGTGGCGGTGGACAACGCCGCCGCCCAGCAGCTCTACGCGACGTACGGGTTCGAGCCGGTCGGCGTACGCCGGGGCTACTACCAGCCGAGCAACACCGACGCGCTGGTGATGCGGCGCGACGCGGACCACGACTGACGGTGGGGGACGGAGCGAAGCATGGCTGACCAGCCGCTGATCCTGGGCATCGAGACCTCCTGCGACGAGACCGGGGTCGGCATCGTGCGCGGGCACACCCTGCTCGCCGACGCGCTCGCCTCCAGCGTCGAGCAGCATGCCCGGTTCGGCGGTGTGGTACCGGAGGTGGCCAGCCGGGCCCACCTGGAGGCCATCGTGCCGACCATGGACCGGGCTCTGAAGGAGGCCGGGGTCACCCTCGCCGACATCGACGCGATCGCGGTCACCGCCGGACCGGGGCTGGCCGGCGCGCTGCTGGTCGGGGTCGCCGCCGCCAAGGGGTACGCGGTCGCCGCCGAGAAGCCGGTGTACGGGGTGAACCACCTCGCGGCGCACGTCGCGGTGGACACCCTCGAACACGGTCCGCTCCCCGAACCGGCGGTGGCCCTGCTGGTCTCCGGCGGGCACTCGTCCCTGCTGATGGTGGACGACCTGGCCAACGGGGTCACCCCGCTCGGCGCGACCATCGACGACGCGGCCGGCGAGGCGTTCGACAAGGTGGCCCGACTGCTCGGACTGCCCTTCCCCGGTGGCCCGTACATCGACCGGGAGGCCCGGTCCGGGGACGCCGCCGCGATCGCCTTCCCCCGGGGCCTGACCGCTCCGAAGGACCTGGCCACGCACCGGTACGACTTCTCCTTCTCCGGTCTGAAGACGGCGGTGGCCCGGTGGGTGGAGGCCCGGCAGCGCTCCGGTGAGCCGGTACCGGTCGCCGACGTGGCGGCCAGTTTCCAGGAGGCGGTCTGTGACGTGCTGGTCCGCAAGGCGATCGACGCGTGCCGCAGCAACGGGGTGGAGACGCTGGTCATCGGCGGTGGCGTGGCGGCCAACTCACGGCTGCGGGTGATGGCGGAGGACCGGGCCGCCCGGCACGGCATCCGGGTGCGGGTACCCCGCCCGAAGCTGTGCACCGACAACGGGGCGATGGTGGCCGCGCTCGGCTCCCATCTGGTCGCCTCCGGGGTGGCCCCGAGCCGACTGGATCTGCCCGCCGACTCGGCCATGCCGTTGACCCAGGTCAGCGTGTAGCGCCCGGCCAGCGTGTAACGTTCCGCCGGCAGGCCGGGGGCAGGGGGATGGGCGACGTGATCGTACGGATGTGGGAGGCGCGGGCGGAGCCGTACGGTTTCGCCGACCTGATCACCTGGGTGTGCGACCAGGTGCTGCCCGAGTTCGAGCACGATCCGCTGCACCTCTCCAGTGAGGTCTTCACCTCGACCGACCACCGGCTGGTGGTGATCTCCAAGTGGCGCAGCAACCCGCGTCCGCTGCCCGATCCGCCGGCCACCCTGGTGGCCCGGCCGCCACACTCCTGGGACTTCGCCCAGGTCGACCGCTGACCGGCCGGTGACCTCACCGGCGGCCCACCAATCGGCGTAACCGGCGGAAACCGGTCGCGCAACCGGATTTCCGGGCGCTAGCTTCCGCCGCATGCGGCCGTTACCGATCCCGGAGACGGGTACCCCGGACCATCGGTCCGCCACCCGGTTCCTGTGCTGGCTTGCGATCCGGGTACGCGGTTCGCTCGCCGTCGGAGTGCTGTACGGGGTGGTCTGGATGGTCGCCCAGGCCCTGATGCCGGCGGCCATCGGCCGCGCCGTCGACGCCGGTCTGACCGCCCGGGACGCCGACGCCCTGCTCACCTGGGGGCTGGTGCTGCTCGCCCTCGGGCTGGTACAGGCGGTGGCCGGGGTGCTGCGGCACCGCTGCGCCGTCTTCAACTGGCTGGCCTCGGCCTACCGCACCATCCAGATCACCGTCGATCAGGCCAACCGGCTGGGTGCCGCGCTGCCGCGCCGGGTGGCCGCCGGTGAGGTGGTGAGCATCGGCACCGCCGACATCGGCCACATCGGTAACGCGATCGACGTCGTGCCCCGGGCGGTCGGTGCGGTGGTCGCCATCGTCGTCGTCACCGTGATCCTGCTGGACGCCTCGGTACCGCTCGGACTGGTCGTGGTGGTCGGGGTGCCGGTGCTGACCGCCGTGGTCGGGCTGCTCATCCGGCCGTTGCACCGGCAGCAGGAGGCGTACCGCGACTCGGAGGGGAAACTGACCACCCGGGCCGGGGACATCGTCTCCGGGCTGCGGGTACTGCGCGGGGTGGGCGGCGAGCCGGTCCTGTCGACGCGGTACCGGACCGAATCCCAGGCGCTGCGCGCCGACGGGGTACGCGTCGCCCGGGTCGAGTCACTGCTGGAGGCGGCCCAGATCCTGCTGCCCGGCATGTTCGTGGTGCTGGTCACCTGGCTCGGCGCCCGGTTCGCGCTGCGCGGCGAGATCAGCGTCGGGCAGCTCGTCGCGTTCTACGGCTACACGGCGTTCCTGGTCACCCCGCTGCGTACGCTCACCGAGACGATCGACAAGTTCACCAAGGGACACGTCGCCGCCCGCCGGGTGGTCCGTCTGCTCGGCATGGACCACGACCTGGCCGACCCGGCCCGACCGGTGCCACTGCCCGACGGGCCGGGTGAACTGGTCGACCCCGACTCGCAGGTGGTGCTCCGACCGGGCCGGTTCACCGCGCTCGCCGCCGTCGCCCCGCAGGACGCGGCGGAGATCGCCGACCGGCTCGGCCGGTACGCCGACTCGACCGACCCGGTGACGCTGCACGGCGTACCGCTGCGGGACGCGGCACTGTCGACGGTGCGCGCGCGGATCCTGGTGGTCGACAACGACGCGCGGCTGTTCACCGGTCCGCTGGCGGCGGAGCTGGACCCGCACGACCGTGGTGACCGGTCGGCGGTGCAGGCCGCGCTGGTCGCGGCGAGCGCCACCGACATCGTCGACGCGCTGCCGGACGGGCTGGACAGCACCGTCGCCGAACGGGGCCGGGAGTTCTCCGGCGGCCAGCAGCAGCGGCTGCGACTGGCCCGGGCCCTGGTCGCCGATCCGGAGGTACTGGTGCTGGTCGAGCCGACCAGCGCCGTGGACGCGCACACCGAGGCCCGGATCGCGGCGCACCTCGCCGCGGCCCGCGCCGGCCGGACCACCCTGGTCTGTACGACCAGCCCGCTGCTGCTCGGCCGGGCCGACCACGTGATCTTCGTGGCGGACGGCCGGATGGTGGCCGAGGGCAGCCACACCGAACTGCTCGACGCCGAGCCGCGTTACGCGGCCACGGTCAGCCGGGAGGAGAACTGATGGCCACCGCACTACCGGTCGCCGACGCGAAACAGGTCCGCCGGTACGCGCGGAGCCTGATCCGGCGACATCCCCGGGCGCTGGTCGCCGCGCTCGGGCTGCACGCGCTGGCCGCGATCGCCGGCCTGGCCGTGCCCCGGCTCCTCGGTGACCTGGTGGAGCGGATCTCCCGGGGGACCAGCGCGCTCACCGTGGACCGGATCGCCCTGGCCATCGCCGTGTTCATGGTGGTGCAGTCGGTGCTGGTCCGGTTCGCGCACCTCGCCTCCGCCCGGCTCGGCGAACGGGTCCTCGCCGAGCTGCGGGAGGAGTTCGTCGACCGGATCCTGGCCATCCCGCTCGCCACCGTCGAACGGGCCGGTACCGGTGACCTGCTCACCCGGACCTCCCGAGACGTCTCCGCGCTGTCCCGGACGGTCCGGTTCGCGGTACCCGAGACGCTCATCGCGATCGTCACCGGTGGTTTCGTGGTCGGGGCGCTGCTGCTGGTCGGCCCGCTGCTGGCGCTGCCCTGCCTGCTGGCCGTCCCGGCGCTCTGGGTGGGTACCCGCTGGTACCTGCGCCGGGCGCCGGCCGGCTACCTGGCGGAGAACGCCGCGTACTCCGACATCACCGACGGGATCAGCGAGACCGTCGAGGGCAGCCGGACCACCGAGGCGCTGCGGCAGCAGGCCCGGCGCCGGGCCCGCACCGACGAGGCGATCGGCCGGTCGTACGCCGCCGAGCGGTACACGCTCTTCCTGCGGACCGTCTGGTTCCCGGTGGTCGAGGTCGGTTACGTGGTGCCGGTGGTGGCCACCCTGCTCATCGGCGGCTGGTTCTACCTGCGCGGCTGGGTCACCCTCGGCCAGGTCACCGCCGCGACCCTCTACGTGCAGCAGCTCATCGACCCGCTGGACCGGCTGCTCTCCTGGCTGGACGAACTTCAGGTCGGCGGAGCCTCGATGGCCCGCCTGCTCGGGGTGGCGCAGCCGGAGGGGCCGGCCGACGGATCGGGGCGCCGGCCCGCCGACGACTGCCCGCCGGTGCCGGCGCAGTTGCGCGCGACGACCGACCAGGGACTGGCCGTCCGGGATGTCCGGTACGCCTACCGGCCCGGTCGGGACGTCCTGCACGGGGTCACGCTGACCCCCCGGCCGGGGGAACGGATCGCGATGGTCGGGCCGTCCGGGGCCGGCAAGTCCACGCTGGGCCGGCTGCTCGCCGGCATCCACGTACCGCGGACCGGCTCGGTCACCGTCGGCGGGGTGCCGCTGGCGGAGCTGCCCCTGGACGAGCTGCGCCGGCACGTCGCCCTGGTCACCCAGGAGCACCACGTCTTCATCGGTACCCTCCGGGAGAACGTGTCGATGGTCCGGCCGACCGCCGCCGAGTCGGAGGTACGCGCCGCGCTCGCTGCGGTGGACGCGCTGGGCTGGGCGGAGGAGCTGCCGTCCGGGCTGGACACGGTGGTCGGCGCGGGTGGTCATCCGCTCGACGCGGCGCGGGCGCAGCAGTTGGCGTTGGCCCGTCTGGTGCTGGCCGACCCGCACACCCTGGTGCTGGACGAGGCGACCTCGCTGATCGACCCCCGGGCGGCCCGTGACCTGGAACGTTCGCTCGCCGGGGTGCTCGCCGGGCGGACCGTGATCGCGATCGCGCACCGGCTCTTCTCGGCCCACGACGCGGACCGGGTGGCGGTGGTGGAGGGCGGCCGGATCACCGAGCTGGGGTCCCACGACGAGCTGGTGGCGGCCGGTGGCTCGTACGCCGCCCTGTGGCGTTCCTGGCACGGTGAGCCGTCGGCCGGCGGTGACCGGCCGGGTTCGTCGGCCGACGTCGATCCGGACGGGCAGCCGGTGGAAACGGCCGGGGCCGGGGCGGGACGCTGATCCGTCCCCGCCCCGGCCCCGGGTGCCGGGTCAGCCGAGGAACTTGTCCAGGGCCGCCTCGATGGCGCCGCTGTCCGGGGACGCGTACGCCTTCAGGGTGTTCTTGTTGTAGGTGACGAAGCTCGGGCACCGGTTGGCCGGCGCGTTGACCGTGCCACCGTCGCCGATCTTCTCGGCGGTCTTCGCGGCGTAGAAGGTCAGCTCGTAGCGCGAGGACACGTAGTCCACCGACACGACCTTGTCGTCGCTGCCCTTCAGGTTGCACTTGATGCCGGGGCCCTCGCTGCCCTCGACGTACTTCAGGCAGCCGACCACGCTGACCGTGGTGTACTCGCTGCTCTTGGCGTAGTACGGCTTGCCGTAGCCGACGCTGCGCAGGGACCAGTTGTCCCGCCGCTCCACCGAGTTGTAGAACGTGTACGCCTTGCCGCTGCCGGCGGTGTAGGCCAGCGAGTTCAGGATCGGACTGCCCTGGCAGACCGCCTCGAAGTCGCTGGAGTAGCGGGCGGTCACGGCGTTGTTGTTGTTGCCGTTGCTGTCCGGGGTGTTGCCACCGGCCGACGGGCTGGTGCCGGGATCCGCCGGGGTGGCCGTCGGTCCGCCGGTGGCGATCGGGGTCGGCGGGTCCTCGTCGTCCTGTCCGGCCACGAACGCCACGCCGATGCCGCAGAGCGCGAGCAGGACCACCACGGCGGCACCGACGGAGAGACCGATGACCAGCCCCTTGTTGGACTTCTTCGGCGGGATCGGGGTGCCGAACTGCGGCGGCGGGAATCCGGGCTGCTGCGGGTAGCCGACCGGCTGGTCGTAGCCCGGCTGCCCGTAGGCGGGCTGGCCCGAGATCGGCTGGCCGTAGCCGGGCTGCTGCCCGTACGCCGGCTGCCCGTAGGCGGGCTGGCCGGAGACCGGCGGGGTGGGGGGCGGAGCCCACGGCTGCTGCCCCGCGTTCGGATCGGAAGGCCCGTACGGAGGGTGATTTTCGCTCATCTGAAGCCCTTATCGCTGTCGAGGGTTGCGGCGGCTCGTGATCACCAACCACGATAAACAGCGACGCAAATTTGCTGGTCGCCGGCCTTCAGTTGACGGCGCTGACCTGTGCTGACGTTAACTCTGGTGACCCGTGATGGACTTCACTGTAACTGTGAGTGAATGGGATGGAATGGTCAGCCGGCGTCCAGCGGATCGGCGAGAAGCCGCTCGAAGGCCAGTTCGGCGGCACCGATCAGGGCGGCGTCCTCGCCGAGCATCGGCGTACGCAGCCGGACGTGCTCCCGGCAGGCCGGCAGGGCGATCGAGTTGAGCCGGCTGCGGACCTGGGCAGCCGCCGCGAGATAGACGTCCCGCATCGACCCGCCGAAGATCACCATCTCCGGGTTGAAGATGTTCACCAGGTTCGCGACGCCGAACCCGAGCCAGTCACCGACCTGCCGGACCGCCGCCTGGGCGCGGGCGTCCCCGCGATCGGCGGCGTCGATGACGGTGAGTAGTGCGTCGTACCCCCGGGCGGTGTCCCGGCCGGCGGCGGTCAGCAGCGCGTGTTCGCCGATCTCGGTCTCCCAGCAGCCCCGGGAGCCGCACCCGCAGGGCCGACCGGCCGGGTTGACCACCATGTGGCCGACCTCGCCGCCGTACCCGCCGTGCCCGGTGACCCGGCGCCCGCCGGCGATGATCCCGGCACCCACCCCGACGTCGCCGTAGAGGTAGATGACGTTGTCGCAGCCGGCGGCGGCACCCCGGGCGTGCTCGGCGAAGGCGGCCACGTCGGCCACGTTGCCGATGGAGACAGGTGCGCCGCAGGCCAACTCCCGACCCAGGGCCCGACCGAGCGGCTCGTCGATCCAGCCGGTGTGCGGCGCGAGCCGGATCAGGCCGTCGTCGCGGCGGACCATTCCGCACACCGCGACGCCGGCACCGACGTACACCGAGTCGGCCGGCACCTTCCCGTGCATCTGCCGGACGAAGTCGGCCAGCAGCGGGACGGTCTGCTCGGCGGTCAGTCCCCGGGGGCGGTCGGTCTCCCGGCGGTCCAGCACCGCGCCGCCCAGCCCGACCCGCGCCGCCCGTAGCCGGTCCACCTCGATGCTGTACGCGTACGCGTAGACCCGCTCCGACTCCGGCCGGACGACCAGGGACGGTCGCCCGGCCCGGCCGGTCTCCCGGGCACTGCTCTCGCTGACCAGACCGGCGGTGGTCAGGTCGGCGGTCAGCGCCCCGATCGTGCTGCGGTTGAGGCCCAGCGTGGTGGTCAGCTCGGCCCGGGAGGTCGCCCCGTGCACGTGTACGTAGCGGAGCAGCGCACCGAGGTTCTGCCGGCGGATCTCCTCCTGGCTCGGCCCTGCGCGCATCGGTACACCTACTCCACTGTGGATACTGGTCGGCGGCTGCCCGGGCGGGGGCAGCGGCTGCCCGTCGACCGGGGCCGACGGTTGCCTGTCGACCTGGTCAACGGTTGCCTGTCGCGCCGGCCCGACGCCGGGACAGCGCGTCGACACCGGCGGCGAGCAGGAGCACGAGCCCGGTCAGCACGTACTTCACGCCCGAGCTGTAGCCCATCAGGCCCATACCGTTGACGATGACCGCGACCACCGCCCCGCCGAGTACCGCGTCGAGCACCCGGCCCTTGCCGCCGAAGAGGCTGGTACCGCCGATGACCGCCGCGCCCACCGCGTAGAGCAGCACGTTACTGCCGCCGGTGTTCGGGTCGACCGAGCGGTCCCGGCTGGCAGCGATGATGCCACCGACCGCCGCCATCGCCGAGCAGATCACGAAGGCCGAGATGCGGATCCGGTCCACGTTGATGCCGGCCCGGCGGGCGGCCTCCTTGTTGCCGCCCACCGCGTAGATGTGCCGGCCGTACGCGGTGCGGTTGAGCACGAAGGTCCAGAGCACCAGCAGCACCCCGATGATCGGCACCACCACCGGCATGCCCTTGTTGGAGATGATCAGGGTGTTGAAGCTGCGTTCCTGGTTGAGGATGCCCACGGCCAGCCCCAGCACCAGGGCCAACCCGCCGATCCGGATCAGCACCACGGCCAGCGGCTCGGTGACCAGTCCGCGTGCCGTACGCCGACGGTGCCGCAGCAGGGCCACCGCGGCGTACCCGGCGACCGCGGCGGCGGCCATCAACCAGCCCAGGGTCGGCGGGATCTTCGAGTTCTGGATGCCGACCAGCGCCTCGTCCCGGATCGTGATGTTGGTGCCCTCCTTCATCAGCAGCAGCACCACCCCCTGGAAGGCGAGGAAGCCGGCCAGGGTGACCACGAACGACGGTATGCCGATCTTGGCGACCAGGACGCCCAGGGTCAGCCCGATCACCATCCCGGTGACGATGGCCGCGAGGATCGCCACGTACCACGGGAAGCCGAGCACCGTGGCGACGTTGGCCAGGATGGCCGCGCAGACGCCGCTGGTGAAGCCGGCGGAGAGGTCGATCTCACCGAGCAGCAGGACGAAGATCAGGCCCATCGCGATCACGGCGACCGCTGCGCCCTGGTTGAACAGGTTGGCGAAGTTCGCCGCGGTGAAGAAGGCCGGCCGGACGATCGAGAAGACCACGCAGAGCACCACCAGCCCCAGTACGGCGGGGAGGGCGCCCAGGTCGCCGCCGCGTACCCGGCGGAGATAGTCGCGCGCGTGGCTGGCCACCGTCGGCCGGGCGAGGCCCGGCGCCTGCTGCTTGTGCACCGCTGTCGTGCTGGTCATCGGTCCGCTCCCGGGCTGGTGATGTGCGTGGTGCCGGCGCTGCCGTTGCTGATGCCGCCGATGTTGCTGTCGCCGCCGAGCCCGAGCGGTCCGCTGCGGCCGGCGGTGATCAGCTCGACGACCTGGCTGTGGGTGATCTCCGTGGTCCGCACCTGGGCCACCATCTGACCGAGGTAGAGCGCGGCGATCCGGTCGGAGACGGCGAAGACGTCGTTCATGTTGTGGGAGATGAGCACGACGGCGAGCCCGTTGTCGGCCAGCCGGCGGACCAGTTCCAGCACCTGGGCGGTCTGCGCGACGCCGAGCGCGGCGGTCGGCTCGTCGAGGATGACCAGCTTGCTGTTCCAGAGCACCGCCTTGGCGATGGCCACCGTCTGGCGCTGCCCGCCGGAGAGGCTGGAGACGTGCTGGCGCAGGGACTTCACGGTGCGTACCGAGAGCCCGGCGAGGGTGTCCGCAGCCATCTGCTCCATGGTCGGCTCGTCCAGCACGATGCCGCTGCGCTTCTCCCGCCCGAGGAACATGTTCTGCACGATGTCGAGGTTGTCGCAGAGCGCGAGGTCCTGGTAGACCACCTCGATGCCGAGTCCGGCGGCGTCCCGGGGGCTGTTGATGCTCACCGGTCGGCCGTTGAAGAGGAACTGCCCACCGTCGGTGGGGTAGATACCGCTGATGCACTTGACCAGCGTCGACTTGCCGGCGCCGTTGTCACCGACCAGCGCGGTCACCTCACCGGGGTGGACGCTGAAGGCGACGTCACGCAGGACCTGGACGGGACCGAAGCTCTTGTCGATGCCACGTAGTTCCAGCAGGGGGGTCGCGGACACGGGGATCTCCTTCACGCGGAGAGGGGGGATCGGGGC
>NZ_WVUH01000600.1 GCF_017614955.1 Micromonospora echinofusca
GGTCGGGGTACGGCCGCCGGGATCTGCCTCCTGGTCACCGAGGCGTTGGAGGGGTCGCCGGCCCGGGAACGCCTCGACGCGGTCGCCTCCACCACGGACGGGTTCAAGCTCGCCGAGCTGGATCTGGAACAGCGCCGGGAGGGTGACGTGCTCGGTGCCGCCCAGTCCGGTCGGCGTTCCCACCTGCGGCTGCTCTCCCTGCTGCGGGACGCCGACCTGATCCGCGACGCGCGGGCCGAGGCGATCGAGCTGGTGTCGGAGGATCCGGAGCTGGCCCGGCACCCGGCGCTGGCCGCGTCCGTGGCCGCCCTGGTCGACGCCGAACGCGCCGAGTACCTGGAGAAGGGCTGACCCTGACCCCTGGGGTCCACCGGGGCGGGTCGGCCGACCGGCTGGCCCCGGTGCCGCTGCGGACTCCGGCCGGGATGCTGTCGGGTTGTACCGTCCGTGCGTGCGGCAGGGGCGATCCGTTTCGCCGGGATGCTGTCGAGCTGCTCCATCCGTGCGTGCGGCGGGGACCGACCGTTCTGCCGGGCGTCCCGCGTGCGCTCCATTCGTGCGAGCAGCTCGACAGGGGACGGGCACCGGTACCGCAGGTCGTCTCCGCGCACCGGACACCCGGCCCCCGGACACGGCGACGGCCCCCGGACACGGCGACGGCCCCCGGACACGGCGACGGCCCCCGGACACGGCGACGGCCCCCGGACACGGCGACGGCCCCCGGACACGGCGACGGCGCGCCGGCCCGGGTGGGGCCGACGCGCCGTCATTGAACCAGGCGCGGTACCGGTCAGGCGGTGAACCGGACCCGGCGACGCCGGGCCATCAGGTAGAGCACCCCGCCGACGACCAGCAGCACACCTGCGGCCGCAGCGATGCCACCGGCTGCCGCACCGGTCAGCGGGAGGTCACCGTCACCTCCGCCGGCGCCACCCCCGCCGGCGCAGTTCGCCGGCTTCTCCCAGGC
Organism: Micromonospora echinofusca; assembly: GCF_017614955.1. Lineage (GTDB taxonomy): Bacteria > Actinomycetota > Actinomycetes > Mycobacteriales > Micromonosporaceae > Micromonospora > Micromonospora echinofusca_A. Next base: position 968 of record NZ_WVUH01000600.1, read on the forward strand.
GACCGGCTTCTCGCTGGCCAGGTCACCGGTGACGGTGACGGTCAGCCCGGCCTCGCCGGGGAAGGTCACCTTGGCGGTCCGGCCCGGCTCGATCGTGACGGTCTGGGCCTTGCCGGTGCTCGGCGTGAAGGTCGAGGTCAGGCTGATGCCGTTCGCCGGGTTGGTGATGGTGAAGGTCAGCTCGGTGCAGGTGGAGGTGTGCCCGGTTTCGGGCTTGCCCACCTCGGGCTCCTGGCAGTCCTGCGGCTTGGTCCACCGACCCTGGTAGACCTCCTTGCCGTCGGCGGTGACGGTGATCTCCTTGGCGCTGCGTGCGTCCAGTTCGACCTCCTCGATGCCCTTGATCGGCACGGTGACGGTCCGGCTGAACCCCTCGCTGCCGGCGACCACGAAGGTCGCCGCCGCGTTGCCCTTACGGTTGATCAGCTTCAGGGTGACGCTGCCGTCGCAGTCGGAGAGCACCTCCACCTCGGGCGCGGCGACGCAGCTCTCCTGGCCGCCGTTGTACCAGGCCTGGCGGCCCTTCGACTGCGCGCCGATGCCCTTCGGACTGCCGACCTTGCGGTCGCCGTACCGGTCGCCGGAGTCGGTGAGCGGGTCGATGAGCTTGTCGCCGAAGACGAAGTCGACCTGGGTGAAGCAGGCCGGCACCTCGACGGCGAACTCCAGCCGGGTGACGGCCAGCTCACCCTCCTTCGGCGCGCCGAACGACTTCACCGACGTGTCGAACAGGTACTGCGGCAGGGCGAACTTCGCCGACGGGGCGACGTACGACACCAGCGCCAACGGCTGTTCCTGCCCGGCGCAGAGCGGCCCGTTGAGCAGTTCGATGCTGGCGGTACCGGCCCGCCCGTCGAACTTGTGCTTGTACCGGGCGTCGGCGGTGCTGACACAGGTCGACCCGGTCGGTGTCGCGGTCTGTCCGGCCCGGGTCGGGGACGCGGCAGGGGTGGGGTCGGTGGCCACGGC
>NZ_WVUH01000601.1 GCF_017614955.1 Micromonospora echinofusca
CCGGTCGGACCGTTCGACGGGGTGGGCGTACCGCCCGGTCCGGCGGTGCGCGACGGCGACGGGCTGGCCGACGGGGTGGGTGACGCGGTCGGCGGGGTGGACGGTGACCCCGACGGCGTCGGTGACCCGGTGGGTGATCCGGTGGGCCCCGGCGAGGACGGCGGGTCGAGGCCGATCCGGCCCAGCGGTACCCCGGCCAGCCCGAGCAGCGCCTGGCTGGTGGCCCGGCGCCACTGGTCGCGCCCGGCGTCGCTGATCCCGTCGGCGAGGGCGGCGGTCAGCGCCTCGGTGGAGTAGGCGACGGCACCGGCGTCGGCGCCGGCCGCGCCGCCGCCGGCGGCGGTCACCTGGAGGGCCACCAGGGCCGCGTCGGCCCGGTCGGCCGGGGCGGTACGACCGGCGGCGCGTAGCGCCTGACCGGCCAGGCCGGTGCTGTTGGCGTTGGCGCCGGTGGTCGGGCCGGAACCGCCGAACGAGCCGTCGGTGTGCTGCTGGGCGGTCAGCCAGTCGGCGCCCCGGCGGGCGGCGTCGGCCGCCCCGGCGGAGCCGTCCGTGGCGGCGGCGAGCAGGGCCTGCACCGCCATCGCGGTGGTGTCGACGTCGAGCGGGGCGTCGGGTTGCGCGTCGCAGGACGGCGAGGGCGCGCCGGCCACGTCCGGGTAGAGCCGGAACCCGCCGGCCGCGCACTGCTGCCGGACGAGGAAGTCCACCGCGTCCTGGGGCACCTCGCCGGTCCGGGCCAGCCCGAGCACGGCGAAGGACTGGTCGAAGGTGTTGCTGGCGTCCGGTCCGGTGTCCGGGGTGGTCCGGCTGAGGATCCGACCGGTCTGGTCGCCGGCTCCGGCGATCAGCTCCAGGGTGGTGCGGCGCAGGTCGTGGCCGCCGAAGTCGGTGGGGTCGGCGCCGGCCACCGCGGCGGCGAAGAGCAGCTTCGCGGTCGCCCCGCCGTCGGTGAAGCCGGGGATGCCGTAGTCGTCGTAGGTGGTGTAGGACGTGACGTGCCCGGCCAACCGGTCGGCGGCGGCCTGCCGGGTCGCCCCGGCCACGTCGGCGGCGGTCAGTGCGAGCAGACCGTCGATGGTCAGCCCCCAGTCCTGCCCACCGAACGGGCCGGGCAGCGCCCCGTCGGTGAACTCGCCGGCGAGCCACGTCGCCGCCGCCCGGGCGGCGGCGCCGGTGGCCGGTTCGGCGGTGGACGGTGTCCCGGGGGCGGTGACGGCGAACGCGGTGAGCGCGGACGCGACCGTGACCCGGACGGCGAGTCGGGTCCGCCGGATGTCGGGCATGGCGGGTGCCTTTCAGGGGAGGTCGGGGAAGCGCCGGAGCGCACCCGGGGCGTTCACGCGGCGGGTGCGCTCCGGCGGGGTACACCGGGCGGAGGCGTACCGGTGGGCGGGGTGGTCCGCCCGGCCCACCGGTACCCCCTGGTCAGGGCGCCGGGACGCTGGGCGGGCTGCCGGCGCCGAACGCCCAGCCCTCCACCGTGCCGGGCGCCGGGTTGTAGCTGCCGGCGCTCGCCGAGCTGTACGACCAGGCGCCGCCGGCCGGGGCGTGCCAGTACGACCAGTAGGCGCTGGCCGGCGGGGTGTTGATGCACGCCTCGGTGGCGGCGGTCGGCAGCCCGTTGATCCGGCACACGAAGGCCAGGCCCCACCGGGCGGTACCGGTGACGGTGAACCCGGCGCCGGTCAGTGCGGCCAGGCCGGTGGCCGGGTCGCCCGGGGCGCAGGCGACCTGCACCCCGGCCCCGAGGGCGGTGAAGTCGACCACCACGGTGACCCCGGAGGTGCCGGTGCAGGCGGCGGCCCGGGCGGCCGGCGGGGCCGGCTCGACGACCACCAGGCCGGCGGCGACGACGGCAGCGGCGACCAGGGCGGCCAGCCGCCGGAGGACGGAGGTGGACATCAGTGCTCCTCGGGAC
>NZ_WVUH01000602.1 GCF_017614955.1 Micromonospora echinofusca
GGGCCCGGGGTCTCCGCCGGCCGACGTCCCGCTGCCACCGCCCGGGGCGAGCCGGGTGAGCAGGTCGGTGAGCACGTCCGGGGTCACCGTGAGCTGGCCGATCGAGGGCAACTGGCCGGCGAGTTCGCGCAGCGCGAGAGCCTGGAGCACCCCGGCCGGCAGTTGGGCGTACCCGGACAGCTTGGCCGCCTCCGCGTCGGCCTCGGCGAGACCGACCTCGCGTACCCCCTCGGCGCGGGCGGCGGTGAGGGTGCGTTCCTTCTCGGCCTCGGCGCTCGCCAGCACCCGCGCCCGCTCGGCGGCTGCCGCGTTGACCACCTTCTCCCGTTCCGCCTTGCCCTGCGCGGCGGCCAGCTCGGCGGCGGCGTCCAGTTCGGCCTTGCGCCGGGAGTTCGCGCCGTGCTGCTCGACCAGTTGCTGCTCCCGCCGGGCCAGCTCGATCTTGTTCTGCAACTCGTTCTCGGCGATGGCCCGTTCCTGTTCGACGGCCTGGGCCCGGCGGGCGTACGTGGCCCGGTCGGCCTGGACCTGCACCGCCTCCCGGGTGGGCGTCTGGAGGGCCCGCTCCAGTTCGGGTTCGGGACGGATCGCGACCACCCGGGCGCTGACCACGGCGACCCCGACGTCGGCGAGCCTCGGCTCGTCCCGCAGGGCGGCCGAGACCGCTTCCCGGACCGGGGCGATCCCGGTCAGCGCCTCGGCCAGCGGCACCCGGGCCAGCAGGTCCAGCGCGGGCTGCTGGGCCAGCTCGGCGAGGAGGGTGGCGATCTGGTCCAGCGGCCGGGAACGGGGCCTGCCGGTGCGCGGATCGATGGAGAAGTCGAGGCGGGCCGAGGCGAGCGCCGGGTCGGCCACCCGGTAGGTGACGGTCGCCTGGACGGTGACGTCGGCGAAGTCGGCGGTGTGCGCGTGGAACAGCAGCGGCAGCTCACGGTCGTCGACCGGCACCTCACTGAGCACGGCGGTGAGCGGCCGGTACCAGAAGCTCTGGCCGATCCCCTCCCGGCGGACCCGGCCCCGGTAGTGGTGGCGTACCCAGCTCGTCGGGGCGCCGCGCAGGTGTCGCAGGAACAGTCGGCGGGTCACGTCGGCCATGGTCTTCTCACCCTCCTATTTTCGTCTATCCGACGATAAGCATCGTGGTACTTTCTCGTCAAGGTGGTGATAACTCAATGGATCCGCAGGCCGACTACCCCCCGTTCGCCGTCACCGTGGACCTGGTGGTCCTGACCGTCCGCGCCGACCAGCTCAGCGTCCTGCTGGTCCGCCGGGCCATCCCGCCACACCGGGGCGCCTGGGCACTACCCGGTGGTTTCGTCCACGCCGACGAGAAGCTGGCCGACGCCGCAGCCCGGGAACTGGCCGAGGAGACCGGGTTGACCGGCCCGGTCGGCCACCTGGAGCAGCTCGCCACGTACGGCGACCCGGGGCGGGACCCGCGCGGCCGGGTGGTGACCGTGGCCCATCTCGCCCTCCTGCCGGACCTGCCCACCCCGGTCGCCGGCACCGACGCGGACTCCGCCGAATGGCAGCCGGTCGACCGGGTACGCACCGACCGGCTCGCCTTCGACCACGCCCGGATCCTCGCCGACGGGGTGGAACGCGCCCGGGCCAAACTGGAGTACACCCCGCTGGCCACCGCGTTCTGCCCACCGGAGTTCACGGTGGCGCAGCTCCGCACGGTCTACGAAACGGTCTGGGGTACCCGCCTCGACCCGCGCAACTTCCACCGGAAGGTCACCGGTACCCCCGGCTTCGTGACCGCTGTTGGCCGGGCCACCGAGGGTGACCGGGGCCGGCCCGCCCAGCTCTTCCGACGTGGCCTGGCAACCCTGCTGTACCCGCCGATGCTCCGCCCCACGACCCCGCACGGGAGGGACCTCCGTTGACGCTTCCGGTAG
>NZ_WVUH01000603.1 GCF_017614955.1 Micromonospora echinofusca
GCCCCGTCCTGCTGACCAGCCCGGACCGGCTGACCCCACCGGACCCGTGGCGGGCGGTGCAGGCCGCCCGCGACCCGGCCCGACCCACCACCCTCGACTACCTCGACACCGCCTTCGACGGCTGCACCGAACTGCACGGCGACCGTCTCGGCGCGGACTGCCCGGCGATCGTCGCCGGCCTGGCCCGGCTCGGCGACCGACCGGTCGCCGTGATCGGCCACCAGAAGGGACACGACACCGGGGAACTGCGGGCCCGGAACTTCGGGATGCCCACCCCGGCCGGGTACCGCAAGGCGCAACGGGTGATGCGGCTGGCCGCCCGGCTCGGTCTGCCCGTGGTCACCCTGATCGACACCCCCGGGGCGTACCCCGGGGTGGCCGCAGAGGAACAGGGCCAGGCGGGCGCCATCGCGGAGAGCATCCTGCTGATGGCCGGGCTGCCCGTCCCGGTGGTCGCCGTGGTCACCGGCGAGGGCGGCAGCGGCGGGGCCCTCGCCCTGGCCGTCGCCGACCGGGTGCTGATGCTCTCCGGCGCGGTGTACTCGGTGATCAGCCCCGAGGGCTGCGCGGCGATCCTCTGGCACGACCCGGCTGCCGCACCGCGCGCCGCCCGGGCCCTGCGGCTCACCGCCCCCGACGTGCTGCGGCTCGGTGTCGTGGACGCGGTGATCCCGGAACCGTCCGGCGGGGCGCAGTCCGATCCGCTGGCCGCCGCCGACCTGCTGCGCCGGGCGGTCGACGAGGCGCTGACCCCGTTGCTCGCGGTGCCGGCCGCCCAGCTCGTCCGGCAGCGCCGGTCCCGGTTCCGCAGCTTCGGTACCCCGGATGGCCCGGCCCGTCCGGCTTCCGCCGGCACCCCCGGCCCGGAGGGTCGGCGATGAACGGCCGGGGCAGCGGCGACCGGCTCCTGGCCGAGCTGGGCCAGCAGGCGCGGGACCTCGCGGCGCAGGTCACCGGGCCGCTACGCCGGATCTGCGTGCGCAGCGGCGACCGGGTGCTGGAGATCGAGTGGCACGAGCCGCCGGCACCCGCGCCCACCGGCCCGGCGGTGGCCGGGACCGGCCCGGCGCCCGGGCCGGAGCAGACCGGGGTGACCGACCCGCCGGCCCCCGCCGACCCGGCACCCGGGATCACCGTGCCCGCCCCCATGGTCGGCACGTTCTACCGGGCGGCGGAGCCGGGCGGGAAGCCCTTCGTCGAGGTGGGTGAGCAGATCCGGTCCGGCCAGGTCATCGGCATCGTCGAGGCGATGAAACTGATGAACCAGATCGCCGCCGACCAGGCCGGCACCGTACTCGAACTGCTCGTCGCCGACGGCGAACCGGTCGAGTTCGGCCAGCCGCTGCTGCGTCTGCTCCCGGCTGCGGGCGGGGGAGGGTGACCGTGTTCGAGAAGGTCCTCATCGCCAACCGGGGCGAGATCGCGTTGCGGGTCGCCCGGGCCTGCCGGGAACTCGGCATCCGTACCGTCGCGGTGTACTCGACCGCGGACCGGGACTCCGCCGTGGTCCGGCTCGCCGACGAGGCGGTCTGCATCGGCCCGCCGGAGAGCCGGCTCAGCTACCGCAACGCCGCCGCGATCATCGAGGCCGCCCGTAGTACCGGAGCGCAGGCCGTGCACCCCGGGTACGGCTTCCTCTCCGAGGATCCCGACTTCGCCGAGATCTGCGCCGAGAACGGCATCGTCTTCATCGGACCCCGCCCCGAGGTGATGGCGGTCCTCGGGGACAAGGCGCGGGCCCGGGCGGTGATGGCCGGCGCCGGTCTGCCGCTGCTGCCCGGCAGCCCGCACACCCTGGCCACGGTCGCCGAGGCCGCCGCCGTCGCCGAGGACCTGGGCTACCCGGTGATGCTGAAGGTCGCCGCCGGGGGCGGCGGGCGGGGCATGGCGGTGGTC
>NZ_WVUH01000604.1 GCF_017614955.1 Micromonospora echinofusca
ACCCCGGACCGCCGCACCGCCGAGCAGCTCAACATCGAGGTCCGCAAGACGTACGCCGACTGCGCCGAGGTCACCGGCCCGCCCACCACACCGGAGCGACCCGACCAGCCGGTCCGGTTCCGGCCCATCGCCGGACCGGGCGCCCACCTCGTCCTCACCCTGCTGGTCCTGGCGAACCTCGGCACCACCCTGCTCTTCGTCGGCTGGCTGCTGCTGCCCGAGCACGTGCCCGGCGCGGTACGTCCCGACGGCGGCTGGCAACTCGCGGTGGCCCGGACCAGCTACTGCGTGATGATCGTCGCCGAGCTGATCCGGCTGATGCAGAGCGTCACCATCTGGGTCTTCGCCTGGTACGCCAAAGACCCGGTACCGATGGACCCGCCCGTCGGACTGCGGGTGGCCCTGCTCACCACCATCGTGCCCAGCAAGGAACCCATCGAGGTCGCCGAACGCACCCTGCGCAAGATGAAGGAGGTCATCTACGCCGGCACCGTCGACGTGTGGATCCTCGACGAGGGCGACGACCCGGCCGTGCAGGCGATGGCCCGCCGGGTCGGGGCGCACCACTTCAGCCGCAAGGGCCGCCCCGAGTACAACCAGCCCGCCGGCGAGTTCCGGACGAAGACCAAGTCCGGCAACCACAACGCCTGGCGGGCCGAACACGAACACCGCTACGACGTGGTCGCCAACGTCGACCCGGACCACGTACCCATGCCCGGCTTCCTGGAACGCACCCTCGGCTACTTCCGCGACCCGGACGTGGCGTTCGTCGTCACCCCGCAGGTGTACGGCAACATGCACCAGAACTGGGTGGCGCACGGCGCCTCCGTCCAGCAGTACCTGTTCAACGGGGTCATCGCCCGGGGCGGCAACGGACTCGACGCCCCCCTGCTGACCGGCACCGGGCACCTCTACCGGCCGTCGGCCTGGCGGTGCATCGGCGGGTACCAGGACTCGATCATCGAGGACCACCTGACCAGCATCCGCATCCACGCCGCCACCAACCCGCAGACCGGTCGACCCTGGAAGGGCGTCTACACCCCGGACGTGGTGGCCATCGGCGAAGGACCGACCTCCTGGGCCGACTACTTCAACCAGCAGAAACGCTGGGCCGCCGGGATCTGGGAGATCCTCGTCCGTCCCGACCTGCGGGCCCCCCGCACCCTGCGCACCCGCCGTCGCTGGCAGTACCGGCTGCTCCAGTTCTACTACCCCAGCGTCGCCGTCGGGATGCTGCTGGGCAACGCCGCCACCGCCGTCTACCTGCTCACCGGGGTCAGCTCGGTACGCCTCGACCCCGGCCGGTGGGGGCTGCTCTGGGGCGCCACCGTGGCCACCTGGTTCATGCTCTGGCTGTGGCTGCGCCGGTTCAACATCGCCCCCCACGAACGGGAGGAGATCGGCATGCCCGGCATGGCCCTCGCGCTCTTCGCCGGCCCGGTCTACGTCGCCGCCGGCATCGGGGCGCTGCTGCGCCGCAAACTGGCCTTCGTGGTCACCGCCAAGGGCAACCTGCGTACCACCGAGTCGCTGGCCACGTTCCGGCTGCACCTGCTCTGGGCGGCGTTCGCCGCCGCCCTGCTCGGCGCGAGCGTCGTACTCGGCCACGACTACATCCTGCTGCGGATCTGGGCCGGGCTGACCCTGTTCACCGGGCTCGGCCCGCCGGTCATCGCCGCCGTGTCCGGGCTGCTGGCCCGCCGTCGGCCCGCCGCGCAGACCACCTCACCCTCCCTCGGCTGGCGCGCCGACGACCCGATCACCACCTCGCTGGACGAACGGGACCGCTGGGACGACGACACCGGCGGCTGGGTCCGCGACACCGACGGCGTCCTCACCCCCGCCCCGGCCTGGCCCGGTCGCCGGGCCGGCCGCCGGATGGTCGACACCCCCAC
>NZ_WVUH01000605.1 GCF_017614955.1 Micromonospora echinofusca
GGAACCGTGGTGCGTAGCCGCACCCGACCGATCTCGTTCAACCGCAACTGATCCGCCGTCTCGTCCCGGTGCAGCGTGTTGACATCCAGCCGGTAGTGCAACCCCCGCACCACCGCCCGCGCCGACCGCGTCGTGTGCTTGATCGCATACCGACCACCCGGCTGCAACGGCCGCGTCTCATCCATCCAACACACCATCGCCTCGATGTCCTGCGCCACCTGCGGCGCATTGTTCGGACGACAGATCAGATCCCCCCGCGAAATATCGATCTCATCCTCCAGGCGGATCGTCACCGACATCGGCGGGAACGCCTGCTCCACCGGACCATCCGCCGTCTCGATCACACTGATCCGGCTGGTGAACCCCGACGGCAGCACCATCACCTCATCCCCCGGCTTCAACACACCCGACGCCACCTGACCCGCATACCCCCGGTAGTCGGTCACCGTCGTCGACTGCGGCCGGATCACATACTGCACCGGAAACCGCACATCCTGCAGATTCCGATCCGACGCGATGTGCACCCGCTCCAGATGGTGCAACAACGACGGCCCCTCATACCACGGCATGTTCTCCGACCGCGACACGATGTTGTCACCCCGCAGCGCCGAGATCGGCACCACCGTCAGATCCGGCGCGTCCAACTTCGCCGCGAACGTCGTGAACTCGTCCGCGATCCGCTCGAACACCTCCTGCGACCAGTCCACCAGATCCATCTTGTTCACACACAACACCAGATGCGGCACCCGCAACAACGAACACAGGAACGCATGCCGCCGCGACTGCTCCACCAACCCCTTACGCGCGTCCACCAGGATCAACGCCAGATCAGCCGTCGACGCACCCGTCACCATGTTCCGCGTGTACTGAATATGCCCCGGCGTGTCCGCGATGATGAACTTCCGCCGCGGCGTCGCGAAATACCGGTACGCCACATCGATCGTGATGCCCTGCTCCCGCTCCGCCCGCAAACCATCCGTGAGCAACGCCAGGTTCGTGTACTCGTCCCCCCGCGCCGCACTCACCGCCTCCACCGCCTCCAACTGGTCGGTGAACAACGACTTCGTGTCGTACAACAACCGGCCGATCAGCGTCGACTTACCGTCGTCCACACTCCCGGCCGTCGCGAAGCGGAGCAGATCCATCGGGCGAGCCTCGACCGCCTCGACAGGCTCGACAACACTGCTGGTCATCAGAAGTAGCCCTCCCGCTTGCGGTCCTCCATGGCAGCCTCACTCACCCGGTCGTCACCCCGGGTGGCACCCCGCTCCGTCACCCGCGTCGACGCCACCTCCTCGATGACCTTCTCCACCGTGTCCGCATCCGACCGCACCGCAGCCGTGCACGAGGCGTCACCCACGGTGCGGTACCGCACCCGGGCCTTGAACCGCTCCTCACCCGAACGGGCGTGGAAGAACTCGTTGACCGCGTACAACATCCCGTCCCGGTCGACCACCTCACGCTCGTGCGCGTAGTAGATCGACGGCAACGGCAACGCCTCCCGCGCGATGTAGTGCCAGATGTCCAACTCGGTCCAGTTCGACAACGGGAACACCCGGATCGACTCACCCGGATGATGCCGACCGTTGTACAACGACCACAGCTCCGGACGCTGATTCTTCGGATCCCACTGCCCGAAGTCGTCCCGGAAACTGAACACCCGCTCCTTCGCCCGCGCCTTCTCCTCGTCCCGACGCGCACCACCGAACAACGCATCGAACCGGTACTTCTCCACCGCGTCCAACAACACCGGCGTCTGGATCCGGTTCCGCATCCCGTCCGGCGACTCGTGCACCAGACCACTGGCGAGCGCCTCCGGCACGCTGGCCACCACCAGGTGCAACCCCATCTCGGCCACCCGCTGGTCCCGGTACTCCAACACCTCC
>NZ_WVUH01000606.1 GCF_017614955.1 Micromonospora echinofusca
CTTCCTGGCCGCCGGGGCGGGGGTGCGGGCGGTGTTGTTCCGCTCGATCGTGGCGGTCATGGTCTCCACGTCCTCTCGTCGTGTCCTGCCTGGGCTTTCCGGGGACAACTCCATTCCACGCCGACGACCCGGTCCGGGGCAGGGCCGGTCGGTCCCGCCGGGCGGAGGACCTTCGGCCCCTCCTGTCCGGGTCCGGATGGGGCCACAGGTCCCGGGGCCGCCGGTCCTGCGCCCCTGCCCGGCCGTCGGCCGTCGCCATAGCGTGGGTACGCGAGCGAGAGGGAGTGATGACGATGCGTACCTGGCAGGTGGGTGACGTGATGACCACGGAGGTGGAGGCGGTCGCCGCCGACACCCCGTACCGGGAGATCGTGAATGTGATCATGAGGCGGGGCGTGAGCGCCGTGCCGGTGGTCGACGACTTCGGCCGGGTGCTCGGCGTGGTCTCCGAGGCCGACCTGCTGCACAAGGTGGAGGCCGCCGGTCAGCCGCAGGACCGACGGGTGTTCGAGGGGCGTCGCCGCCGTACCGCCCGGCGCAAGGCCGACGCGGCGCTGGCGGCCGACCTGATGACCAGCCCCGCCGTCACCGCCTACGCCACGACGCCCCTGGTCGCGGCAGCCCGGACGATGGACACCGAACAGGTCAAGCGGCTGCCGGTCCTCGACGACCTCGGCCGGCTGGTCGGCATCGTCACCCGCAGCGACCTGCTCCGGGTGCACCTGCGGCCGGACGCGGAGATCCGTGACGACGTGGTGCACGAGGTACTGCGCCGGGTGCTGTCCATCCAGGACGGCAAGGTACGCGTCGAGGTGCGCGACGGGGTGGTGACCCTCAGCGGGCAGGTGGAGCGGCGCACCGCCGCCGAGGCCGCCGGCCGGCTCGCCGGGCAGGTCAGCGGCGTGGTGTCGGTGGTCAACGGGATCGGCTACGACGTGGACGACGTGCCGCTGGTCGGGCTCGGCGCCTGGCCGTCGTACCCGACCCCGGTGGCGTGACTCCCCACGTCGGTGGCGTGACTCCCACGTCCTCGACGTGCGGACCCGTCCCGGTGGCCGTGACCGCCCGTCCCGGTGGCCGTGACCGCCCGTCCCGGTGGCCGTGACCGCCCGTCCCGGTGGCCGTGACCGCCCGTCCCGGTGGCGTGGCCCGCACCGGGCGGGACGGCCGAACGCCGGTCTAGGCCGCGTCGGTGACGTCCACGTCGACATCCGCCCCGTTGACGTGGACGTCGTCCACGGTGATGTTGACCTCCGAAACGGTCAGACCGGTCATCTCGCGTACCCGGTCGATGACGTGCTGCCGGACCGCGTCCGAGACGTCGACGATGCTCTCGCCGTACCACGTGACGATCTCCAGGTCGACGATGGTCTCCTGTTCGTCGACCTCGACCACCACCCCGGGTTCCTCCGCGCGTACCGCCCCCCGGGGCGCGCCCGTCGGTTCGGGCGGTACGTCCCCGATCGCCCACACCCCCGGTACCTCCCGGGCGGCGTGGCCGGCGATCTTGGCTACGACGGTACCGGTGATCCGGGTCCGTCCCTGTTCGCCCAGCAGTTGCGTGCTGGTGGGGTCGTACTCGGTCAGCTCGTTGCCCCGCCGGTCCTCGTCGCGGATCGCTGTGCCGGTGTCGGTCATCGCGCCCTCCAGCTGCCGGGTCCGTTCTGAATACACCGGTGACCGGTTCCGGAACCTCGCCATTATGTGACCTGGCTCACATTCATGTGAGGTCGGTGCCTGACAGAGGCCGTGAACCACCTCTCCCCCCACCACAACTCCGTGACCGGCGCGGGAGAGCGGGGTGTGTGGTGTGCCCCGGTGTGTCCGGGCGTCACGGATGTCCGGTATCCGGGGCGGGTCGGGGCCGGTC
>NZ_WVUH01000607.1 GCF_017614955.1 Micromonospora echinofusca
GTGGTGCCGGCACCCACCAGGTCGGCCAGTACGGTGCCGTCCTGGGTCTGCACCACGGTCCCGTCGGGCACCTTGAGGACCAGGTCCCGGCCGTTCGCGCCGTCCCGGTTGGAACCCGCCCCGCCCTTGCCGTTCTCGGCCTTGACGTGCGGCCGGAAGTGGAAGTCGAGCAGGGTGGTGACCTGCGGGTCGACGACCAGCGAGACACTGCCGCCGTGCCCGCCGTTACCACCGTCCGGCCCGCCGAAGGGCTTGAACTTCTCCCGGTGGATCGAGACACAGCCGTGCCCGCCGTCGCCGGCCTGCAGGTGCAGAACGACCCGGTCAACGAACGTCGTCACGCTGCCAATCCTTCCAGCGGGGCACACCCCCGCCACGAGAAAACAGCGAAGCGGGCCGGGACCTACGGTCCGCGACCCGCTTCGCCGAGAGAACTACTGCTGCGGCACGATGCTGACGACCTTGCGGCCGCGCTTGGTGCCGAACTGGACCGCACCGGCGGCCAGCGCGAAGAGCGTGTCGTCGCCACCACGGCCGACCAGGTCGCCCGGGTGGAACTTGGTGCCGCGCTGCCGGATGAGGATCTCGCCGGCGCTGACCACCTGGCCACCGAACCGCTTCACGCCGAGCCGCTGGGCCGCGGAGTCACGACCGTTACGCGAGCTGGACGCACCCTTTTTGTGAGCCATCTGTGGACGACCTACTTCCCGCTGGAGATGCCGGTCACCTTGACCTGGGTCAGCGGCTGGCGGTGACCCTGGCGCTTGTGGTAGCCGGTCTTGTTCTTGAACTTGTGGATCCGGATCTTCGGGCCCTTGGTGTGCGCGGCGATCTCGCCGGACACCGCGACCTTGGCAAGCTTCGCCGCGTCGGTCACCAGGTCGTCACCGTCGACGAGGAGCACCGCGGCGAGCTTCACCGCGTCGCCCGGAGCACCGGCGAGCTTCTCGACCTCGATCACGTCGCCCTCGGCGACCTTGTACTGCTTGCCGCCGGTCTTGACGATCGCGTACATCGGACGCGGACTCCCTGTCGTTGAGGCTGCTGGCGGGTAGTTTTCGCGGCGGCGCGGCGCGGTAGCAGACGCGACGGCGGGCACGCGAGAACTTGGCACACAAGGGTGCGCCGCAGGCAAGCGTACGCCATGACCGGGCGGTGCCCCAAACCGGCCCCGCCGTTTCACCTGGCCCGGTACCCCGGCCCGGGTCGGCCACGGCCGCCGGCCCCGCTCCGGACCGTCCGGGGGCGCCCCCGGACGGTCCGGGACGGTGCGGCCGGCACCACCGACCACGGCCACGGTCGTCGGCTCAGCCGGCGCAGAGCTGATCGAGGCGCTGCTGGAGCTGGTCCAGCTTGTCCGAGTCGATCGAGTTGATGTCCGCCTTCATCGTGCCCACCTCGGCGGCGATCTCGGCCAGTACGGTCTTCAGGCGCGCGTCCGTGGCGAGAGCGGACTGCCGGGTCAGCTCGGTCCGCCACCCCTTCAGCGCCGCCTCGGCCCGCTGCCGGGCCGCCTCGGCGGTCTTCGTGTCACCGGCTCCGGTGGCGGTGAGCATCGTGCCCAGCTCGCTGACGTACGTCTGCACGGCGGTCGAACCGGCCCGGATGGCGGCGTCGCAGACCTCCCGGCCGTTCCCGCCGGCCGGAGCGGCGGTACCGCCGGCCGGCGACCCGCCCGGCCCGGCACCCGGCGGGGTGGTCGGCCCGGTCCCCGGGGTCCCGGTCGGGCCGGCGGTGACGCCGGGCGTGGCGGTACCACCGGCGCCCTCCCGGTCGGCGGAGCACCCGGCTCCGGCCAGCATGGCGACGGCCACGGCCGTGACGGCGATCAGGCGACGCATCGGGGTACTCCTCGGCAGGGGTGGGGG
>NZ_WVUH01000608.1 GCF_017614955.1 Micromonospora echinofusca
CCCCGCGCCCGACGACCCCGGCCGCCGCACCCGTCGTTCGGGTCCGGTGGCAAGGCAGACTGACGATGGACTGCTGCGGCGGCCCCGGCTACTCGCTCGACTCCGTGCGGCCGAGCGTTGCCATGCCCGGCGATCTGCAAGGCACCGCGTACACCGAGATCGCCGGCGAGGCGCTGGTCGAGTGGGAGGCCACCGCGCCGCCGGCCCAGGCCGACTGCGCGAAACTTCTGAACACGGTCGTCGGCCAGCACCGTGTGGAGGTGCGTGTCGGTACGGTCGTGTGTTTCCAGACCCGGGCCGGAAGGGTCGGCTGTCTCACGGTGGTCGCGCTGTCGCGGCCCGGCGCGCTGGACTCGCTGACGACCACGGTAGAAGCGACGGTGTGGGACAGGTCATGAGCTAGCGGCCGGGGGTGAAGGCGAAGGTCAGGATCGCGTTCACTGGTCTTCCTCCTGGTCCTGGTCGACCGACTGCGTGGGGGGCAAGCGGCTTGGGCTGGGCATGCAGGGGTGCGCGGATACCGATCTTGTGGGCCTGGTAGTGGTGGAGTCATTGCCGGGTCAGGCCGATGAGGGCAGCCAGGCGGGTGACGTCGGCGGTGAGCAGGGCGCGGCCGGCAGCGGCGGCCGGGTTGCCCAGGTCGAGGTACGGGGCGGGTCCGTCTGGGTCGCATGATGCCTGTGTGAGATTCGGGAGCTTGTTCGTTGGTGGTGTGGAGTTCAATGGACGTACGTCGACGTTCTGTGGTCGGTCGAATGCTGGGAATCGTCAACCTGTACGGACCAAGCGGCGGCGGAGAACCCGAGGTCGTTCCGTGACCACGCCTGCGCAGCCGGCAGCGGTTCGGCTGGAGTTGGTCCGGGCGGGGCCGATCGACGTCAAGCCCGACCCCTGGCAGCGGCTCGTGGTCATCGGCGGTTCGTGACGGCTGTGAGCAGCATTCTGTCGTTGGTATTCGTGGCTATTGGCCTGGACCTCGCCAACGAGGCCAACCGCCAGACCAACGAGGCCAACCGGGAGCAGCAGCGGCTCACCGCTCAGGGGCAGATCACCGACCGGTTCACCAAGGCGATCGAGCAGCTCGGCCAGCCAGGAGCGGGGAAGGTGGACGTACGCCTGGGCGCGATCTACGTCCTGGAGCGCATCATGCGCGACTCCGCTGCGGACCAGCCCGCCGTCGTCGACATCCTCGCCGCGTTCGTCCGGGTCCATGCCGCCGCACCCAAGCGGCCCACGTACACGCCGGACACCTTTCCGCCGGTCGACATCCAGGCCGCGTTGACCGTGCTCGGCCGCCGCGACGCTACCCGCGGCGACAGATTCTCCGAGCCGACCCGCTACATGCTCAAACTTCCCGCCGCCACAAACCTGGACGGCGCGGACCTACGCGACGCGGACCTGTCTGGCGTGGATCTCCGGCGCGGACCTGGAGTGCGCCCGGACTGATGACCGCACCCGGTTGCCGGAGGGAGTGGCCCGGCCGGTGCCGTGTGGATGACTGACGTTCACAGGTCCTGTACCGGCAAGCACCAGTCGCATCACGGTGTCTCCGAATTCCAGCATTCCGGGCGTCGGCCGGGGGTCGGTTCGTACGTTCCTATTGGTTCGCGGGTTCCGCCCGGCTGGTTGCTCTGATACGGATTGGAACGGCTTCGACACCGATTGGTTGAATATCAGCCATGATGGTTGCTGGGCAGTGGTACGAGTCGGGAACCTTCTGGAGCGCCGGTTGCGTCCAGGGAAGTGGTGTACGACTTGCCCGTGATGGGCGTGTTGCGTAGATGAGAGACGGCCACCGCGCGATCCTTCGAGACGGCTAAGTCCGAGTGAAGGAGAGTGATGCGCGATGGCCGTATC
>NZ_WVUH01000609.1 GCF_017614955.1 Micromonospora echinofusca
ATGCTGATCTGCATCGCGGTACCGGTGGTCGCGGGGTCCGGTGGTGGCGGGGCCCGGCGGGCCGGACGGGTCAGCCGGCGTCGACGAGGACCCGCCGGACCGCGGCGAGCAGTTGCCCCAGGCCGAAGCCGGCCAGCAGGACCCACACCGCCGTCGCGATCGTGATGGTGCCGGCCGCCAGGTCCGTCCGGATGAGCCCGGTCAGCCCGGCGAGCAGGAGTCCGACCAAGGCGACCACCACCCGGGTCGGTCGCTCCCCGACGGTGACCGCGCCGATCTCCCGCATCCCCGCCGACACCGACCGGGCCCGCACGTACTCGTGCAGCCAGGAGAGCGCACCGGCCGCCACCACCAGCGCCCCGGGCGCCCCGATCAGCCAGAACGCGGCCAGCCAGGCCGCCTCACCGACCCGGTCGGCGACCGAGTCGTAGACATACCCGAGCCGGCTGGTCCGCCCGGTCACCACCGCCACCGCGCCGTCCACGCTGTCCGCCACGGCGGCCAGCAGCACGATCCCGGCGGCAAGGAGCGGTCCGTCCTGCCCCCGGGGCGCGACCACCGGTACCGCGATGCAGATCAGCATCCCGGCCACGGTGACCGCGGTCGGGCTGACCCGGAGCCGGCCGAGCAGGTAGCCCAGGTGATAGGCCAGCCGGAGCCAGCCACGGACCACCGGAGTGGCCGCGCGCGGCTCGAACCCGCCGTGCAACCGCGCCCAGGCGGTGGCGTACTCGTCCCACTTCAGCTGTGTGCCCACCACGGCTCAACCGTAGGAGGGCGGCAGGGGTGTCGCGTACCGACCCGTCACACCCGTACGCCCCGGCCCGTCACACCCGCGCGCCGGCCTGGAGGTGCTGCCAGACCTCGCGGGTGGCGGTGGACCGGTTCAGGGTGATGAAGTGGATGCCGGGCACCCCTTCGTCGAGCAGCCGCCGGCACATCTCGCTGGCCTGCTCGATGCCGAGCTGACGGACCGCCTCCGGGTCGTCGGCGACCCGGGCGAACCGCTCGGCCAGCCGGGGCGGGAACGGCGCACCGGAGAGCTGGGCGGACCGCTCGATGGTGCTCATCTGGGTAACCGGCATCACGCCGGCCAGGATCGGGGTGTCCCCGCCGGCAGCGGCCACCCGGTCCCGCAGCCGCAGGTAGTCGTCGGCGTCGAAGAACATCTGGGTGATGGCGAAGTCCGCGCCGGCCCGGCACTTCCGGACGAAGTGGGCGGTGTCCGTGGCGATGTCCGTGGAGCGGGGATGCTTGTAGGGGAAGGCGGCCACCCCGACGCTGAAGTCGCCCGACTCCCGGACCAGCCGGACCAGTTCCTCCGCGTAGAGCACCCCCTCCGGGTGGCGGACCCACTCCCCCATCGGGTTGCCCGGCGGGTCACCCCGGACCGCCAGCACGTTGCGCACCCCCACCCCGGCGAGCCGGCCGATCACGTTGCGCAGCTCGGCGACCGAGTGGTTGACGGCGGTGAGGTGCGCCATCGGCAGCAGGGTCGTCTCGGTGGCGACCCGCTCGGTCACCGCGACGGTGGTGTCCCGGGTCGACCCGCCCGCACCGTAGGTGATCGAGACGAACGAGGGACGCAGCGACTCCAGCTCCCGGATGGCCTGCCAGAGCAGCCGCTCCCCCTGCTCGGTCTTCGGTGGGAAGAACTCGAAGGAGAAGGTGGGGGCGGACGACCGGATCAGCTCGCCGATCGCCGGCTGGGGGTTGGGGAGAACCGAGGGAAGACCGAGCGCCACTCCGCGACTCTACCGGCCCGGGCCGGACTGTTCCGACCGCTTCCCATCCAGTGACCGGCCGCGCGCGGACTGTCGTACCCCCAGGGTTCACTG
>NZ_WVUH01000060.1 GCF_017614955.1 Micromonospora echinofusca
GGCCGGCACACTGGGCGGGTGTCCGTTCTGGGAAGCCTCACCCGCCGACTCGGCCACCGGCGCTGGTTCGCCGCCGGAGCCCGACTCCTCGTCCCCGCCGACCGGCTGGTCGGCCGGCTCACCCGGGGTCGGGTGGTCGCGCTCGGCCTCATCCCGTCGCTGATCATCACCACCACCGGCCGCCGGTCCGGGCAACCGCGCAGCAACCCGCTGCTCTACGTCCGCGACGGCGACGGGTACGTGGTGATCGGCTCGAACTGGGGGCAGACCCATCAGCCGGCCTGGGCGCTGAACCTGCTGGCCGACCCGGGCGCCGAGGTCACGGTGGGTGGGCAGCGGATCCGGGTACGCGCCGAACTGGCCACCGGTGCGGAACGGGACCGGCTCTGGCAACTGCTGGTGACCGAGTGGCCGGCCTACGAGACGTACGTCGAGCGGGCCGGTGGGCGGGACATCCGGATCTTCCGGCTCGCCCCGGCCGGGCCGGCCCGACCAACCGACGGGGCCTGACCAGCCGACGGGGCCCGACCAGCCGACCGGGCCCGACCAGCCGGGCCCTCGATCAGCCGAGCCCGCCCTGCACCCCGATCAGCCGGCCGACCAGGTAGGTCGCGGCGGCGGCGGCCACCCCGAGCAGCAGTTGCCGGGTACCGCTGGACCACCAGGGCCGGTTGGTGAACCGGGCGACCACCGCACCGGCGACGAAGAGCCCGACCCCACCGACGCCCAGGGCCAGCCAGAGACTGGTGAACCCGAGCAGGTACGTCAGCAGCGGGACCAACGCGCCGACCGAGAAGAAGAGGAACGACGAGATCGCCGCCGCCCACGGGCTGGGCTGCTCGTCGGGGTCCACGCCGAGTTCCTCGCGGACGTGGACCCGCAGCGCCTCCTCCGGATTGCGGGCCAGCGTGGTCGCCACCTCGTGGGCCAGCTTCTCGGGCAGCCCCCGGGCGACCCAGGCCTGCGCCAGTTCCCGGGCCTCCGCCTCCGGATGCCGTTCCAACTCACGGCGCTCCTTGGCCACCTCGGCGGCCACCTGCTCGTTGGCGGACCGGACGCTGGTGTACTCGCCCAACCCCATCGAGATGGCGCCGGCGACCAGCCCGGCCGTGCCGGTGAGGACGATGCTGCGGGGGGACACCCCGCCCCCGCCCACCCCGGCGATCAGGGCGATGTTGGTGACCAGCCCGTCCATCGCACCGAACACGGCCGGCCGGAGCCAACCGCCGGACACGTCCGCGTGGTGCGCCTCGCGCAGCGCCGCCGGTGTGTCGGTCATGGCAGTGTCAGGATCTCGTGACCGCTCTCGGTCACCACGATGGTGTGCTCGAACTGGGCGGTCCACTTCCGGTCCTTGGTGACCACCGTCCAACCGTCGTCCCACAGGTCGTACTGGTGGGTGCCGAGGGTGATCATCGGCTCGATGGTGAAGGTCATGCCCGGTTCCATCACGTCGGTCGGCCGGGGGCTGTCGTAGTGCGGCACGTAGAGCCCGCTGTGGAACGCCTCGCCGATGCCGTGACCGGTGAAGTCCCGGACGACGCCGTAGCCGAACCGCTTCGCGTACGACTCGATCACCCGCCCGATCACGTTGATCTGCCGCCCGGGAGCGACCGCCCGGATGCCCCGCATCATCGCCTCGTGGGTCCGCTCGACGAGCAGCCGCGCCTCCTCGGAGACCTCGCCGACGCAGAACGTGGCGTCGGTGTCGCCGTGCACCCCACCGATGTACGCGGTGACGTCGACGTTGATGATGTCGCCGTCGACGAGCACCGTGGAATCCGGGATGCCGTGGCAGATCACCTCGTTGAGGCTGGTGCAGCAGGACTTGGGGTAGCCCTTGTAGCCCAGGGTCGACGGGTAGGCCCCCTGGTCGACCAGGAACTCGTGCACCACCCGGTCGATCTCGTCGGTGGTCACCCCGGGCTTGCAGTGCTCACCGGCGAGCTGGACGGCCTGCGCGGCGATCCGCCCGGCGACCCGCATCCGCTCGATGGTCTCGGGGGTCTGCACGTGCGAGCCGCGCCACGGCTGGGGCTGCTTCCGGCCCACGTACTCCGGGCGGACGATGTGCGACGGCACCGGTCGCCATGGGGAGAGCGTGCCGGGGGTCAGCGGAGCACGGACGGTCATGACGTCAGCCTATCGCCGCCGACCGGACCGTTCATCCGCCGGTGACCCCGCCCACTGACCGGTCCGGTCGGTTGTTGCCCGCGCGGGTCCGCTGTGCCATGGTGGCAGGCGTGGATCAAGGAGGTGCGGAACCGGTCTTCTCCGCGACGGCGGAGGCCGACGGTGGTCGCCTCACGGTCCGGGTACGCGGCGAGGTCGACATGGCGACCGCAGAGACGATGTACCAGACCGCCGTGCGCGAGCCGGCCGAACACCTGCTGCTCGACCTGCGCCGGGTGACGTTCTTCGACTCGGCCGCGATCCACGCGGTGATCCGGATCGCCCGGCACTTCCCGGACGCGTTGACCGTGCTGCCGTCCCCCCAGGTCCGCCGGGTGCTGGAGATCGCCGGACTGATCGGTCAGCCCTGGGTCAGCCGGGACTGACGGCCCTGGGCCGCCCGCACGGCTCCCACCGTCACGTTGGCCGGGGACCAAACCTCCCGGCGCGGACCGGGCCCGTCACTGTTCCAGCCGACGGCGCAGGGTCACCTCGGTGCCGCTGCCGGTACGGGTGACCGCCACCTCGCTGAGCGCCCCGATCAGGGCCAGGCCACGCCCCCGGAAGCCGGCCCCACCCGGCTCCCGCCACTGCCCGCTGTCCCGCACCGTGGCGGTCACCGTCCGGTCGGCGATCATGACCTCTACGTCGATGTGCGGTTCGGTCGGTTCGAGCGGGTGCTCGATCGCGTTGGCCGCCGCCTCGGAGACCGCGACGGTCAGGTCGAACAGGTCGTTCTCGCTGACGTCGTGGGCGATGAGGAAGTCCTCCAGGCGTTTGCGCAGCACGCTGAGCTTCGTCGGGTCGGTGGGCAGCCGCAGGGCGAACCGGTTGAGAGCCGCCGCCTCCAGGGCGAGCACCGCGACGTCGTCCCGGCGCAGCCGGCCGGCCACCCGGTCGACGACCAGGCTGACCAGGTCGTCGACGTGCCCGCAGTCGATCGCGGCGTCCGCCCGGAGCTGCGCCAGGCCCGCGTCGATGCCGAGTGAGCGGTCCTCGACCAGACCGTCGGTGTAGAGCAGCAGCCGCGCACCCGGGTCGAGACGCCCGTCGACGGTCTCGTACGACGTCTCGGGCAGCGCGCCGACCGGTGGGCCGAGCGCGCTGTGGTACAGGAAACTCACGTCACCCTCCCGGATCACCACCGGGGACGGGTGCCCCGCGCTGGCGTACCGCAGCCCCCCGGTCCGGGGGTCGAAGGACAGGCAGACCACGGTGGCGAAGGAACGGCCCTCGGTGGAGACGACCAGCCGGTTGAGCCGGGTGAGCGCCTGCCCGGGGTCGTACCCCTCCAGGACGTACGCCCGCAGGGCGTTACGCAGCTGACCCATCGCCGCCGCGGCGGGCACCCCCTTGCCGACCACGTCCCCGATCACCAGGACCAGTTCGTGGCCGACACTGATCGCGTCGTACCAGTCACCGCCGACCTCGACGTCGGCGGTGCCCGGCAGGTAACGGCTGGCCACGATGGCGCCCGGCAGGTGCGGCAGGGTCCGGGGCAGCAGGCTGTGCTGGAGGGTGGTGGCGATCCGGTGCTCGGTCTCGTAGAGCCGGGCGTTCTCCAGGCGCACCCCGACCAGCCGCGCGAGCTGGTCCAGGGCGGCCAACTCGGTGTCGGTGTGCTCCCCCTCCCGGGGCCAGACCCGCAGCTCACCGAGGGGTTCCCCGGTGGTGCCGGTGAGGGCGAGCACGGCGGACGGGTCCTCCGGGGAACGACCGCCGCCGTCCGCCTCGTACCGCGATCCGGGTGCCGTGACCACCACCCGGCCGGCCTCGACCAGGGCCAGCGCGTGCCGGGCCGCCACCTGGAGCACCTCGGCGGTGGAGCGGGCGGTGTTGACCGCGACCGCCGCGTCGGCCAGCGCCCGCAACTGCCGGATGATCTGCCCCCGGAGCTGTCCCAGTTCGACGTTGGCCCGGACCCGGGCGATCAGCTCCTGGGCGGCGAACGGCTTGACCAGGTAGTCGTCCGCGCCGGCCGCGAGCCCGGCGACCTCCTCGGCGCTCCCGGCCCGCGCGGAGAGCAGCACGATCGGCACGTGCCGGGTTCGGGCGTCCGCGCGCAGCGCCGCGACCAGCCCGAAGCCGTCCAGCCGGGGCATCATCACGTCGGTCAGGACCAGGTCGAACGGGGTACGGACCGCCGCGTCGAGAGCCGCCACGCCGTCCGGTACGGCGACCACCTCCCAGTACGGGGTCAGCAGCCGCGTGACGTGCTCCCGCAGGTCCGCGTTGTCGTCGGCGACCAGGATCCGGCCGTGCCGCTTCGCCTGGCCGTCCCCGGTCGACGGGGTGACCTCCGGTCCGGCCGGGGTCTCCGGGGTGGTCCACCAGCCGGTCTCCGCCACGTAGAGATCCGCCTGCCCGCTCACGGTGCCGATCACGGACGGCTGCCCGGTCACGCTGCCGACCACGGACGACTGCCCGCTCACGCTGCCGACCACGGACGGCTGCCCGGTCACGCTGCCGACCACGGACGACTGTGCGGTGGCGGTACCGGCGAACGGTGGCCCGGCGGTGATCGCGGCCGGCTGCCGCCCGATCCGCTCGGCGGGCAGGTGCCGGGTGCCGAACGGTACGGAGACGGTGAAGGCGCTGCCCTCGTTGACCCGGCTGCGGGCGGTCACCCGGCCACCGTGCATGCCGACGAGTTCCCGGACCAGGGCCAGGCCGATCCCGGTCCCCTCGTGGGTACGCGACGGCACCCCGGCGACCCGGTGGAACCGTTCGAAGATCTGCGGCAGTTCGTCGGCGGTGATGCCGACGCCGGTGTCACCGACCACCAGTTCGGCCCTCCCGTCCACGGCCCGCACGGTGACCCGGATCTCACCGCTGAAGGTGAACTTCAACGCGTTGGACAGCAGGTTGAGGACGATCTTCTCCCACATGTCCCGGTCGACGAGGACCGGCTCGGGCAGCGGTGGGCAGTCCACCACCAGCCGCAGTCCGGCCCGGTCGGTGGCCGAGCGGAAGGTGCTGGCCAGCCGGGCGGTGTAGTCGGCCAGGTCGGTGGGGACGTAGTGGGCCGTCAACCGGCCGGACTCCAGCCGGGAGAAGTCGAGCACGGTGTTGACCAGTTTCAGCAGCCGCAGGGCGTTGCGGTGCATGACGGTGAGCGGCCCGGTCAGCCCGGTGGGCAGGTCGGGGTCGCCGAGCAGGTCCTCCAGGGGGCCGAGGACCAGGGTGAGCGGGGTGCGGAACTCGTGGCTGACGTTGGCGAAGAAGTTCGTCTTGGCCCGGTCCAGTGCGGCGAGTTCGGCGGCGCGGGCCCGTTGCTGCTCGTAGGCCCGCTGCCGGCCGACGGCGGTGGAGAGCTGGGAGGCCACCAGGTCGAAGAAGTTGCGGTACTCGTCGGTCAGCGCGAGCCGTTCGCTGACCCCCACCACCAGCGCCCCGGCCGGCTCGTTGGCGGCCATGATCGGCAGTACCAGGGCCTGCCGGGCAGCGAGCGGGGGTACCGTCCGCAGGAAGTCGGCGACGTCGGCGCTGCACGCCGGTCCGCCGCAGAGCACCTCCCGCAGCGCCGACGGCATCTCGGTGTCGAGTACCCGCACCGCGTCCCGGTCGACTCCGCTGTGGCAGATCAGGTAGGCCGGGCCGGCCTCCGCTTCGGTCAGGTAGAGCAGCGCGAAGGGGATGTCCGCCCGGTGGTCGTCGAAGACCCGGGAGGCGGCCCGGCCGAGTTCGGCGTCGCTGGACACGGCGGCCAGCTGCGAACCCAGCCCGGTCAGCGCCCGCAGCCGCCGCTCACCGAGCACCCGGCCGGTGGTCTCGGTGCAGATGCAGTAGACCCCGTCGATGCTGCCGTCCTCGCCGCGCAGCGGGTCGTAGGAGACGTCGAAGTAGGTCTCCTCCAGGAAGCCGTACCGGTTGAGCAGGAACGGATGGTCACGGCCCTGGAACGCCTCGCCGGTACGCCGGACGGCGACGAGCAGCGGGCCGAGCACGTCCTGCCACATCTCCGACCAGTGGTCCCGGGCCGGCTGACCGAGCACCGCCGGATGCTTCCCGCCGAGGGTGGGCAGGTAGGCGTCGTTGTAGAAGGCCAGTTGGTCGTCGCCCCAGAACATGCAGATCTGGGCCCGTGAGGTGAGCAGGGAGCTGATCGCGTGACGCAGGCTGGACGGCCAGGTGTGCGGACCGCCGATCGATGTGGACCGCCAGTCGAGGTCCCGCATCCGGGCGCCCATCTCACCGCCGGCCGCGAACGCGGCGGCCAGCATCGGGGAGACCTCCCCCGCCGTCGCGCCGCTGGACGGCTGACCGCCCCCCTGGGCCGAGCTCATGAAGCCTCCCGCTCCGGCCGTCGTCGGCAGGTACCCACTTGATCCGCCCACCGTGACCGGCCATGTACCCCGACGGACCGGCGACGTAACGCATCCGGGCGCGGCGACGCTGCTGATCGGGAAGCGGTACCGCCCGCCCGGCGGGGCGGGTGGCACCGAGGTGCGGTGACCGGCTGACCCAGCCGCCGGACGACAGGAGCAACCGTCAGAAGACCGGCAGACCGTCCAGGCTGGCGCCGTTGCGGCTGGCCCGATACTCCACCAGATCCTCGGTACTCCGCCGGGCATGTGAGGTAATCAACAGGTCCCGGTCGCCCTGGTAGTCCATCAGCGGGACCGCGTACCCGCAGGAGTCGCTGACCCGCAGCACCTCGACGTCGATCACCGCCCGGACGGCGTGCAGGTCCGGTGGCGCCGGGAACCAGCCCAGCGCCTCGGTGAACCCGGGGGTGTCCACCACCACCGCCCGACCCCGGCCGTGCAGCCGGACCACCTTGGGCGGCCCCTCGAACGCGCAGCACATCAGCGTGATCCGGCCGTTCTCCCGCAGGTGCGCGATGGTCTCCGCGCCGCTGCCGTGGTAGTCGAGGTACGCCACCCGGTGCGGGCCGAGAATCACGAACGTGCCGCGCATGCCCTTCGGGGAGACGTTCACGTGCCCGTCGACGGCCGCCGGTGCGGTCGCCACGAAGAAGACCGGCTGTGCCTCGATGAACTCCCGCAGACGGCCCTCGATGGCCGGGTACACCTTGCCCATGCCGACGATGCTGCCAGTCGGCGGCCACCGCCGTCCGCCCCGTTCCCACCCACGGGGACCGGTGACCGGGCTCGACCGGCCCCCGGAACCCCGGCCCGTCACCCACCGGCCGGGTGGGTTCAGGGCACCCCGGCGGCGGCCACCAGCGCCCGGAACGGCCGCAGGTCGTCCGCCACCTCCGGGTGCCACTGCACCCCGAGCACGAACCGGCGCCCCGGGTCCTCCACCGCCTCGACCACCCCGTCGTCGGCCCAGCCGGTGACGGTCAGCCCGCCCGGGTCGGCCACCCCCTGGTGGTGGTAGGTGTTGACCTCGGCACTGCCGGCCATCACCGTGGCGATCCGGCTGCCCGGCGCGAACCGCACCGGGTGGGTACCGAAGACGCCCGGCGCGGGCCGGTGCCGGTCGTGCCCGACCACGTCCGGCAGGTGCTGGTGCAGGCGTCCCCCGTACGCCACCGCGAGCAGCTGCATGCCCCGGCAGACCCCGAGTACCGGCAGATCGGCACCGAGCGCGGCGGTGAGCAGGGTGAACTCCCCGGCGTCCCGGTCCGGCCGGGACTCGGTCCACCGACCGGGCGGCTCGGCGTACCGAGCCGGGTCCAGGTCCGCGCCGCCGGCCAGGACGAGCCCGTCCAACCCGGCCAGCACGTCGGCGTCCCCGTCGTCGGGCGGCAGCACCACGGCCCGCGCCCCGGCCCCGGTGACCGCCCGGACGTACGCGTACGGCACCAGTACCGCCGACAGGTCCCGCCACGGGCCCCAGCCGGCCGGTTCGACGTACGCGGTGATCCCGACCACCGGCCGGCGGCGGACCGGGACGGACGGGTGGTGCGTCACAGCGGGGTGACGTAGGCGCCGGTGATGCCGCCGTCCACCACGAACTGCGCGGCGGTCATGAACGAGGCGTCGTCGCTGGCCAGGAAGGCGACGGCGGCGGCGATCTCCTCGGGCCGGCCGAACCGGCCCATCGGTACGTGGACCAGTCGGCGGGCGGCCCGCTCCGGGTCGGCGGCGAAGAGGTCGAGCAGCAGCGGGGTGGCGATCGGGCCGGGGCAGAGCGCGTTGACCCGGATGCCCTCCCGGGCGAACTGCACGCCCAGCTCCCGGGTCATCGCCAGCACCCCGCCCTTGCTCGCGGTGTACGCGATCTGCGAGGTGGCCGCGCCCATCAGCGCCACGAACGACGCGGTGTTGATGATCGAACCCTTCCCCTGCCGCCGCATGTGCGGGATGGCGTACTTGCAGCAGAGGTAGACGCTGGTGGTGTTCACCCGCAGCACCCGCTCCCAGGCGTCCAGCCCGGTCTCCAGGATCGAGTCGTCGTCGGGTGGCGAGATGCCGGCGTTGTTGAACGCGACGTCCACCCGGCCGTACCGTTCGGCCACCCCGTCGAAGAGGTCCCGTACCGCCGTCTCGTCGGCCACGTCGGTGGCCACGAACTCCCCACCGACCTCCTCGGCCGCCGCCGCCCCGGCGGTCGGGTCGATGTCCACGCAGACCACCCGGGCCCCCTCGGCGGCGAACCGGCGCACCGTGGCCAACCCGATGCCGCTACCCGCCCCGGTGACCACGGCCACCCGGTCCTGCAACCGTCCCTGCACACTCACTCCTCGGTCTGTTGGCCCGTCACTACTGGTCCGTCGAGATGAAGACGTTCTTGGTCTCGGTGAAGGCGAGCGGGGCGTCCGGCCCCAGTTCCCGGCCCAGACCGGAGCGCTTCATCCCGCCGAAGGGCGTCCAGTAGCGCACCGACGAGTGCGAGTTGACGCTCAGGTTGCCGGCCGCCACCGCCCGGGAGACCCGGATCGCCCGGCCCACGTCCCGGGTCCAGATCGAGCCGGACAGGCCGTACTCGGTGTCGTTGGCCAGCCGGACCGCGTCCGCCTCGTCGTCGAACGGCAGCACCGACACCACCGGGCCGAACACCTCCTCCCGCCAGTGCCGGTCGGCCGGGGACCCGGCGAGCAGCACCGTCGGGGCGTACCAGAAGCCGGGGCCGTCGGGGCAGGAGCCGGTGAAGGCGACTTCGGCGCCGTCGACGTAGGAGGCGACCGTCGCCCGCTGCCGCGCCGAGATCAGCGGCCCCATCTCGGCCGACTCGCGGGTCGGGTCCTCCACCCGGACCGCGCGTACCGCCGGCTCCAGCAACTCCAGGAACCGGTCGTACACCGGCCGTTGGACCAGGATCCGGGAACGGGCGCAGCAGTCCTGGCCGGCGTTGTCGAAGACCGCGTACGGCGCGGTCGCGGCGGCCCGGTCCAGGTCCGCGTCGGCGAAGACCAGGTTGGCGCTCTTGCCGCCCAACTCCAGGGTCAGCCGTTTCACCTGGGCCGCGCAGCCGGCCATGATCCGGGTACCGGTCGCGGTGGAACCGGTGAAGCAGATCTTGCGGACCTGCTCGTGGGTGACGAGGCGTTCACCCACCACGCTCCCCTCGCCGGGCAGCACGGTGAACACTCCGTCGGGGAGGCCGGCGTCCCGGGCCAGCTCCGCCAGCCGCAGCGCGGTCAACGGGGTCAGCTCGGCCGGCTTGAGCACCACGGTGTTACCGGCGGCCAGGGCCGGGGCGAATCCCCAGGCGGCGATCGGCATCGGGAAGTTCCACGGCACGATGATCCCGACCACACCGAGCGGCTCGTGGAAGGTCACGTCCAGCCCACCGGGTACGGGGATCTGCCGGCCGGTCAGCCGCTCCGGGGTGGCGGCGTAGTAGTCGAGCACGTCGCGGACGTTGCCGGCCTCCCAGCGGGCGTTGCCGACGGTGTGCCCGGCGTTGCGGACCTCCAACGCGGCCAGCTCGTCGAGGTGCGCGTCGACCTGCGCGGCGAACCGGCGCAGCAGCCGGGCCCGGTCGGCCGGCGCCACCGCCCGCCACGACTCGAACGCGGTCGCCGCCCGCCCGATCGCCGCATCGGTCTCCGCCAGGGTGGTGGCGGGCACCGTGGTGATCAGCTCCCCCGTCGCCGGGTTCACCACCTGCATCGTCGTCCCGCCGATCTCTTCTCGTGGGTCAGAGGCGTTCGAAGCCACGGAACAGCTCCCAGTCGGTGACCGCCGCGTCGAACGCGGCCAACTCGACCCGGGCCTGGTTGGCGTAGTGCGCGACCACCTCGGCACCGAACGCCGCGCGGGCGGTCGACGAGGACTCCCACAGCTCCAGCGCCTCCCGCAGCGTCCCCGGCACCCGGGGTGCGTCCGCGTCGTCGTACGCGTTCCCGGTGCACTCCGGCTCCAGCGACAACTCCGCCTCGATGCCGTGTACCGCCCCGGCCACCAGCGCGGCGATGGCGAGGTACGGGTTGACGTCCGCCCCGGGTACCCGGTTCTCCACCCGCATGCCCTGGCCGTGCCCGGCGAGCCGGAGCGCACAGGTCCGGTTGTCGGTACCCCAGCGCAGCGCGGTCGGCGCGAACGAACCCGGCTGGTACCGCTTGTAGGAGTTGATGTTCGGGGCGGAGAGCAGGCTGAACTCGCGCATCGTGGCGAGCAGCCCGGCGAGGACCCGCTGCCCGGTGACCGACAGGTGACCGGGGCCGTCGCCCAGCATCGCCGAGCCGCCGGTGGCGTCGCGCAGCGAGAAGTGGATGTGGCAGGAGTTGCCCTCGCGGGCGTTCGGCTTGGCCATGAAGGTGATCGACAGACCCTCCTGGGCGGCGATCTCCTTCGCCCCGTTCTTGTAGATCACGTGGTTGTCGGCGCAGGTCAGCGCGTCGGCGTAGCGGAAGGCGATCTCGTGCTGGCCGAGGTTGCACTCCCCCTTGGCGCTCTCCGGGACCAGCCCGGCCCCGGCCATCTCGTTGCGGATCCGGCGCAGCAGCGGCTCGACCCGGGCGGTACCGAGCAGCGAGTAGTCGACGTTGTACTGGTTGACCGGGGTCAGCTCGCGGTACCCGCGCCGCCAGGCCTCCTCGTACGAGTCGCGGAACGCCACGAACTCCAGCTCGGTGCCGGCGTACCCGGTCAGTCCGTGGGCGGCCAGCCGGTCGAGTTGCCGACGGAGGATCTGCCGGGGCGAGGCGGCCACCTCCCGGCCGACCCGGCCGGCACCCTCCGCCCCTGGGTCCAGGTCGCCGCCTCCGGCCTCCGGGCCACGCCCGTCCGGCCAGGCCAGGTCGGCCAGGACCAGCGCGGTGCCGGGCTGCCACGGTACCCGGCGCAGGGTGGCCAGGTCGGGCAGCATCGCGATGTCACCGTAGCCGCGCGACCAGCTCGACATCGCGTACCCGTCGACGGTGTTCATGTCCACGTCCACCGCGAGCAGGTAGTCGCAGCCCTCGCTGCCGTGGTCGAGCACGTGGTCGAGGAAGTACCGCGCGTGGAACCGTTTGCCCTGCAACCGGCCCTGCATGTCGACCAGGGCGAGCACCACGGTGTCCACCTCACCGGCGTCGACGGCGGCCCGTAGCCGGTCCGGACTCATCGGGGCGTTCGTCATCGGCGGGCCTCCATCACCAAGGTCTACTGGCTGACCGGACCACCGTCAATGCCCACCCGCCGTGTCCCGGCAAACCCCGGCCCGGCGTGGCGGGTCACGGCCGGTACCGGGGCCGGTTCCCGCCGACGGACCGGTCGTACCTGACCTGCGCGTCGGCCGGGTCGCCGGCGGGGCCACCCGGGTCCATCGTCCTCAGTAGACTGCGGACACCCGGCGGACCGGTCGGGCGGTCGGTGCGCCGCCCCACCGTCCGGGCCGCCGTGCGACAGGGAAGGTGGTCGACCCAGGTGAGCCCGCTGGAGCCGGAGCACCCCGCCACGGCGTGGCGGGAGCCCCCGGGTGCGTACCCCGTCGTCCCCGGGCCGGATCTCCTCCCCCACCAGGTTGCCCCGCCTCCGGCGGCCGCCCTGCAACCGTGGCAACCGGACGGCGTCCCGCTGCCGGACCGGCCGCCGGCGCAACCGGTGCCGCCGACGCAGTGGGTACCGCCGACCCGACCGGTGCACCCCTCGCCACCGACGGAGACAGCGACTGCCGAGGCGGTACGCCGGGCCGGTCGGGCGATGGCGACCGGAGCCGCGCGTACCGCCCGTACCGCCGCCTACCGGGGGACCCGCCCGGTGGTGAACCTCTTCGCCGGGATGGGCTGCTTCTGGCGGGGCGCCGGCCGGTTCCTCACCAGCCCGGTGCTCTGGCTCTACGCGGCGGCCCCGGTCGCGTTGCTGGTACTGGCCATGCTCGGCATCACCACCGCAGTGGAAACCGGTGTCGAGATCGTCGTCCACTGGCTCACCTCGTTCGTGCAGAGCTGGCCGGCGGTGATCTCCGAGGTGCTCGGCGGCATCCTGGTCTGGGGCGCCCGGATCGGCGTACACGTCGTCCTGGGTTACCTGGTCCTGCCGCTGAGCATCGTGCTGGGTGCGCCCTGCTACGTGCTGCTCGCCCGGCGGGTCGAGCGCACCCTCGGCACCCCGGCCGCCACCGGCCACCACGGCACCGGCACCGGCAGTCGTCCGCCGTCGCTGTGGCGGGCCTGGGCGGTCACCGTCCGGCAGGCGGTCCTGGTCACCCTGGTTCTCCAGTTCGGCTGGCTGCTGCTGGTGCCGCTGCTGCTCGTCCCGGGGCTCAACGTGTTCGTGGCGCTCGGCACGGTGCTCGTGTTCAACGGCTTCCTGGTCGGCCTGCTGATCCTGTCGATCCCGCTGCACCACCACGGCAGCACGACGTTCCGGGCCCAACTCCGCACCGCCTGGCGGCACCGGGCGAGTGTGATCGGGTTCGGCGCCACCGGCACTCTGCTGCTCGGCCTGCCGGTGATGCCGCTCCGGGCACTCGTCGCGCCGATGGTCTTCATCGGGGCCCTGCTGCTGCACCGCCGGATCCGCACGCTCGACGCGGCGGCGGTGCCGGCCGGGCACCCGGCGCCCGCAGCGGTACCCCCGGCGCCACCCGCGCTGCCGTCCGGCCCCTGGTCCTAGCCGCCCACCTCGCTCGGCTTCGGTCGAGCCGTGACCGGGTGTGACGGCTCCGGCCGGTTCTTGCCGGCCCCGCCTACCCTCCCGGCCATGACGTACCAGCCCGCATATGCTCCGCCGCCGAAGTCCGGCCGGCCCCTCCGTACCGTGCTCGTCATCGTCGGCATCGTGCTGCTGCTCTGCTGCGTCGGTGGCGTCGGCGGCGGCTTCTGGTTCTACAACAAGGTCGACGCGGCGGTGGCGCCGGCCCGGGACGCGGCCAGCGGCTACCTGGACGACCTCGGCCGGGGCGACTACCCGGGCGCGTACGCGCGGCTCTGCGAGAGCACCCGTAGCAGCACCAGCGAGGCGGACTTCACCCGGATGCAGTCGAGCCTGCCCGCCATCACGGACTACGACATCACCGGCACCACCATCACCAACAACAACGGCCGGGTGGGGGGCACCGTCGTGGTGGAGCTGACCCGGGGTACCGGTGGCGAGGCCACCCAGATCCTCACCATGGCCAAGGAGGACGGCACCTGGCGGGTCTGCCTCTAGGCTCCGGCGGCACACCCGCACCAGCGCTGCCCGGTGCCGGTCGACCCACCGGTCGGCCGGTCACCGCAGCACGAGCAGGTCGAGGGTGTCGACGACCGGCCCGGTCCGGGTCGGTACGGCCTCCCGCAGCCGGGCCAGGCCGGCGGCGTACTCGTCGTCGCCGATCAGCTTGAGCAGGGTGTGCGCGTCCCGGCGCAGCTCGTCCGCCGCCACGGCCAACGACTCGGCGGTGAGCTGCGGGACCTGCTCCAGGCTGGCGGTGGCGAACCCGGCGGACCGGAACGCCGCCGTCACCTCGGCGACGCTCGGGTAGGTGTCCAGCACCCGGACCGCCTCCGGGAAGTACGCGAACAGGGTCAGCCCGTCGGGCCGGCCCGCGAAGACCGACCGGATCAGCACCGGTCCGCCCGGCCGGACCACCCGACGCAGTTCCCGGGCGGCGGCGTGCAGGTCGGGTACGTGGTGGATCATCGTGGAGAGCCAGGCGGCGGCCACGTCGGCGTCCGGTAGCGGGATGTGCCCGGCGTCGCCGGCCAGGACGCCCGGGTGGCCGCAACGCCGTCGCATCGCCGCCGCCGGCTCGACCCCGACCACGTCGGCGGCGTACCAGTCGGTGAACGCGCGGGCCCACATGCCGGTGCCGCAGCCGAGGTCGAGCACCCGGATCCCGGGCTGCGGGCGCAGGTGCCGGGCGACCGCCGCCCGCCAGGCGGTGAGGCCGTGCATCGGCAGGTGCCGGGTGGCGGCGAAGGCCGCTGCGTCCTCGTCGTCGTACGCGATGCGCGCCATGCCGTCAGCAAACCCCCGACACCCGTGGGGATCAATGACAGCCGATGAGATGTGCCCGATTCCACAGTGGTCGACGGGCGCGGAACCGGTCGGGACAGGATGAGTGTCAGGGCAGGGTGAGTGTCAGGCCGGGTACCGCCACGTCGACCGGGCCGGCGTACGCCCGGCGGGCGGCGTCGACGGCGGCCTGCGGGTCGGTACCCGGCCAGAGGTGGGTCAGCCAGATCCGGCGGGTACCGGCCGACGCGGCGTACCGGCCGACCTCGGCGGCGGTGGAGAGGTTCCCGGCGTACCGGTCCGGGACCGTGTCGACGTAGGTCGCGTCGGCGATCAGCAGGTCCGCGTCCCGGGCCAGCGCCGGCAGGTCCGGGTCGGGTCCGGTGTCCCCGGTGTACGCCAGCACCCGCCCGTCGACCTCGAAGCGGGCGCCCGCGTTCGGTACGAAGTGCGGCAGGAGCCAGGTCCGTACCCGGAAACAGCCCAGCGCGAAGGTGTCCCCGGGGTGGAACTCGTGCAGGGTGTACGCCCCGTCGACCAGCCCCGGCTCGTCGATCGCCAGCAACGGCTGGAGACTGCCGGGCGGGGCGTACACCGGCAGCGGTGGACCGTCCCGGTCGGTGAGCGCCCGGGCGCGTAGCAGGGGTTGCAGGTCGGCGCAGTGGTCGGGGTGGCCGTGGCTGACGTAGACCGCGTCCACCGCGTCGGGCGGGACGTGCCGCAGCAGCCGGGGCAGGGTGGCGTACCCGGGGTCGACCAGCAGCCGGTAGCCGTCCCGTTCTACCAGGTAGCCGGCACAGCCGCCCACCGTACCCGGCCAGGCCGCCACCCCACCGAGGACCGTGATCCGCATGTCGCCGACGGTAACCGATCCCGCGCCCGCCGGTCGCGGCGGAACCCGGGGAGGCCGGACCCCGGGAGGCCGGACTTCGGACGCCGAAGGCCGGAGGCCGGGTCAGGTGAGCACGAGGCCGGCGACCCAGAGGGTGGCGATCATCGCGCCTGCGGTGAACTCGATCAGGAAGGCCAGCCCGGCGGCCTGCACGGCCTGCTTCGTGGCCGGCCAGGCCAGCTGGTTGTCACCGAGCCGGAGCCGTTCGGCCAGCCAGATCCCCAGCACGAAACCGAGGAGCAGGCCGACCACCGGGACCACGAAGAACCCGACGATGCCGAGCACACCACCGGCGAGCAGGGTGGAGTTGGGCACCCCGACCCGTTTCAGGTTGCGCCCCGGCCAGGCGTACTTGACCACCGTGCCGAGGACCGCGACCACGGTGGCCGCGCCGAGCACCGCCCACCGCTGCCAGCCGCCCTCGGTGAAGATCGCCCAGATCAGCACCCCGCCCCAGCACAGCGGCAGCGCCGGCAGCACCGGCACCACCACCCCGAGCAGCCCGGCCACGATGGCCACCCCGGCCAGCAGCGTCACCAGGGACTGCGTATCGGTCAGGTCCATCGTCTCCCGCCATCCGTCTCCGCCAACCGGGCGGCGATCTCCGTCGCCTCCACCGGGGCGCCGAACAGCCGCCCCTGCCCAGTGTCACAGCCCAGGGCACGCAGCCGTTCGGCCTGCACCCCGGTCTCCACCGCCTCGGCCGTGACCCGCAGGTCGAGCGCGTGCGCCAGCCGGACCAGGGCGTCCACGATCTGCTCGTCCCGGTTGTCACCGGCGGCCCGGATGCCCTCGACGAACGGGGCGGCCAGCTTGAGGCAGTGGATCGGCAGCCGCCGCAGATAGGCCAGGTTGGAGTATCCGGTGCCGAAGTCGTCGATGGCCAGTCGCACCCCGAGGGCGGCGAGCCGGCGCAACGACCGCAGCGGCTCCCCCGTGGTACCCATCACCGCGCTCTCGGTCAGCTCCAGTTGCAGCAGTTCCGCCGAAAGTCCGCTGTCGGTCAGCGCCCGGGCGACGGTGTCCACGATCCCCGGGTCGTCGGCCTGGCGGGCGGCCAGGTTGACGCTGACCACGGGCGTCGTGTCCGGGTGGGCGGCCCGCCAACCGGCGGCGTCCCGGCAGGCCCGCTCCAGCACCCACTGGCCGACCCGGACGATCAGGCCGGTCTCCTCGGCCAGCCCGATGAACCGGTCCGGCCCGATCAGGCCCAGCTCCGGGTGCTGCCACCGGACCAGCGCCTCCACGGCCAGCATCCGTCCGTCGGCCAGCGAGACGATCGGCTGGTAGTGGACCACGAACTCGTCCCGGTCCAGGGCGCCCGGCAGGCCGGCGGCGAGCGCGGAACGGGCCTGGTCCCGGGCGCTGCGTTCCGGGTCGTAGACGGCCCAGCGGCCCCGCCCCTCCGCCTTGGCCCAGTAGAGCGTGGTGTCGGCGGCCTTCATCAGCCCGGTGGCGTCCGTACCATCGACCGGTCCGGAGACGATGCCGATGCTGGCCGAGACGGCGAGCTGCTGGTCACCGACCTGCACCGGCGCGGCGACGGCAGCCAGGGCCGCTTCGGCGACGGCGACCGCGTCGGCCGGGTCCGGACACGGGTCGACCAGGACCACGAACTCGTCACCGCCCATCCGGGCGACCAGGTGGCCCTGCCCGGCGACGCACTCGGCCAACCGCTGGGCGATCACCACGAGCAGCCGGTCGCCCAGGTCGTGACCGAGGCTGTCGTTGATGGTCTTGAACCCGTCGAGGTCGAGGAAGCAGACCCCGACCCGGTGCTCCGGCGGCGCCGCCGCGAAGACCCGGCCGAGGGTCTCGAAGAACAGGGTACGGTTCGGCAGTCCGGTCAGCGGGTCGTGCAGCGCCTGGAAGCGCAGCCGCTGCTGGAGTTCGTACCGTTCGGTGATGTCCTCGATCATCGCCACGGTGAACCGGGGCCGGCCGTCGTCGTGCCGGATCAACGAGACGGCCAGGTCGGTCCAGACGACGCTGCCGTCCTTGCGGTAGTAGCGCTTCTCCACCCGGACGGTGTCGAGCCGACCGCCGATCAGGTCCTGGTACAGCCCCCACATGCCGGCGGCGTCGTCCGGGTGGAACAGCGCCGCGACGTTGATCTGCCGCAGTTCGGCGACGGAGTACCCGAGCATGTCGGCGAAGGACTGATTGACGTCGATGACCGTCCCGTCGATGCCGGCGATGCCGATGCCGATGGCCGCCCCGGTGAAGACCGCCCGGAACCGGGCCTCGCTGTCCCGTAGCGCCTGTTCGACCTGGTCGCGGGCCCGCCACGCGGACCGGGCGATCCGTTCCTGCTGGGTGAAGGTGCGGTCCCGCAGCGCGCGGGCGAAGCCGGCGGCGAGGCACCCCTGCAACTGGGCGAGGCGTTCGGCCGGCCCGGTCGCCATCCGACCGCCCGGCCCGGCGGCCCGCAGCCCGGCCATCCGGGGCGCCGGACGGCCGGGCAGCACCTGCGCCAGGAACCGGTCCCCGAGCGCCCGTACCGACCAGTCGAGGATGCCCGGTTCGGTCAGGTGCGCCTCGACCAGGTCCCGC
The DNA here is from genome assembly GCF_017614955.1 of Micromonospora echinofusca. Taxonomy (GTDB): domain Bacteria; phylum Actinomycetota; class Actinomycetes; order Mycobacteriales; family Micromonosporaceae; genus Micromonospora; species Micromonospora echinofusca_A. The sequence continues at coordinate 17,899 of NZ_WVUH01000060.1, forward strand.
CCGACGTCCGCCGCCGGCTGGGCGGTGAACGGTTCGGCGAGCAGGGCCCGGGCGAGGCGTTCCGTGTGGACCAGCAGCAGCCGCTCGGTCTCCGGGCCGCTCAGGGGCACGAACCCCAACCGGCGGACCGCCCGGGCCCAGTCGGCGGCGTACCGTTGGGCACCGGGACGGCTGAACCCCTCGTCGCCTGTGGCGGGCAGCGCGTCACCCATGCCGGGCTAGCCTGTCGGTCGGTCGTACCGGCCGACCCCCCCGAACGCGCCGAACCGCTCCGGGTGGTCGTCCACGTCGGACGGGGCGTCCGGTCGCCACAGCGGCATGTGCACCACGCCCGGCTCCAGCAGGGTCCAGTCGCCGAAGAAGCCGGTGATCTGCGCCCGGGAACGCAGGGTGATCTCGGTGTCGGTACGCGCCGAGAGCCGCTGGGCGTCCAGCATCTCCTGTGGCTGGTCCTCGTAGGTGGAGTGCGAGACGACCAGGAAGCTGCCCGGGACCGCAGCGGCCCGCAGGGTGGCCAGGATGTCCCCCGGCCGGTCCGCGTCCGGGATGAAGTGCACCACCCCGGCGAGCAGGATGCCGACCGGGCGGGACAGGTCGAGCAGGCCACTCGCGGCGGCCTCGGCCAGGATCCGCTCCGGCTCCCGCAGGTCGGCGTGGATGACGGTGGCGAGATCGTTGCCGGCCAGCAGTTCCCGGCTGTGCGCCACCGCGACCGGGTCGATGTCCACGTAGACGATCCGGGCCGCCGGGTTCACCGACTGGGCCACCTCGTGGACGTTGCCGACGGTGGGGATACCCGAACCGATGTCCAGGAACTGGTCGATGCCCTCGGCGAGCAGTACCCGCACCGCCCGGCGTAGGAACTCACGCCCGGCGCGCATGGTCGCGGCCAGGTTGGGGGTCATCCGGGCGATCTGCTCGGCGAGCTGCCGGTCGATTTCGAAGTTGTGCGCGCCACCGAGGAAGTAGTCGTACACACGGGCCGCGCTGGGGCGGCTCAGGTCGATCTCGGCGGGGGGTCCGTCCGGCAGTTGCATGGTCCGTCCCAGGGTGGTCGAGTCTAGGCATACGGGACCGGCCGGTGCCGTCAACGTGCGACGGTCACCGGTGGACCCGCAGGTCGGATGGTCTGCCCACTCTAGGCCGCAGACTCCAGGATGAGGGAGATCCCCTGACCGACTCCCACGCACATCGTGGCCAGTGCGCGTCGCCCACCCCGGTGCCGCAACTCCAACGCGGCGGTCAGCGCCAGCCGGGCGCCGCTGGCGCCGAGCGGGTGACCCAGCGCGATGGCCCCGCCGTTCGGGTTGACGTGCTCCGCGTCGGTGGGCAGGCCCAACTCGCGCAGCACGGCCACGGCCTGGGCGGCGAACGCCTCGTTCAGCTCGATCACGTCCAGGTCGCCGACGGTGAGACCGAGCCGGTCCAGCAGCTTCCGGGTGGCCGGTACCGGGCCCATCCCCATCACCCGGGGCGGGACACCGGCCGCCGCCGCGCCGCCGATGCGGGCCAGCGGGGTCAGGCCGTACGCCGCGACCGCTGCCTCGCTCGCCACCAGCAGCGCCACCGCACCGTCGTTGACGCCGGACGAGTTGCCGGCGGTGACCGTGCCGCCGGCCCGGAACGGGGTGGGCAGCGCGGCCAGCTTCTCCAGCGAGGTCTCCCGGGGGTGTTCGTCGGTGTCCACCACCCGGGTGCCGCGCCGTCCCTCGGGTACGGTCACCGGCACGATCTCCTCGGCGAACCGGCCGTTGGCCTGTGCCTTCGCGGCCCGCTGCTGGGACCGGAAGGCGAACGCGTCCTGGTCGGTACGGGCGACGGCGTACTCGGCGGCCACGTTCTCGGCGGTCTCCGGCATCGAGTCGATGCCCCAGCCGCGTTCCATCCGGGGGTTGACGAACCGCCAGCCGATGGTGGTGTCGTGGATCTCCGCCGCGCGGGAGAACGCCGAGGTCGCCTTGGGCAGTACGAACGGCGCCCGGCTCATGCTCTCCACCCCGCCGGCCACCATCAGGTCCGCCTCGCCGGCCACGATCGACCGGGCGGCGAGGGCCAGCGCGTCCAGACCGGAACCGCAGAGCCGGTTGACCGTGGTGCCCGGGACCTCCTCGGGCAGCCCGCCGAGCAGCGCGGCCATCCGGGCCACGTTCCGGTTGTCCTCCCCGGCCTGGTTGGCGCAGCCCAGGATCACGTCGTCGATCCGGGCCCAGTCCACCGTCGGGTGCCGCGCCACCAGTTCGGCGACGACGTGCCCGGCCAGGTCGTCGGGGCGTACCCCGGCCAGGTCGCCGCCGTACCGGCCGAACGGGGTACGGACACCGGACACCAGGTAGGCAACGCTCATCGGACTGCCCTTCGTCGGGGGAGGGTGGGAAGGCATGTCGGGCGCGCCGGACCGGGTCGCGGCCGGCACGGGGCCAGGATATCGACGCCGGATCGGATTCCGGCGGGGTGGCGTACGCCCGGGATAGGTTGGGCCCATGGTGCGGGCCCAGTTCAGCGCAGAGACCGCCGGCAGCGGCGAGTTCGTCCGGCAACCCAACCGGTTCACCGGCCGGGTCACCGCCGACTCCGACTCCCCACCGGGCGGCGGGCCGGACGCGCAGGGCCGGTGGCCGCTGGAGGCCGGCCGGTACCGGCTGATCTGGTGCCGGGCCTGCCCGTGGGCGCACCGGGCCCGGATCGTCCGGGGCCTGCTCGGGCTGGACGACGTGATCAGCCTGGGGACGGTCGACCCGATCCGGGACGAGCGGGGCTGGCGGTTCACCCTCGACCGGGACGGCCGGGACCCGGTGCTCGGCATCCGGTACCTGGCCGAGGCGTACCACACCACCGACCCGGGGTACACCGGCCGGGTCACCGTGCCGGCGCTGGTCGACACCGTCACCGGGCAGGTGGTGACCAACGACTACCCGCAGCTCACCCTGGACCTGTCCACCGAGTGGCGGCGCCTGCACGCCCCCGGCGCCCCGGACCTCTACCCGGCGGCGCTGCGGCCGGAGCTGGACGCGCTGATGGCCGAGATCCACCGGGACGTCAACAACGGGGTGTACCGGTGCGGCTTCGCCACCAGCCAGGCGGCGTACGACGCGGCGTTCCGGGCACTCTTCGCCCGGTTGGACGCGCTCTCGGACCGGCTGGCCGACCGGCGTTACCTGATGGGGGACGCGATCACCGAGGCCGACGTCCGGCTCTTCACCACGCTGGTCCGGTTCGACGCCGCGTACCACGGGCACTTCAAGTGCAACCGGCAGAAGTTGACCGAGCTCCCGGTGCTCTGGGCGTACGCCCGGGATCTCTACCAGACGCCGGGCTTCGGGGACACCGTCGACTTCGACCACATCAAACGGCACTACTACGGCACCCACCACGCGATCAACCCGACGCAGATCGTGCCGCTCGGGCCCGACGAGTCCGGCTGGACCACGCCGCACGGGCGTGGCTGACCGCCCCGTCGCGGCCGGCACCGTCCGGTCCCGGGTCGCCGCCGTCGGTGCGGCCCTGGGCATCCTCGCCGGCACGGTCGCGGTGACGTTCGCCGTGGTCGCCGGTCCGGGACCGGGGCTGACCGGATACGTCAGCGAGGCCGGCGTGGTCGGCAGTTCGTACGCGACGGCGTACCGGCTGGGCGTGCTGGCCCTGGCGGCGGCGCTGCTGCTGCTCGCCGCCGCCCTGCCCCCGGCGTTGCGTCCGGCCGCCGCCCTGCTGGCCGCCGGCGGTCTGGCCACCGCCCTCTCCGGAGCGGTCACCTGCTCCGACGGCTGCCCGCTGCCGCCGTTCGAGCAGGCCGGTGTGGCGGACCTGGTGCACGGCGGGGCGAGCATCGCCGCCGTCGCGGCGGTGGCCTTCGCGATGCTGGCGGTGCTGCGTACCCCGGCTGCCGGGCGGGCCCTGCGCGGGCTCGCCGCCCTCGCCACACTCGCGACGTTTCCGCTGGCCGCAGCGGTCGGGCTGGCCATGCTCACGGTCGGCCGGGGCACGCTGGTCGGTACCCTGGAACGGCTGCTGCTGGCCGTGACGATCTGCTGGGGCTTCACCACCGCCGTGCTGCTCGGTTGTTCCCGACCCCGCCTGTAAGGATCGTCACGGGGTCCGCTCCTTCCACTGATGCCCCGGCCGCGCGTACCGTCAGCGGGCGATGACCAACGTCTGGGACCTCACCGTGCGCCTGTATGTCGATCTGCGACTACAGGCCAGCGGCGTCTGTCCGGCTCAGCCGACCCGCTGACCGGCCACCCTCCGGCCCGGCACCCCCGCCGGCCCGCAGGCCCGCCGGTCCAGCACCGCTGACCGTCGACCCGCTCCACCGGACCGTTGGGAAAGACCCATGACCACCACCACGCCCACCGGCGTGCCCGCCCGGCTGCGCCGCACCCTCGCCGCCGTCCCCTTCTCCGCCCAGATCCTCGCCGGCCTGCTGCTCGGCGCCGGCCTCGGCTACCTGGCCCGCACCGCCGACCTGGGCTGGCTCGCCGGCACCCTCGACACCGTCGGCAGCCTCTTCGTCCAACTCCTCAAGCTCGCCGTGCCACCGCTGGTCTTCACCGCCATCGTGGTCAGCGTGGTCAGCCTGCGCGGGGTGGCCAACGCCGCCCGGCTGGCGCTGAAGACCCTGCTCTGGTTCGGCGTCACCGCGCTCATCGCGGTCAGCGTCGGCATCGGGCTCGGCCTGCTCACCGACCCCGGCCGGGGCGTCGACCTGGACGTCGCCGGGGCCACCGCGCCCAAGAAGACCGGCTCCTGGACCGACTTCCTCACCGGCATCGTGCCCACCAACCCGGTCGGCGCGTTCGTCGAGGGCAACGTCCTCCAGATCGTCTTCCTGGCCCTCGTGGTCGGGGCGGCGGCCCTGCTGGTCGGTACCGCCGCCGAACCCTTCGTCGCCGTCAACCGCGCCGTGCTGGAGATCGTGCAGAAGGCACTGTGGTGGGTGATCCGGCTCGCCCCGGTCGGCACCCTCGGTCTGATCGGCCACGCCGTCGCCGCGTACGGCTGGGACCTGCTCGCCCCGCTCGCCCGGTTCACCACCGCCGTCTACGTCGGCTGCGCGATCGTGCTCTTCGTGGTCTACCCGCTGCTGCTGGTCACCGCCGGCCGGCTCAACCCGGTACGATTCTTCGCCGGGGCCTGGCCCGCCATCGAACTGGCCTTCGTGTCCCGCTCGTCGGTGGGCACCATGCCGGTCACCCAGCGTTCCGTGGAACGCCTCGGCGTGCCCCGCGAGTACGCCTCCTTCGCGGTCCCGTTCGGCGCCACCACCAAGATGGACGGCTGCGCGGCGATCTACCCGGCGCTCGCGGCGATCTTCGTGGCCCAGGTCTTCGGGGTCACCCTCGGCCCGGTCGACTACCTGCTCATCGCATTCGTCTCGGTGGTCGGCTCGGCCGCCACCGCCGGCCTGACCGGCGCCATCGTGATGCTCACCCTCACCCTGAGCACCCTCGGCCTGCCGTTGGCCGGCGCCGGTCTGCTGCTCGCCATCGACCCGATCGTCGACATGATCCGGACCGCCACCAACGTGGCCGGTCAGGCGCTGGTCCCGACCATCGTAGCCGCCCGTGAGGGCACCCTGGACCGCGCGGCGTACGACGCCGTAGGCGTAAGGAAGGGCCCCCGCTTAACGCTTTCGGTAGAGGAAGGGCCCCTTCTTAACACCCCCGACCGCTGAGGAGAGATCGACGTGAGCCTCCTGTTCAGTCCACTGCCACTGCGGGCGGTCACCCTCCCGAACCGGGTGGCGATGGCCCCGATGTGCCAGTACAGCGCTGGTCCGGACGGGCTGCCGACCGACTGGCACCGGGTGCACTACGGCACCCGGGCGGTCGGCGGCGCCGGTCTGATCGTCACCGAGGCGACCGCGGTACTGCCCGAGGGACGGATCAGCCCGCAGGACACCGGCCTCTGGTCCGACGCGCACGTCGACGCCTGGCGCCCGGTCACCGCGTTCCTCGCCGGGCAGGGGACGGTACCGGCCGTCCAGCTCGCGCACGCCGGGTTCAAGGCGTCCACCTACCGGCCCTGGTCCGAGCAGCGCGGCGGCGTGCCGGACGACGAGGGCGGGTGGACGCCGGTCGGCCCGTCGGCCGAACCGTTCGTCCCCGGGTACCGGATCCCGGAGGCACTGGACGCCGCCGGGATCGCCACCGTGGTCGAGGCGTTCGGCGCCGCCGCCGCCCGCGCGGTCGCGGCCGGGTTCGCCGCCGTCGAGATCCACGCCGCCCACGGGTACCTGCTGCACGAGTTCCTCTCCCCGCTGACCAACCGGCGGACCGACGGGTACGGCGGCGACCTGGCCGCCCGGATGCGGCTGGCGCTGGAGGTGGCCCGGTCCGTCCGCGCCGCCGTCGGTGACGACGTACCGGTACTGGCCCGGATCTCGGCGACCGACTGGGTGGACGGCGGGTGGACCGTCGACGACAGCGTCGCCCTCGCCGGGGAGTTGTCCCGGGCCGGGGTCGACCTGGTCGACTGCTCGTCGGGCGGGGCGTCGGCCACCGCGCGGATCCCGGTCGGGCCGGGCTACCAGGTGCCGCTCGCGTCCCGGGTACGCGCCGGTGCGGGCGTACCGACCGGTGCGGTCGGGCTGATCACCGAACCGGAGCAGGCCGAGGAGATCGTCGCCTCCGGGGCGGCCGATCTGGTGCTGCTCGGTCGGGAGTTGCTGCGCGAGCCGTACTGGCCCCGACGGGCGGCGGCGAAGCTGGGTGCCGGCACGGCCTCACCGGCGGACGCCGGGCGGCACTGGCCGGCGCAGTACCAGCGCGCCGTCTGACCGGCCTCGGCGGCGGGGCGCGGCCGGCGTGGTGCGGGCTTCGCCTGTGGGGCGCCCCGGCGTGATACACGCTGCCTGACCGGGGCGCGGGTGTTAAGAGGGGGCCCTTCCTCTACCGAATGCGTTAACGGGGGGCCCTTCCTTACATCTCAGAAGAGGATGGTGGCGAGGGTGCCGACGGGGCGGAACCCGCAGCGCTGGTAGACGCGCCGGGCCGGCAGGTTGAAGTCGTTGACGTAGAGGCTGACGGTGGGCGCGACGTGGGCGAGCGCGTCGCGTACCACCGCCGCCATCGCTCCGGTGGCGATGCCCCGGCCCCGCCACTGCGGGTCGACCCAGACGCCCTGGATCTGCGCGGTCCGGCGGGTCACCACGGCCAGTTCGGCCTTGAAGACCACCTGCCCGTCGACGAACCGGGCGTACGCCCGGCCGGCACGGACCAGTTCGGTGACCCGACGCCGGTAGCTGCGCCCGCCGTCCTCGGCCAGCGGGGAGACCCCGACCTCCTCGGTGTACATGGCGACTGCGGCGGGAAAAAGCTGGTCGATCTCGTCGACCCGGACCCGGCGTACGTCGGGGTCGGCAGCCGGCTGCGGCGCCGCCCCGGTGGCCAGGAGCGGCTGGTTGGGGCGTACGTCCCGGGCCGGTCCCCACCGGGCCGCGAGCCGTTCCCAGAGGCCGAGGACCGCGTCGGCGTGCCCGACGATCGAGGAGCAGATCCGGGGTTCTCCGCTGAGCTGTTCGGCGTAGGCGGCGACGGCCGGTGGGGTGGCGAGCACCGGGGTGAGGTTGCCGCCGAGCCAGCAGATCGACTCCAGGTTGCGGCGGGATCCGTAGCCGAGGACCCGGCCCTCCCCCCGCCACCAGGAGAGGCCGTGGGCGGCGACCCGTTCGGCGACCGGCGCCGCAGCGTACGGGTCGAGGTCGAGCAGTCGCTCCACGGAGCGCCGCTCCCCTTCCCCCACCCGCCGTACCGGCACCGTCAGCACAGTTACAGCCTGCCAGATGAGTGGGGCGCTCCGCCGGTCGACGGCGGGCTGCGGTCGCCCCGGACACCGCCCACCTCGGAACGACTTGTCGCCGATAGTTTGCCGATATATCGTTGAGCCATCGACGATGGCACGGAGGGCATCATGCGGTTCGATCGGATGTTCCAGGGGCCGCCGGACGCGCGGATGCGCGGCTTCGGCTTCCCACCCTTCCCGCCTTTTCCGCCCGGTGGTCCCGGT
>NZ_WVUH01000610.1 GCF_017614955.1 Micromonospora echinofusca
CCCTCCCCCGCCGCGCGCACCAGGTACCCGACCCGGGTCGGTCAGCCGAGCATGCGGGTCTGGTACCCGGTGATCTCCGTGCAGATCCGCTCGGCCTCGGCCCGGGGCAGGAACGACGACCGGGCCGCCTGCCGGGCCAGATCGGCCAGCCCTTCCGCCCCGCAGTCGAGCAGTCGGGCCGCCACCGCGTACTCGTCGTTGAGGGTGGTACCGAACATCGGCGGGTCGTCGGAGTTGATGGTGACCACCACGCCCGCGTCGGCGAGCCGGCGCAGCGGGTGCGCCGCGAGGTCGGATACCGCGCGGGTGCGCACGTTGGAGGTCGGGCAGACCTCCAGGGTGATCTGCCGCTCGGCCAGGTAGGTGAGCAGTTCGGGGTCGTCAACGGCGGAGATGCCGTGCCCGATCCGTTCCGCACCCAGGTCGCGCAGGGCGTCCCAGATGGTCTCCGGGCCGGTGGTCTCGCCCGCGTGCGGCACCGACCGCAGCCCGGCCGCCCGGGCCTGGTCGAAGTACGGCTTGAACTGCGGCCGGGGTACCCCGATCTCCGGGCCGCCCAGCCCGAAGCTGATCAGGCCGTCGGGCCGCTCCGCCAGGGCGATCCGCAGCGTCTCCTCGGCGGCCGGCAGACCGGCCTCACCGGGGATGTCGAAGCACCAGCGCAGCGCGATGCCGAAGTCGGCCTCGGCCCGGCGGCGGGCGTCCTCGATCGCCTCGCAGAACGCCGGGGCGGGGATGCCCCGGCGCACGTGCGAGTACGGGGTGACGGTCAGTTCGGCGTAGCGGACCTGCTGGCGGGCCAGTTCGCGGGCCACCTCGTGGGTGAGGATCCAGACGTCGGTCGGGTCCCGGACCAGGTCCACCACGCTGAGGTAGACCTCGATGAAGTGGGCGAAGTCGGTGAAGGCGAAGTAGTCGCCGAGCGCGTCGGGATCGGCCGGTACCGGGGTCCGTCCCTCGTGCCGGGCGGCCAGTTCGGCCACGATGCGCGGCGAGGCGGAGCCGACGTGGTGCACGTGCAGTTCCACCTTGGGCAGGCCGGCGATGAAGGCGGACAGGTCGGTCACGGACTCTCCCTACGGACGGGCCCCGGTACGGGCCACGGCGAAGACACGACGGAACGGGAAGTACACCTGACCGTCCTGGACCGGGTACGCCTCGGCGAGCCGGTCGGCCAACGCGGCCCGGAAGGCGTCCCAGCGGCCGTCGGCGGTGCCGAGTGCGGCCCGGACCGGTCGCAGTCCGGTCCCCTCCAGCCAGCTCAGCACCGGGTGGTCGGCGGTGGCGGGGGCGGGCAGCAGGTGCACGTAGGTAGTCTCCCAGGCATCGACGGCGCATCCGGCGTCGGTCAGCAGCCGAGCGTACCCCGCCGCGTCGGGCACCGGATCATGGCGGAGCACCCCGGTCAGGTCGTCGCGCCAGGGCCCGTCGGTGGCGACCTGACGGATCGCCCGGTGCGACGGGGCGTCGATGTTGCCCGGGACCTGCACGGCCAGCCACGCTCCGGTGGGCAGCGCGGTCACCCAGCGGCGGAGCAGGTCGGTGTGCCCGGGAACCCACTGCAACACGGCGTTGGTCACCACCACGTCGACGTCCGGCGCCGGCTGCCAGGTGCGCACGTCGCCGAGGGCGAACGCGACGTCCCCGGGCCGGGTCCGGGCCTGCTCGATCATCTCCGGGGAGGCGTCGAGTCCGGTGATGCGGGCGTCCGGCCAGCGGTCCCGCAGGGCGACGGTGAGATGGCCGGGTCCGCAGCCGAGGTCCACCACGGCCCGGGGGCGGCGGGCGGGCACCCGGGCCAGCAGGTCGTGGAAGGGCCGGGAG
>NZ_WVUH01000611.1 GCF_017614955.1 Micromonospora echinofusca
GTCCCTCGCCCACGCCGACGAGCACGCCGTCGCCGACGCCCACCACCGCGCCCCCGACGGGGAGCCTGTTCGTGGCCACCACCGGCGACGACGCCAACCCGGGCACCCTGGCCCAGCCGTTGAAGAGCATCCAGCGCGCCCACGACCTGGTCCAGCCGGGTGGCACCATCGCGGTACGCGGCGGCACCTACGCGCCCAGCGTCACCATCAAGATCCTCAAGGACGGCACCTCGGCGCAGCCGATCACGCTCACCAACTACAACGGTGAGCGCGTGGTCATCGACGGGGAGAACATGCCGTACACCCCCGGGGCCGTCGGCTCCAGCATCCCGCGCGCCGACCGGGGTGCCCTGCACGTCGAGGGCGACTGGTGGCGGTTCGTCGGCCTGGAGATCATCAACGGCCCGTACGGCATCTTCGGGGTGGACACCAACAACGGCCGGTACGAGCGGCTGGTCACCCGGGACAACTACGAGTCCGGCCTGCACCTGCAGGGCGCCTCGTCGGGCAACCAGATCATCAACCTGGACAGCTACGGCAACCGGGACCCGCGCAAGAACGGGGAGAGCGCCGACGGACTGGCGATCAAGGAGGGTTCCGGGACGGGCAACGTGGTGCGGGGTGCCCGGCTGTGGCGCAACGCCGACGACGGTTTCGACGCCTGGCTGTTCCTGTCGCCGATCCTGATCGAGAACAGCGTCGCCTACGACAACGGCTACAACCACTGGAACCTGCCCGACTACACCGGCGACGGCAACGGCTTCAAGAACGGTGGCGGCACCGACCCCCGTCCGGCGGTCAACCACATCACCCGCAACTCGATGGCCTGGGGCAACTCGGCCGGCGGCTTCATCGACAACGGCAACCCGGGCTCGCTGGTCTTCGAGCGCAACACCGCCTGGGACAACGGCAAGGCCGGTTTCGACGTGTCCCGGTCGACGTCCGTCGTGAACCGGAACCTGTCGGTGGGTAACGGCACGAACGTCTCGCTGGGCAGCTCGACCGGTGCCAACAACTCGTGGAACCTCGGCGGTACCTGGACCTTCGTGAGCACCAACTCCTCGACGATCACCGGTCCCCGGGCGGCGGACGGATCGATCCCGACGTCGACGTTCCTGCACCCGACCAACGGCGCCGACGTGGGCGCCCGGCTCTGAGCTGATCCGCAGCGCGGTGCTGCCGGCGGCTTGACAGCCGCCGGCAGCGTCGCCCTGCCCGGGACCCGGTCGCCGGGTCGCCGCCGGGCCTACTCGCATCCCGGTCCGTCGATTGACAAAGTTTGGAATCCAAACTTAATCTGCGAGCCGACCCGGGTGTCGTCCCTGTTGCGGGGTACGGCGTGGCCGGGTCACCCGACACGGCAGCATCTTTCCCGGCGAGGAGCGTCATGACCGGTCTACGCAGCACGGTACGACGGACACGATGGCGGATCGGTCTGGTCACGACCGCCGTCACGGCACTGCTGGCCAGCCTCGGCCTGACGTTCGCGGTCAGCGCGTACGCCGCCGCCGGCTGCCAGGTCGCCTACTCCGTTCCCAACCAGTGGCCGGGCGGGTTCTCGGCGAACGTGAACGTGACCAACCTGGGCGACCCGGTCAACGGCTGGCGGCTGACCTGGACCTTCCCGTCCGGCCAGCAGGTGACCCAGGCATGGAACGCCACGGTCACCTCCGCCGGCAGCGCCGTGACCGCGACCGACGTCGGCTACAACGCCGCCCTGGGCACCAACGCGACGGTGTCGTTCGGGTTCAACGGCTCGTGGTCCGGCACCAACACCGCGCCGACGACGTTCGCGCTCAACGGCGTCACCTGCACC
>NZ_WVUH01000612.1 GCF_017614955.1 Micromonospora echinofusca
GGTCAGGGGTCAGGGGGTGGGTGCGGGATCCGGCAGGGCGGCAGCCAGTTCCGTGCCGAGCAGACCGAGCTGCCAGTTGCGCGCCCCGTACCCACGGAGCACCTCGGTGACGGTCTGCGGGGTGATCTCCTCCGGCGGTACCCAGGCGAGCCGGCGCACCGAGTCCGGCGCGATCAGGTTCTCCGGCGGCAGGTGGTGCTCCGCCGCGATCCGGGTCACCACCTCCCGGCACCGGGCCAGCCGGGCCGCCGCGACCGGGTCCCGTTCCGCCCAGCGGTGCGGCGGGGGCGGCCCCTCGATCGTCGGCGTCACCGGCAGCTCGTCGTCCGGCAGCCGTCGGGCGTTGTCCAGCGCCTCCAACCAGGTACGCGCCAGCCGGCGTACCGACCGGCCGCCGAAACCCGGCAGGGTGAGCAGCGTCCGCTCGTCCCGTGGGTCCAGCTCGGCGGCGGCGACGATCGAGGCGTCGGGGAGGACCCGTCCCGGAGCGGAGTCCCGGCGGGCGGCGATGGTGTCCCGGGCGTACCACAGCGCCCGGACCCGGGCCTGGGCCCGCGCACCACGGACCCGGTGGATGCCGGAGGTGCGCCGCCACGGCTCGGCCCGCACCTTCGGTGGCCGGGTACCCCAGAGCACCAGCGCGGCGAACTCCTCCTCGGCCCACTCGCGCTTGCCCTGCCGGTCCAGCTCGGCGGCCAGGGCGTCGCGCAGGTCGGTGAGCATCTCGACGTCCAGGGCGGCGTACGTCAGCCAGGACTCGGGCAGCGGACGCGTGGACCAGTCGGCTGCCGAGTGGTGCTTCTCCAGGGTGAAGCCGAGTAGCTGCTCGGTCAGCGCGGCCAGTCCGACCCGCTCGAATCCGGCCAGCCGGGCGGCCAGTTCCGTGTCGAAGAGCCGGCGGGGCCGCAGCCCCACCTCGGCCAGGCAGGGCAGGTCCTGACTGGCCGCGTGCAGCACCCATTCCGCGTCGGCGATCGCCGCGTCGAGGGTGCTCAGATCGTCCAGCGGCAACGGGTCGACCAGGGCGGTGCCCGCGCCGGCCCGGCGGAGCTGCACCAGGTACGCCCGTTGGCTGTACCGGTAGCCGGAGGCGCGTTCGGCGTCCAGCGCCACCGGACCGGTGCCGGTGGCGAAACGGGCGACGACCTCGGCCAACTCTTCGGTGGTGGCCACCGGGGTGGGCGTGCCGTCGCGGGGGGCGGTGAGCGGTACGGGCCCGCCGGGCGTTGGGTCGGGCCCCACGGTCTCCGGCTCCGGCGCGGGCGTCGGCAGGCGGTGCGGCTCGTCCCCCGCTCGGCTTTGCGCGGCCCGACGGCGCAGGGGTGGTTCGTCGGTCACCTGACAACCCTAGTGTGCGGCGGGACCCGGCATGTGAAGCCGGTACGGCGAGTCGGCCCCGGCGTGGCGCGCCCGTCCGGTCGGAGGACGACGGATCAGACAGGCGGTGCCACGGATGAGGCAGGCGGTGCCACGGGCCGGCCGGGCGGTACCGCACCGAGCCGGACATCGGGGGAGACAAAGGCCGAGGGTGCAGGTACCGTCCACCTGCCGTTGCCGCCGGGGTTGACCGGTGCTGCGACTGTGTAACGAACGTCTAGGGGAGGGCGTCCGATCATGACTGCCGGGCACGAGCCGTACACCGGCCAGCCGCACCAGCCGTACCAGCCACCGGGGCAGCAGCCGTCCGGCCAACCCGCCAGCGGTGCCGACCGGCCGGGTCCGATGCCACCACGCTTCGAGCCACCGTACGCACCGACCGCGCCGCCCGGCACCTACGGGCGCCCTGCGGCGGCGGTACCCGCCCCACC
>NZ_WVUH01000613.1 GCF_017614955.1 Micromonospora echinofusca
GTCGATGACCTGGTTGTTGGCGCGCAGGAGCCGGTAGAGGGTGGAGATCGAGGCCAGGTAGACGCCTTCGTCGAGCAGCGTCGCGAACACCTCGGTCGGGGTGGTGTCGACGAACCGGTCGCTGTCGAGCACGGACAGGATCCGGGCGCGTTCGCCGTCGGACAGTCGGTTCGCCGGCTCCGGCCGAGGCGTGGGTGCGCACGTCACCGGGGTGCGAAAGCGTCGGTGCGCGGTGCTGCGGGCGATCCCGGTCAGCCGGGCCGCCGCACGGGTCGGCGTCTGCGCGGCCAGCAACGCCGTGTGGGCATCGGTCAGGGCTTGGTCGGCTTGGTCTCGGTGTCCGCGCTCTCGGAGATCTCGGCCAAGAGCGCCCGTGCTTTTCCCATGATGTCCAACGCCGCCTCGGTCCGGGCGATCTTCCGGTTCGCCAGCTTCAACTCCCGGCGAAGCCGGGCGATCTCGGCCTGCTCCCCACTCGGGCCCCGACGCTCTGACCAGGCTTCTTCCCCTCCAACAGCCCGGCGTCACGGGCACGGCGCCACTCACTCATCAGCGACGAGTACAAGCCGTTACGGCGCAGATAGCCGTTGCCGTCACCCTCGGCGACGGCCTGCTCGTATCCGGCGAGCAGTCGCAGCTTCTCGGCCGGGGTGAACGACCGACGCCGCCGTGGCCGATCTGCGCGGGGTCCCTCACTGGTCATGGCCCGATGGTGCCCGACGGACAGTGGCGCGCTGGAAATCGTCATCGAGAGAAGCTCCATCCTCGCCCCGGGAGGGCTACTTGCTCTGAACCGGTGGTCTCACCCAACCCTGACACCCAGGGCTCTTCCGGGTACGGCGTTGGTTGGTTCGGTCCGCCCGTTGCAAATGCCGGAGTGCCGGAGTTCGAACAGCGGTGAGACCGGGCGCTCGGTGTCAGCCTGGCCGGCAACCAGGCCCTCTCCGGCCAAGAGGTGCTGTCGGGCCTAATTCAGGAAATCCGGCACTTCCGGAGGCACCGGCAGCAGCGGTAGGAGCAGTACCACGGGTTTGGGGCGGCGCTGCTGGGCTGCGCGATGTGGAGGGCGGCTCGGTGCTGCTCGACGGGCTCACCATGCTGGGGCGGCCTGCGTGGTGGTCAGCGAGCAGTCGTGGGACAGGTATGCGCAGTCGCCGGACCTGCCCTACGAGCCGCGCCGCCCGCATGGCCGGCTTCCCGCTCTGCTACCGGATTGCGGGGCTCGTCGGGCAAGCTCACCCCGGTCGAGTACGAGAGGCTCCGCCCGATTGCCATGTCTCTTGCCTGACGCCAATCAACACGGCTCCGTGTAACCCGGGGATTCATGACTTTGGTCCGGTGTCAGCTTTTTGTGCCTTCGGTGAGGCGGCGGAGGGCTGTTCCGGTGTGGGGGAGGGCCAGCCGGAGGGTGTGGGCGGTGAGCCGGATGCTCCAGCAGGTGAGGGCGATGAGGTAGCCGACGATGAGTGCGCTGCTGGTGTCGTAGCTGAAGACGAGGGCGTAGCCGATGGCGAGGCCGGGTGCGGTGATGGCGCGGATGGTGCGGTTTCTGCTGGCGGTGAGGGCCGTGGCGATGCCGAGGAGTGCTGCACCGAGGCTGCCGGCGATGCCGGGCATGTCGATGAGGTCGACGGGGGTGCTCAGGGTGAGGGCGGCGCGCATGAGGAACATACCGGCGGCGGCGGTGAGTACGTGTGTCCAGGCCGGGCGGCTGTGTGCCAGCCAGGTGGGTAGGGCGTCGGCGGGGATTCGGGGGGCCGCAGCGGCGATGACGCTGGCGCACAGGGCCAGGG
>NZ_WVUH01000614.1 GCF_017614955.1 Micromonospora echinofusca
ACCCCGCCTGTGGCGCGCCGCGCAGCTCGCCGCCCGGCTCGTGGTCGCCGCCACCGCCCGGCTGCACGTCACCGGTGACGTACCCGACACCCTGCGGCGCGGCCCGCTGATCCTGGCCGCCAACCACATCAGCCCGTTCGACCCGATCGTGCTGGCCGCCGCCTGCCACACCCGGGGCGTCGCACCCCGGATCATGGCCACCGGTGGACTGTTCCGCGCCCCGCTGCTCGGCACCGCCATGCGGCACTGCGGGCACATCCGCGTCGACCGGGGTACCGCCGGGGTCGCGCAGGCCCTCACCGACGCCGCGACCGCGGTCACCGCCGGGTCGGTGGTGCTGGTCTACCCGGAGGGCCGCATCGGCCTGGACCCCGGCATGTGGCCCGAACGCGGCAAGACCGGCACCGCGCGGTTGGCGTTCGCCAGCGGCGCACCGGTCGTACCGGTGGCGCAGTGGGGGTCACACGAGGTACTGCCGTACTCGGCGCCGCAGGGGATGCTGCCGGCCCTGCTCCGGGCGTTCGTGCGCCGCCCCACGGTGCGGGTGCACTTCGGTCCGCCCGTCGACGTGACCGGTGTGCAACCGGCCGGTGCGGGCGCGGCGCGGCGGGCCACCGACCTGATCGTCGACGCGCTCACCGACACGCTGGTGCCGTTACGGCCCGACGAACCGGACGGGCCCCGGCACGTCGACCCGAGCCGGCCGGTCGACACCACCCGGATGCACCGGCGACGCTGACCGGTCAGCCGGCCCGCCGGTGCAGGTAGGCCAGTACCGCCTCCCGGGTGGTGCGTACCCCCAGGGCGGCCCGCGCGGCGGCGATCCGACGGTTCGCGGTACGCAGGGACAGGAACTCGGCCGCCGCGGCGGCGGCGATGGTCTCCCCCGCCGCGAGCCGGGCCAGCAGGGCCACCTGTTCGGGGCGCAGCGGCAGCACCGCCGGTACGGTCGGGCCGGGGGTGAGCCGGTCCAGGTCGGCGCGTAACGCCCGGCCCCGGGGGCTGGTCGGGTCGACCACGGCGACCACGCCGGCGCCCCGGGCGGCGGCCAGCACCACCAGCCGCACCGTGTCGTCGTCGTCGACCCGCCCGAACAGCACCAGCCGGGTGTCGCTGACGTCCCACGTGTCGGCGAGCAACGCGAACCCCTCCCGGGTGTGCCAGCCGTCGCGGGTCAGGGCGCGCAGCACCGTCGTCGCGGCGGGCAGGTCGGGCAGCACGTGCCGGGGCACGGTCATCGGGGTGCGGCCAGGGTCATCGCGGCGGCGGCGGTGCGGGTACGGGCACCGAGTTTGCGCATGCCGGCGCGGACGTGGGTTTCGACGGTCTCCACGGACACCCCGAGCCGCCCGGCGATGCGTCGGCTCGGTTCGCCCTGCGCGACCAGCCGCAGCACCTGCCGTTCCCGGTCGGTCAGCGGCCCGTCGCCACGGCCGGCGGGCGGGCCGGCGCCGGGCGTGCCGTGGGCGCGTAACGCCCGGCGGGCCTGCCCGGCCAGCACCACCAGCCCGGCGTCGACGGCGATGCGTTGCGCGGCGCCCAACACGGCCACCGCCTCGGTCGGGTCGGTGGTGGCCGTGGCCTGGGCCAGCAGGCAGCGGACCTGTTCCCGGCGGGCCACCGGCGCCCACCGGTCGGCGGCGGCGGCCAGGTCGGCGGCGGCCCGGCGGTCCCCGGCCCGCGCGGCGGCCAGCGCGGTGAGGGTCACCGCCGCCGGGTGCGGTAGCCGCTGCGGTGGGGTCGTCACGGGGGCGCCCGCCCAGTGG
>NZ_WVUH01000615.1 GCF_017614955.1 Micromonospora echinofusca
GTCCGGGCCGCCGTCAGTGCGGCCCGGACCGCTGGCCGGGCGGCTTGGTGGTACCCGGTGACGCGCACTCGTCGACGAGTGCCGCGATGGCCCGGGCGACCAGCCGGGGCACCTCCATCTGCGCCACGTGCCCCACCCCGTCGAGCATCAGCAGCCGGCTGTCCGGGATCAGCCGGGCGACCTGCGGGCTGACCCGGACGTCCACCAGCCGGTCCTGCCGTCCGGAGATCACCAGCGTGGGTACCGGCACCCGCCGGGCCATCTGCCACAGCGAACCCGTCCCGGGCAGGTACGCCCGCAGGAAACTCGCGACCAGTCCCCGGAACGAACGGACGTACGCCGCCGCGTAGTGCTCGGCGGTGCAGCGGATCCGGAACTCCTCGATCGTCTCCTGCCGCCGCTGGGCACTGATCCGGCTGGCGTCGGCGATGCACGACGCGAGCACCTGCGCCGCCATCGCCTCCGGGGGGATCCTCGTCAGGTGCCGGGCGGCCAGCCGTTCGGCGCGCGGCAGGACGAGCAACGGGAGCGCCCGGGCCTGCAACGACCGGCGTACGTCGAGGAACGGCATGGCCGGGGAGATCAGGGTCAGCGTGCGGACCAGGTCGGGCCGCAGCACCGCCACCCGGACCGACACCGCGCCGCCGAGCGAGTTACCCACCAGGTGGACCGGTCCCCGACCGGAGTGTTCGATCCAGCGGATGACCCGCCCGGTGAAGTACGGCAGCGTGTACCGGGGCCCCGGCTCGCTGTGCCCGAACCCGGGCAGGTCGATGGCCTGGCCGTCGAGCCGATCGGCGAGCAGCCCGGCGAGGTCGGTGAAGTTCTGTGCCGATCCGCCCAGGCCGTGGACGTAGAGGGCGGGCTCGGCACCGGGACAGGTGGCCGGGGTGTCCCGGACGTGCAGGGACGTCCCGTCGAGCGGCACCGTACGACCGGGCCAGGGCGGCGGGAGCGGGCCGTTCGGCAGGAACCCGTCCGCCGCCAGCGGTGCCTGTCGCACCGTGGCGTCCCGCCCGGCCTGCCGTACCGTCGTCACCCGCTGCCCTGCCCTACCGTCACCGTCAGGCCAGCAGTGCCTCAAGGCGCCGGTTGACCGCGGCCAGGGTGGCCCGTACCACCGCCTGCCGTGGGTCACCGGAGACCAGCGCCGAGCCGGCGAGCTGCTCGACCCAACCGTCGCAGACCAGCAGGACGACCACGGTCGCCACCTCGCAGTTGCCGAACGGCACCACGGCCGCGTGTTCGACGAAGCACCGGCCCGATCCGGCCGTCCGCTCGGCACCGCGCAGCAGTTCGTCCACGGCGGACGCGGCGGCGACCGCACAGAGCCGCAGCACGTACCCGTCGACGGCCGGGCCGGTCGCCAGGCCGGCGGCTGTCTCCGCACCGGCGAGCAGCCGTACCTCGACCGTGGCGTCCAACCCGAACGTGCTGACCTGGACGTGGTCGAGAACCACCCGGGGACCGGGCGGCCCGTCCGGGTTGATCGGCCGGGACGGGGCGCTCTCCGTCGTGGTGAGCTGCGCGCCCGAGTACGACGTACCGGCCGCGACCGGACTGCCGGTGGCCGCACCGGACATCATCGGCGCGGCCTCCGGCCCGGTCGGGAACGGGCGGGGCTGCTCCGCCACGCTGGCCCGGCCGCTGTGGGTGGGTATCTGCCGCCGTCGCCGCCGGGGTACCTCGGCGGTCGGGTCGGCGTCCTCCTCCGGTGCCCGACGCGGGGCGGGCGCGGTCCGGCTGGCCGGGGACGGTGCGGGCG
>NZ_WVUH01000616.1 GCF_017614955.1 Micromonospora echinofusca
GTGGGTAGGAGGGTGGGTAGTCCGCTCGTGGCGGCGGAGAGGGCGTAGCTGATGGCGCCGTGCAGGACCGCGCGGTCGCCGAGCACCGCCCGGCGTACGTCGGTGCTGGCCGGCGCCGCCTCGGCCACCAGGGCCTGGAGGCGGGCGATGGCCGGGTCGTCGAGTTGGGCGGCGGCCCCGCTGAGCAGGACCCGTCCCGGGTCGACCACGCAGACGCAGGAGACGATGAGCCGGGCCCAGGCCCGCAGCACCTCGTCGGCGTAGGCGGCGACGGCGTCGTCGGTACGGGCCAGCTCGACCAGGGTGCCGACCGGGTTGTCCGGCCGCCGGCCGGGGCGCAGCGCGACGAGCCGCTCGGCGATGGCGTTCTCCGACCAGCGGTCCTCGAACGGGCCCACTCCGTCGTGGCCCTGGCCGGCCGGGTCCAGCGGCAGGAAGCCGACCTCGCCGGCCGCGCCACCGGCACCCCGGCGGACCTGTCCGTCGAGGACCAGGCCGGCGCCGATGCCGTCGGCGACGTGCAGCAGCAGCAGGTCGGCGACGTCGCTGCCGGCACCGGCGGCGTGCTCGCCGGCCGCCATCAGGTTGACGTCGTTGTCCACCACGACCGGGACGCCCAGTCGACGTTGGACGGTCTCCCCTATCGGTCGTCCCTCGACCAGGCCGACCGAGGGGGCGAGCCGGACCGCACCACCGGAGGAGACCCCCGGCGCGGCGATCGCCACGCCGCGCAGCGCGGAGAGCCCGTCGCCGACCAGTTCGGGGATGAACCGGCAGACCGTCTCCACGATGTCCCCGGCGAGCCGGGCGGTCCGGTGCGCGATCACCTCCCCGTCGCTGTCGGCGATCTCGCAGCTGATCCGGGACGGTTCCAGGGAGACGGCCGCGACCAGCTCGGCGCGCGGGTTGAACTCCAGCATGGCCCGGGGCCGGCCGGCCCGGGAGGTGCCCGGCCCCCGCTCGATGAGGTACCCCTCGGCGATCAGGTCGCGCACCAGCGGGGTGAGCGTGGCGGGGCTGAGCCCGGTCAGCTCGGTCAGCTCGGCCCGGGAGAGCACCCGGACCTGGCGGGCGGTCGAGATCACGGACTGCCGCTTGATCTCCTTGGCCCGCTCCCGGCTCACCGGGCTCGTTGGTGGCGTCACCACATCACTCACTCTTCCTTCCTACGGCGAAGAAACTAAAGACGCAAGTCACAGATCGGCCACGACCGTCTCGGATCATGGTCTTGAACAGCCCAAATTGAGTTCCCGGGCATGGAACGGGCATTGCTGGGCCGGTTGGGGCACACCGCAACCGGCCAGGAGAACGCGCTGACTTCATTCCTTCCGCAAAAGAAGAAACTTGGGCGGGAACCCTTGACGACCCAGCCGGTGATCTTTAGCGTCAGCCGGCGAAGGCCTTCCAGTGTGTACGGAGTCCCCGTACCACTGCGCACCCCCCGTGCCCGGCGTCGATCGACGACGCCCACCGCACGTCGGCCCGGACTCCCGGCGCCGACCATCACCTCCGGCGTCGGAATCCGACGCTCAGCCCACCCGTCCGGGCGTCGGGATCCGATGCCCGGACACCCAGGCCGGCGTCGGAATCCGACGCTCCACCAACCGGCCCGGCGTGCGCCACCATCCGGTGCCGCAGGCCGGTGCCGACCCCACCCCGCGGCGGTGCCGGTCCACGACGCCGCCGCCCACCCTCACCACCGGCGTGCCCACGACCCGGTGGCAGTGCACCCTGCCAC
>NZ_WVUH01000617.1 GCF_017614955.1 Micromonospora echinofusca
GAGCAGGGTGAGGGCGTCGCCCCGGAGCAGGTCGGCGACGGTGGCCCGGCGCCAGGGCTGTGGTTCGGCGCCGGCCGGCGGCCAGGGCTGGCCGCCGCTGAGGGTCACCAGGCCGGTCGCCGCCCGCCGCAGCCGGCTCCTCAGCGCGTACGCCAGGTCGGCGAGTTCGTCGGGTCTGGCGGGTACGGCGGCGGCGCGGACGTGCCGGGCGGGGCTGAGGTCGACCGCCTCGTCGAGGAGGTCGACGACGGGGACCGCGCGGGCGAACCCGGGGACCGGGTCGAAGGTGTCGGGGTGCCGGTCGAAGTCGTGCCAGGCGGTGAGTACCGCGTGGTGGAGCGCGGCCCACTCCGCCGGGGAGCGTCGGTCGGCGGTGTCGTCGGTGGGTCGGGTGTCGGCCGACGCGGTGTCCACCAGCAGGACGGCCGACGGCAGGGTCGCCTGCGGGTGGGGCTGCTGCAGCAGCCACACCTGCAGGCCGATGTGCAGGGGGGGAGCCATCCCGGCCGGTAGCGCGACGACCGCGCGGAGTGCGCCACTGCGGACCAGGTCGGCCCGGATCCGCCGCCCCGACGGGCGGAACGCGGAGCCGGGCGGCATGAGCAGCGCGGCCCGGCCGCCCGGGGTCAGGTGGGCCAGGCAGTGTTGCAGCCAGGCCAGTTCGGATTCACCCTTCGGGGGCAGGCCGAACACCCACCGGGGGTCGTAGGCCAGGTCCTCGTGGCCCCAGTCCCGCTGGCCGTAGGGGGGCGCGGAGAGCACGGCGTCGGCGACCAGGGTGGGGAAGGCGTCGTCACGGATGCTGTCGCCGACGCTGACCTGCGCCCCCGTCGCGTCCGTCTGCACGGCCAGGCGGGCGGCGGCCTGCGCGGCTGCCGCCGGCACCAGGTCCTGGCCGTACAGCTCGCGGGCGCCGCGTGCGGCGGCGGCCAGCAGCAGGCTGCCGACCCCGCACGCGGGGTCGAAGACCCGGTCCGGGTACGCCTCGCCGGGTCCGGTGAGGAGTTCGGCCATGAGTGCGGCGGTGTTCGTCGGTGTCCGGTAGGCGCTGCTGGTCTTGCTGTCGGTGATCTCCCCTTCGGCGAGGACCTCCAGCGTCTGCGCGGCGCCCTCCTCGGCGCAGCAGCGCAGCAGGGTCCGCAGCAGCTCGGCTTCCTCCGGTCGGTAGGGCAGGTCGCCGGTGTCGGGGATGTCGACGGCGTACGACCGGCTCGTCTTCTGGGCCCAGGCGGCCAGCCGGTCGTCGGGCAGGGCGACGGCCTTCTTCGTCTCGGTGTCGACTATGCGACTCGCGGCGACGACGAGTGGCAGCAGCCTGCTGCGGTGGGCGAGGTCGGTGGCGCTGGTACGCAGGATGGTGCGCAGCTCGTCGGTGGGGGAGCCGGCCGGTAGTTGCCCGCGTTTGGCGAGCCAGGCCCGTACGGCGGTCAGGTCGTACGCCGGGCTCGTGTCGGTGCCGCCGGTCGGGGCGGGGAAGTCGGGGTGACGCCGGCGCCAGTTGCTCACGGTGGCGCGCGTGACCTTGGCCAGCCGGGATATCTCGGCGGCGGTCACCTGGGTGGGCTGCGGCATGGGCGTCCTGTCGGCTGGTGGTGCTGCTCGCCGCACACCCTACACGATCGCGAAAGCGTTTAAACGGTTTGACAGTGCTTTCACTTGAGGCTGTGCTAGGGTCGCTTTCACCCAAGGCGGGTCGATCTGCTCGACCGTCCGCCCCATCCCCCTGCCCGCGACGAG
>NZ_WVUH01000618.1 GCF_017614955.1 Micromonospora echinofusca
ACGTCGCCCAGGAACTCAACGGCCGCCCACGACAGACGCTCGGCTGGGACAACCCAGCCGAGCGTCTGCGTGATCTACTGACAACCACATAAGCCATCAGGTGTTGCGACGACCCCCAGAAACCGCCTTGTACAGGGGGCCCTTCCTAACACCTGAACGCCTCACACCTGAACGCCTAGCTCCAGAGCGGACGGAAGGTGCCGAGCAGGACGCTGACCGTCAGCGCGCCGCCGGCCAGCAGCGCGGCACCGAGGACGAGCGCGCCGTCCGCGCGGGTGAAGGACTGGCGGCGGGCCACCGTCCGGGGCGTACCGGCGTCGAAACCGCGCGCGTCCATCGCCACCGCCAACCGGGTGCCCTGCCGGATCGCGCCGACCAGCAGGGTGAACGCCGTCGAGACGAACAGGCGCAGCCGGGCCAGCGGGTTGCGTCCCGCGTCCAGACCCCGGGCCCGCCGGGCCATGCTGATCGTCTGCCAGTCCTGCGCGAGCAGGGGTACCAGCCGGAATGCGGCCAGCGCACCGATGGCGAACCGGGGCGACGCCTTCGCGTTCTGGATCAGGGCGTCAGCCAGGTCGGTGGCATCGGTGGTGGCGAAGACGATCACCCCCGGCAGCGCGACCGCGAGCATCCGCAGCACCAGACCGGTCGCGGTCAGCAGCACCCCGGAGGTCACCACCACCGGTCCGGCCTCGACCAGCGTCCGACCCTCCCGTTCCGCCGCGAAGAGCACCAGGGCGACCACGATCCCGACCGCGCCGAGCAGCAGCGGCCACGCCCGCCGGGCGAGGGTGGCGTAGCGGAGACCGAACAGCGGCAACACCGCCAACTCGACCGCGATCGCGATCGCCGGGGCCACCGGATCGATGGTGGCGACCAGCGCGAACGAGAAGACCAGCGAGGCGGCGAGCTTCGCCACCGGGTTGCGCCGGGCCAGCGGGGCGTCCGCCCGGGCCAACGGTTCCACATCGATCATGACGGTTCCATCCGGCGGTCACCTGGTTGTTCCGGCCCGTCCGGTAGGTTCGGCCCGTCCGGTTGTTCCGACTGTCCCGCCCGGTCCGGCCGGGACAGGGTGACCTGCCGGTCGGCGAGTGCGGCCACGAAGTCCGCGTCGTGCGTCACGGCGAGGATGGCATGCCCGTCGTCGCGCAGGTCCGCGAAGAGGTCGACCAGTTCCCGCCAGGTCCGCCGGTCCTGGCCGAAGGTGGGTTCGTCGCAGACGAGCAGCCGGGGCGCGGTGGCCAGGGCCGTCGCCACACTCAACCGCCGGGCCTCCCCACCGGAGAGGGTGTACGGGTTGGCGCCCGCCAACCGGTCCAGCCGCAGTCGGGCCAGCAACCCGTCCACCACGGCTCGGACCCTGTCCTCCGGCTGCCCGGTCCGGCGTGGCCCGAGGGCCAGTTCGTCGAAGACGGTCCGGGTCACGAACTGGTGCTCCGGATCCTGGAAGACCGACCCGATCCGGCGGGCCAGGGCCGGCGCCCGCCAGCGGTGCGGTGGGGTACGGGCATCGGTGCCGCCCAGGGCCGGGGTGGCCACCACCCGACCGGTCCCCGGTCGGAGCAGTCCACCGAGGAGCAGGGCCAGGGTCGACTTGCCGGTACCGTTCGGACCGAGAACGGCGAGCGCCTCGCCGGCGCGTACCGTCAGATCGACGGCGGTCAGCCGGGGCGGCAGGCCGAGCCGGTCGGCGGTGATCAGGGTCTCGCCGGCGGCGCGGGTCGGGC
>NZ_WVUH01000619.1 GCF_017614955.1 Micromonospora echinofusca
CCGTCGCACCGCACCACCGTGCCGTACCGCCCCAACCGGCACCCGGTGGCCCCTCGACCGGCCTGCGCGCAGCAATCAACGACGCCTGGACCCACTCCAACGACCTGCTCGCCGAGGAGCGGTACACCCAGGCGGCGGAAGCACTGAAGCAGGTCATCGAGCCGGCGGCAGCCGCCCTCGGGGTGGAGAGCCCCCGCGTCCTCGCGCTCCGCCAACGCCGGGCCGCCATCCTCGTCATCGGCGGCGACTTCCGCCAGGCGCTACCAGAATTCGACGCACTGTACTCGGCATTCGCCCGTACCGGCGGGCCTACCAGCGACGACGCCCTGGCCTGCCTGCGTCAGGCGGCCCACTGCCGGGCCGAGCTGGGCCAGGCCACCGTCGCACTACGCCAGTTCCGGCAGGTGCTCGACCACATCCGGGCCGCCGAAGGCGACGTGTCCTCCGAGGCGTTGGAGCTGCGCCGCAACATCGCGATGCTTCTGCTGGCGGAAGGCAACATCGACCAGGCGGTGGCCGAGCTGGTACCGCTGCACGAGGATCTCGCGCTCGTCTACGGGCCGCACCACGAGGAGACCCGCGAGATCGCCGACGTGCTCACCCGGCTCCGCCGCGCAAGCGGCCGATCGGGTTAGCGGATCACCCCCGCGTGCCCGGGGCGCAGCGCTGTCGAGCTGCTGGCGTGGACGGAGCGCCCAGATCACCCACGCATACGCGGGGAGCAGAACTCGTCCCCACCGGTCGAGTAGCGGAACGGGGGATCACCCCCGCGTGCGCGGGGAGCAGAGCAGGTAGCCGGCGATGGCTTCCGTCGTCGTGGGATCACCCCCGCGTGCGCGGGGAGCAGCCGACACCGACCTTGGCTATCCGAATCCAGTTGGGATCACCCCCGCGTACGCGGGGAGCAGCACGCGATGGACCCTGACGCAGCGATTGAATCGGGATCACCCCCGCGTGCGGCGCGGGGAGCAGAAGTCCCCGGCCTGAGCGTCCGGGAAGGTCCAGGGATCACCCCCGCGTGCGCGGGGAGCAGGGCATCAGCCTGCCGAAATAGATTTCGTCGCCGGGATCACCCCCGCGTGCGCGGGGAGCAGCGACCGGCACGCCGTACCACCGGCACCGCCCAGGGATCACCCCTGCGTGCGCGGGGAGCAGCCCTTGATCGGACGCTCGTGGTGGTTGTACGTGGGATCACCCCCGCGTGCGCGGGGAGCAGTTTCACGTCGCCCAGTGGACGCAGAGTCTGGGGGGATCACCCCCGCGTGCGCGGGGAGCAGGCCGGGATCCTCCACAACGAACTGCTGATGCTGGGATCACCCCCGCGTGCGCGGGGAGCAGGTGCACTCCCAGCCGCCCGTGACCGAGCCTGAGGGATCACCCCCGCGTGCGCGGGGAGCAGGCGCTGCTGCGCAAGCCGTGGCCTGGTGAGTCGGGATCACCCCCGCGTGCGCGGGGAGCAGGTACGCATTGAGCACCGCTGCGTCGAACAGCTCGGATCACCCCCGCGTGCGCGGGGAGCAGCTTCGCGACGACGGCCTGTCTGATCAGGTCCCGGGATCACCCCCGCGTGCGCGGGGAGCAGCTTCGCGACGACGGCCTTGTCAGCGGCCAGGGAATGATCCGGGTGGGCGGACATTTGTCTCCGGGCTGGCGGACAGCAGAACTCCGGGTGGACGGTCACGAGATCGGTGGATGACGCCCCGATATGTAGGTGGTCCCCGCGTCG
>NZ_WVUH01000061.1 GCF_017614955.1 Micromonospora echinofusca
CTGGCGAGACTGGTCAACTCCCTCAAGGGCGTGTCGAGCCGGCGGATGCGGCAGGAGTTCCCCGACCTCGCGCGCCACTACTACCGGGCCAACAAGCTCTGGTCGGGCTCGTACTTCGCAGGCTCCGCCGGCGGCGCACCGCTGAGCGCCGTGCGTCGGTACATCGAGCAGCAGAACCGTCCGGTTTAAGGCACTGCTCGGGCCTTGAAGGCCCTCCCAGCACGGGCCTCACCCCCGCCCTGAAGGGCAGAGCACCGGCCCGCAATCCGGTAGCGAGGTTCCTCCTGGATGGCGACATCGAGGAGGAAGAGTCGGTGGCCAATGGCGACGTCTTCGCGGCCTGAGGAATCGTCAAGACTTGTGGACCGGTGAGTTTGGCTGCTACCTCGGGTCGTCGGTCTGCCAGGGGTGGAGGAACTGCTCGGGTCGCAGGTTCCATGCCTCGAGGGCCGCGACGAGTGGGGCCTCGCCGGTGACGGTCGTGGCGTGCACGAGGACCGCGCCGATGTCGTAGTCGAAGCCGGAGATCTGGGCGGCGTCATAGTCCCAGTGCTCCAGCGTGAAGGCGCGGTCACGGTCGGATCGGGTCCACCCCTGCCGCCGGGCGTCGGAGTCGGCGGCGGTCGTGACGGGTCGGATCTCGATGAACGCTCGCCGGTCTGGCTGGGAGGCGGGTACCTCGGTCACCAGGCGTCGGCCGAGGCGTAGCGCGGTCAGCGTGTCGGTAGGCCACTGCGGCCGACGACCACCCGCGCTCATGCGGCGGCCTGCCCGGTGGGACGCTCGATGAGGTGACCGCCGACGAAGGTGGCGCCGGCGCGGACCAGGGCGACGAGGTGGGGTGCGTTGACCGCCCGCCACCGGTCCTGGGCGGCCTGGATGAGCTTGAACGCCATCGCGAGACCGGCGGCACGGCTGCCTGGCCCCTTGGTCACGCGGGTGCGGTGCCGGACGGTGGCGAAGGTCGACTCGATCGGGTTGGAGGTGCGTAGGTGCACCCAGTGCTCGGCCGGGAAGTCGTAGAACGTCAGCAGCTCGTCGAGGTCGTCGGTGACCTTCGCGACGGCCTTGGCGAACTTCACGCCGTACAGGTCGGCGAACCTTCTCGCCGCGAGTCGGGCATGGGGCTTGTCCTCGGCGCCCCAGATCTCGGCCAGGGCGGCCTTCGCGCCCGGATGCGCGGACTTCGGCAACGCGGCGAGCACGTTGGCGGTCTTGTGCACCCAGTCCCGCTGTTCACCGGTGTCGGGGAACACCTCCCGCAGCGCGGCCCAGAACCCGAGTGCGCCGTCCCCGACGGCCAGAACCGGGGCGCGCATGCCCCGGCGGGCGCAGTCACGCAGCACATCGGCCCAGGAACCGGTCGACTCGCGGTAGCCGTCGGCCAGGGCGACCAACTCCTTGCTGCCGTCGGCACGCACGCCGACGATCACCAGCAGGCAGAGTTTGTCCTCCTCGAGGCGCACGTTGACGTGGATGCCGTCGGCCCACACATACACGTAGTCGACCTGCGACAGGTCCCGTCTGCGCCAGGCGTGGTAGTCATCGGTCCACTGCCCGGTCAACCTCGTGATCGCCGCAGCGGACAGCCCGGCAGCCGAGCCCAGGAACTGCTGCAACGCGGGCACGAAGTCCCCGGACGACAAGCCGTGCAGATACAACAGCGGCAACACCTCCGCGATCTTCGGCGACTTGCGGCACCACGGCGGCAGGATCGCCGACCGGAACCGCCGACGCTGCCCCGTGACCGCGTCGGTGCGCTTGTCGTTGACCCGCGGCGCCCGCACCTCGACCGCGCCCGCCGACGTGATCACCTCCCTTGGCTGGGCGTGGCCGTTACGCACCACCAGACGCCGGCCCCGCGCGTCACGCTCGGACGCCAACTCGGCCAGATAGGCGTCGACCTCGGCCTCCAACGCGGCGGCCAGCATCCGCCGCACCCCCTCCCGGACGACCTCGTCCAGCAGCGAAACGCCATCACGTCGCTGCCCGTCCTCAGCGACTACAGCCAGCACGGGCGTGCCTTCCCGACCGACGCGCCAACGTCGGCCTTACTCGAGACCTACACAAATCGATCACCGGGAAGGTACGCCCCTACCCGGCCGATCCACAGGTCTTGAGCATTACTCCGTCGGCCTTCCCGATGGCTCCAGCTGGACACTGACCATCGTCACCGTCGACGAGGTCCGCCGTCTGCTCGCCCGGTGGCAGGAGACCGGTGAGGTGGCGAACGGCAGTTACTTCTGGGCCGTTGACGGGGTGATCGTGCCGGAACCTGGCATGGCATCCATGACCAACGCGGTTCGGGAGCTGGTGCGCTCCCACGAACTGGCGAGCGTCGGTCACCAGTGCAAAGCTCCGGACCGCGCCGGCCCTGTGGAGCCGGGTTCCGCGCGGGAGACGCGCTCAGCGGCAGGTTCGGATTCCTCGGTGCAGCGGTGAGCGGGCTTCTGGAATCATGGCGGCGTGGCGGGTTCGGTTACAAGGCATGGTGGCTGGCGGTCCGAGACCGAACGACAGGGCCGTCATTTTGTACAGTCCCCCGACGGCTCAGCGTACCCGCCTCCTCTCTGACCGCGCTCAGAACGAGCATTCAGGAAGAGCCTGCGTGGCAGGCCAGAGAGCATGGCCGAACTGGACCCGTACATCATTTCACCTGCCAACGGCGTTCGCGTACAGGTCGAGTACGGGATCAGGTAGGGCGGGACGCAAGCCGTGCAGTCGAGTTCGCCGCAGGTCCGGCGAGCGGCCGTAGGATCGGGCAGTGGACGATGTGCAGGGTGCAGATCACCGCTTTCCGGCCTCCGTGACCGACTGGGCGCGATTGTTCGTCAGCCACCGCCAGTACATGGTGTCCACCGTGCCCGGGGCGTCCGGCATGGACATCTACACCCTCGGCGACGACCTGCTGCACGTCGGCGGGCCGAATGAGTTCACCGGCTTCTGCGGCCTCCACACCGGCTGGATCGAGGCACGCGTCCGCGTCCTGCCCGAGCCTCCGGCGCAGACCGCCGTCGGCTGGGACGCGATCAGTGAGGCGACCCTGTGGAGTCCCAGCGGCCGGTTGTCGGTCGTCGGCCTGATGGGCGGCGTCGCGGAGGCCCTCATCGACGTCGCCGTCCCGCGTGGGCTGATCCAGGTGCGGGTGCACGCACGCGACCGCCTCGACAAGACCGTACGCACCGACGACGACCCACCCGAACGGCACGAACTGCACATCTGGGCGGTGTCCGAGGAGACGCCATGGCGCACCGTACTGGCCGACCCGGGAGGCCGCCAGCGGGAACAGAAAACGACCAAGGCCGCCGAGTGGGCGATGCTGTCACTGGTACCACGCCCGTCGAACCGTCCGGCCATCCTGCCGCCGCCGGCACCTGACCCGTACCAGGACGACACCGGCCTGTCCCGCGTGACGGTGATCTGCCACCGGCCCACGCCGGTCCAGGTTCCCGAGGGAATACTGCCCGTCGGCGACCTGGAGATCCGGCTCGAGCGCGTCGACAGCGAGGCGCTTACCTGGTCCTGGGCCACCGCCGACGAGCCGATCTTCCCTCGCCCGCTGACCACGCTGCCGGATGACGAACCGAGCATCGTACGGCTGACCTCCGGCCCTGACGGCTTCACGCTGCGGCACGAGGGCGTGCTCGGCCGGCATGCCTTCGCCCTCGGCCTGATCTGGGACCACCTGCTCGACACCCCCGGGTCGCACCCGTGGATCGAGACGTTGCGCGAGCAGGCCGCCAAGGCGACCGCGCTGGTCGAGGAGACGCGCCGCTTCCAGGCCGAGCGCGACGCCGAGCAGTGGGGAGGCCCCCCACCGTCGAACCGGGTCCGCAGGCTGGTCAGCCAGGCACAGTCCCTGGCCCGGCTCGACCGCCCGCTGCTCGACCGCATCGACGCGCTACCCGCCGCCCGCCAACGCCAGGCAGCCTGCTGGGCGGCCCGCCGCGCGATGCGCGTAGCCGGGCTGGAACAGATAGGGTGGATCGCCGACGCGCTCGCCGACGCCGAGGCCGACCGCCCACTGCCCTCATCCTTCACCGAGCAAAACGGCCGGGCCGCGATCGACCGGCTCCTGTCCGATCCCGAGGTGCCGCACACCACCGTCCCACTCCGTCTCGCCCCCGGAACGTTCGGCGCCCACGACGTCACCGAGATCCGCCAGCAGGCCGCCGCGATCCCCGCCCTGACCGCCCTGACCAACAAAGACCCACTGGCCGCCGCCATCGACGCCGTCTACAACGCGGCCATCGCCCACGCCGACGACCGCAACCGCTTCCTCACCGACGCCCACGCCGCCCTACGCTGAACCTCCGACTCGGCAGGCAAAGCTGAAGACGGCACCCAAACACGTCGCCACCGCCCCCGGAGCCGAGTGGACGAACGTCCTGACCGAACAGATGACGCAGCCCGCTTGCGGCGCTCGTGCCGAGTTGAGTGCACCTGATCATGCTGATACGGACGCACCACGTCGGCATTGCTGCTCAGCTGACCTGACCTGCTAGCGTTCCAACGCGCTGTTATCAACAATTCACGCCTTGCGAGCAAGCTTCAAGGTGCTGAGCTGTGCGGACACCTTCGTCATGGGAGCGCGATGTCAGACAGGAAGCCGCTACCCCTGGAACAACGCGGCACCCTTCCCCTCGTTCCCGGTCAGAGAACACCCGAGGACGCACCGTCCGCAGGAACCTGGGCCGCGCCGCCTGAACTCGTCGGCAGCGCGTCACCTATCCGTGTGGCATTGAGCGTCTTGGCTGGGGGAGACCACAGGTGCCCGATGCACCTTGCGGTGAAGTCGAGGCCAGGGCTTAAGCCCGCCGCCTGGCCGCGTCGAGACAAGCCGCCGGTGCCCGTACGGCTTGTCATGGACGTACTGGACGCTGTGGAGTTCGACCGCCGGCCGGTTGACGAGGCGCTGAACTCGGTGCTGGCGAAGCAGCCGCTTCACGAAGGTCTCGCAGCCTTCATCAAACATGCCGCACGCAGCTACCTATCGATCTGTGAGGCGGAAGCATCGATGCTGCCGGTCGCCCGCTGGTGGGTGGTCCAGCATGTTGATCAAGGTGTACGCGAGCTATGGGCTTGGGGTCGGCGCTACCGTTCGGCCGACGGTGCGGTGCGTGAACTACGGCTAATTCGCCTCGCCAATATGCGAGAGCGACAGCGCAGCGAGGCCGAGGTGGCGGTCGCGGCCTACACGGCCGCTTACGGCCGTCCCGCGCCGTGGCCGGATGAGTGGGAAAAAAAGTTTTTTGTCCGGGCACGCGAAGAGGTGTCACGCGTAGTGATCGCCGACATCGACCTCACCGAAGGCTTGAGAGGAGTCCTGTTCGACGGAACCATCGAGGATGCCGCTGCTCTTTACGAAAAGGATGGACGTCGCGCAGCGATTCAGGTCCTTCGTGGCCAGACGCGCCGCCCTGGCGGCGAGTGCCTAAAATGCCGCCTCGTGCTGGCCTGCGACGAGGTGACGCGAGCACCGGGATTACTGGGGCTGCGGTCGTACCGGCGAGCGAAGCTACGCCAGGTGTCGATCAGCGACCTACGCTATTACGACAATTGCCCGGCCCAATATCACCTGCAGACGTTGCATCTGCCGAGAGTCAACGAGTACGCCGCTCCGGCCCGGATCGGTCAGGCAGTCCATCGCTATTTGGAGACGCTGCACGCGAAAGCAAGCGGACCGTGCCAGCACGGGGACATGCTAGTTGACATCAGCTGGCATGACCCGCGGTGGAAGCTCGACGCTGATGCAGCCGAGGTCGGCATGCGGATGCTCGCGCATCACCCGTCCGTGTGTCCTCTACAGGAGAACACCTCAGACCTCAGGATCGAGGAGACCTTCGTCTTTCATGACACCGCTGCCCAGACGCTGGTAATCGCCAAACCCGACCTCGTCTACCGCGACGACGGCGCCTGGGTATGGCGCGAGACCAAGACCACCCGACGCCGCCTGCGCGGTGGCGAGGATGTCGTCACAGAGTTCCCGCAGGTGGCGCTCGCGACGGCCATCCTCGGGCGAGGCCTGCTGGGCGGACCCGTCGACGGTTCCCGAGTCGAGCTGGAGATTCTTCGGCCGACCGGAGCGGATCTCATTATGGTCGACCCATCAGATCCGCAGCAGCTCGATGAGGCGTACTCAGTCCTGCGGAAGATGGCGCAGCCGTGGCGCGAGGACAACACCTTCGCCGCGACGCCTGGGGAAAACTGTCGTACCTGTCCGGTAAGTAGGTGGTGTCCCAGCGCGGCGGAAACGGACACGCCGCAGTCCTCTCAGGAGACCGCTCGTAGTGCTGACCGAGAACAGCCCGCCGGATCTGTCCACCTTCACCGGGGTGACGCTGCTGCGCATGGTCGCGACCGCTCTGGTCGACCTGTCACGTCACGACAGGTCCCCGGACCCGATCTACTCGGACAAGGTGCAGAATGCCTACAACCACCTGGTCCTGCAGTGCCTGCTGCGCGAAATGAAGCCGCCGACCAGCGTCGCAGACATGGCGCATTGGGCGGCGACCAGGCCAATCGGACAATGGCCGTTTGACCTGCCAGCGGAAGCCGAGAACCTGGACGAGTTCCTGGTCGACGCGCAGACCGGGGTCCCCACCCAGCGATGCTACGAGTGGGAGGTCTCAGGTCCCGATCCCGCAGCCGAGCTCTTCGAAAACGAGATCATCCGTACGGTCTTCGCACAGTGCGAGACGGCACGGTCGCCGCAGTCCTACACCGCGTTCCGGTACCTTCTGATCGACAAGCCGGTCCTGACTGGTATCGACAAGGCGACGCTGATCGGTGAGCATCCCGAGCTGGGCACCGTTTTGGAGACGGTGAACCGGTGCTATGAGCCGGCCCCGGCCGCCTACCGAGGTACCGACGGACGCTTCGCTACATGCGCACGCTGCCACTGCCTACTCAAACCCGATGGGCGGTCCTGGCGGTGCGAGCTGGACCGCTGCCGCCGCGAAGCCCACGCCACCCCGAAAGAGTTCATCGATGATCGCTCGACTGGCGGGCTGTATTTACTGCGAGCGCCGCTGCGCATGTTCATCACCGGCCCGGGGCTGGCCGAGGTCGAGCTCGAACAGAAGCTCATCGGCAAGGGCCTCGTCCCCGAGATGTGGCCGGGCTGCGACGCCTACGACCTGAGGATCACGCTACCGAACCGGCAGGTTTGGGCCGTCGACGTGAAAGACCGCGCCAACCCAGCCCTGCTCGGGCACAGCGCCACCCGGTTCCGGCCGGAGCCGCCGTACAACCGGGCCTTTCTGGTGGTGCCGCAATACCGGTTCGACGACCGCGAGGACTACAAGATCGTCTTTGAGCATTTCTGCCCGTCGGATGTCAAGGATGAAGTGACCCTGCTCAGCGACAAGGCGTTTCTCCGCATGTTGACAACCACCTTGACCCGGCTGCGAAAGAACGGCTCTGCGGGAGGCGACGATGCGTGATCGCAGTAGCTGGCACGGTGACCTCGCCGGCGAACTCCGTGGCGCGTGGAAGTCACCTGCCGGGTTCGGCATCGGTGACCTGCTCGACGTCGAGCTGGCAATCTACCTCGGCACGCGGGTCATGGCGACCCGGCCGGTGCGCGACATCTGGACGCTGCTCAGCGGCTACCCCTATGAGGAAGCGTTCGGCGACGTACGCACCAGCGAAGCGCGGCTGATGATCCGGCGGGCCCGGCATTTCCTGTGGGACCGCAGCCGCCGCTACACCTGGCACAACTCGCTGCACATGTATCTCGACGTCGACATCACGCTGCGTGGCTACACGTTCGCGACCATCGACGATCTGCCCAAGGCGCTCGAGCCCACGCGCGCGCACGACCGCAGGGACGTCTACGAACGCTTGCTGACCCAGCCGCCGCCTCTGGAGCGGCGCGAGCTGCCCATCGCCGGCGCCGGAGACCAGCTGTTCTACGTCCGCGACCAGCGCCACTCCGTGAACATCCCCGTCGAGCTGATCGGCCTCAAGCCCTGGATCGGGCATGACATCGGGGCGGTGCCGGCAGGCAAAGGCGAACCGATCACCGTCACCATGACCGAACTGGAAGCCGCCGCTGACGCTATGGACGACCTAGAGGTCGCCGCCAACGCCGCGGATCTGGCGGAGAACCGCACGCCGGGCAAGCCCAACGATTGGAAGAAGCGTCTACGGCGGGTCGAGTTGCTGCTGCGCGACGAAGCCGCAGGGGCGTTCCAGACCCATCCCCGGCTGCGCATCGACAGGCTAATGAACCTGGTCGGCATGGTCGGCGCCGGCAAGTCCACGATTCGCGACATTCTGGCCTTCCATCTCGCCACCCGCGAGCACCCGGCCGACCGACGCCGAACCACGATCGTCGTCGGTGACGTCGCCGAAGTGCTGACCATCACCGAGCAGTTCCGCCGCCTCGGTGTGCACGCCGCGCCGATCCTGGGAAAGTCCACCCTCGAACGCAACATTCAGCGGTTACACCGGCGCAGCGAGTCTGCCACACAAACCATGCTGAATCATGGCAACCCGGGTTTCGCGCACCTGTCGAGCGCCTGCCCACTCGACGCCTTACGGGGGTTCGAGGCGCGCCGGGCGCTGGCAATCACCGCCGCACCATGCACCGGCTTGTACAACGCTGACGATGTCGAAAAGACCGAGATCGAGCACGACGATCCCGACGCCGCCAGCACGGCGTTCCGGCGCCGCCGGAAGCCGGCCAGGCCGAAACGTCACGGATGCCCGTTGTGGACTGCGTGCCCGCGGCACAGCGCGGCCCGCGACCTGGTTGACGCACAGATCTGGGTCGCCACGCCGGCATCGCTGGTGCACAGCCGTGTGCCCGACCACCTCAACGACGAGAACATGCGCTACCTGGAGCTGGCCTGCCGCCGCAGCGACCTGATCATCGTTGACGAGGCCGACCGGGTACAGATGCAGCTCGACACCGCGTTCGCGCCGGCGGCGACGCTGGTGGCTCGTGGTGCGGAGTCGTGGCTCGACGAGGTCGGCAAGCATAAGCTCACCGAGTTGGCCGCGCAGGGTCGACTGCAGTTGTCGAGTGACGAGACCGACGATTGGAACAACGCGCTCAACACGGTCATCACGGCGACCGACCGGATCTACTCCATGCTGATCAACGACGAGCCGCTGCGGCGATGGATCACGCAGGACTACTTCAGCGCGATGACCTTGCACCAGTGGCTGATCAATGAGTGGTTTCCCGAGCTGCGCAGGCACAGCCGCAACGATGACGAGAATTCCGTGGCCCCCGACGAGGACAAACTTGCTTCCCAGCGGGCCGAGCTCCAGCATGTCGACACCGTTCTCGGCAATTTCCGCGATTCACCGCTGACCCCGTTGCGCGGGCGTGGTCCCGAGGATACGACCACTGACCTGGTCAACGCACTCGTGGCGATGGCCACCGAGTTGCTGCACGCCCCCCGCGGAGTATTCGTTCGCGAGTTCAGCCGTGAGCGGCTCAAGAAGTTGCTGCGCCAACTGGTCCCGAACAACGCCTCCGTCGCCGGTGACCTTGACGCCAACCTGCACCGCTTCGAATTCACCCTCGTCCTGGCAGTCCTACACGATCGTCTTGACCGCATGACCATTCTGTGGCCTCGCGTCGAAGCTGCGCTCAACCTGGACTCGACCTCCAACGTGCTGTCGCGCCGGCCGCCCAAGGACTACATGCCCGTGGTCCCCGAATCCCCCATGGGTAACGTGCTGGGCTTTCAGTTCCAGGCCGGCGACCGCAACGAGGACGGCGACCAAAGCGGCGAGCTGCGGTTCTTCCGCTGCAACGGCGTCGGCCGCGAGCTGCTGCTGGAGCTCGCCGACATCCCTGCCGTGGACAACCGGCCCGGCCCGCATGTGCTGTTGATGTCGGCCACCAGCTGGGCCGGCACCTCCAGCCGCTACCACCTTCACGCACAGGTCGACGCCGTGCTGCGGCCCCACGAACACGAGGTCGCCGCCATCAAAAAGAGCATCTTCCGCAAGCTCTTCCTCTACCCACCCGGCGTCACCACCGCCCTGAGGCTGTCCGGCACCGACCCCCGGCAGCGTCCCGCCCAGCTCGAACAGATGCTGCACCAACTGGCCGTACCTGACCGCAGCCTGACCGACGCGACCTCGCTGCTGCAGCAGGAACTGGACGACATCGACGACCCACAACGCCGCAGAATCCTGTTGCTGGTCGGCAGCTACGCCGAGGCACACCGTGCCGGGCACTACCTCAACAACCTGCCGGAATGGACCGGCAACGTCACGGTCCTGGTATCCGACGACACCGACCTCGACCACTCCTGGAGCAACCTGCCCGCCGACACCCGCCAGCTACACCTTCGCCGCGGCGAGCTGACCAAGTTCCCCGACATCGGCGGGCAGCTGCTGATCGCGCCGCTGCTGGCCGTCGAGCGCGGGCACAACATCGTGGTTCCTGGCGGCAAAGCCGCCATCGGCAGCGTGTACTTCCTCGCCCGCCCGCATCACCGCCCCGACGACATCACCCTGGCCACCCAGGCGATCAACGACTGGGCGGTCCGCCAAGTCCGAGGCCCAGGCCGCCGCTTCGCCCAGACCGCTCTGGCCGGTGGCAGCCCGGACGACGCCGGACTGCGCTTCCGGGCCGAAGCCGCCCGCAAATGGCACCGCTTCCTCACCCGCCGCCTGTCCTGGACCAGCCTGCCTCCCGATGAAAAGTCGGCCTTCACCTGGGATCAGCTCGTGGTCATCTGGCAGGTCATCGGACGACTCGTGCGCGGCGGCGTCGCCGCCCGCGTCTACTTCGTCGACGGAGCCTTCTCACCCCGCGAGTCCGGCTTCACCGGAGACGACACCCCAGCGACCAGCCTGCTCGCCAGCATGCTGCACGAACTCGCTCCCTATTTCGACCCCGAGTCGGCACAAACGGCGATCGACCGATCGCTGGTTCAAGCCCTCTACGACCCCCTCTACCGCGCCCTACGCGACATGAACTGACCGCCCCACGCTCGGACCGGTTCAGAAAGGCCCTTGATGCGCTACGACCGCACCCAGACCGCAGCCTTCGTGGCAGCACGCGATCTCAAAATCCCGCTGCACACGCTCACCTTCCCCGTCTCCTGGCGCCGCCCCATTCTCGACCTGTACACCGCCGGCTGGCGCGAGGAATCACGCGCGCGCGCCCAGCAGGTGCCAATCGGGCGCCTCAACGCACTGACGCGTACCGCAGCCCCCGATCTGGTCTCCACCGCGACTCGGGCCAACCTCAACGAAGGCAACCCCTGGTTATTCGCGGCGAAGCCTTTCCCTCCGGCGATCATGCGGACCTTCATCAACGCCTGGCTGTATGACCTGCCCACCACCGACGACGGCAAAGCGCTCGTCCTGCCGACGATCACGAAACTCGGCTCCGGCATCCTGCAATGGACGCAGAAGACCGTCGACCTGCTCGCCCACGAACTGTCCGATGGCAACACCGCCGTGCCGCAGCCTCACCTGTTCACCCTGCTGCCTGACTACGCCGCAGCTAAGATCGCCGGCCAGTCCTACCAGCACGGCAGCAAATCCATACGGTTCCGGCAGGTCGCGGCCAATCCCGCCAACGGCTACGCCGAACTCGTCTCCTGGCCGCCGCTGGAACACCACACTGGCAAAGGCAGCAACATCCGGACCTGGTACTACAGCGCCACGATCAAGATCGCGCTGCGTACAAAGGCGTTCGACCCCACCCTGCGACTGCACGTCGACACCGGCATCCGGCGTTGGACCAGCGGCGAGCTGAACACCAAGGGCCGCTGGGGAGCCTCCACCCTCCTGCAGTCGACCAGCCCGTTCGTCACCGACGCACCGACATCGCAGAAGTTCGCGGTCGCCCACCTGATCTGGGACCGCGATACCCGGGAGATGGGCTGGCGCAACGGCGGCACCGAACAGATCCTCAACCGGATCGGCGCACTAGACAACCTTCCGGCAGCCGAGCAGCTCGCCGGCAAGTCGGACGCCTGGATCTTCGGACGGGACGGCGTTACTGCCGCAGTCACCTACCACACCACCATGCGCGGCCCCGACCACCAGGTCGGCACCGGCATCATGCCAGCCGAACGCAGCCGCCTCATCCGCTGGATCGGTCAGTGCCTGCAGCCCGACTTCGATCTCGACCATCCCCTGACCCGCGT
This sequence comes from Micromonospora echinofusca, assembly GCF_017614955.1. Classification (GTDB taxonomy): domain Bacteria; phylum Actinomycetota; class Actinomycetes; order Mycobacteriales; family Micromonosporaceae; genus Micromonospora; species Micromonospora echinofusca_A. The sequence goes on from NZ_WVUH01000061.1 coordinate 12,132, forward strand.
GCTCATCGGCGGCAAGGCGAGCCGGAGCCTCACCAAGCTCGAAAGCGTCCCGAAGGACAAGAAGGACCAGACCGACGCCGAGCGCGCCCAGCTCGTCGAAAGGCAGGAAGCCGCCCACGCCGCGAACGATGAAATCTCGAAGGCGAACGCGCTCATCCGGCGCCAGCAACTGTCCGCCGCGGTGGACGGCAAGCTCTCCGTCGTCTTGCTCTACCAGGGCGACGGCAAGGGAATGCGCGACCGCCTGCTCGCTACCGTCGAGCGACTACTCGATCTGCCCCATCAGCAACCCGCCAGCAACGACACCTGGACATGGGACGTCGGCGACCTCACCCTCACGATCCACGCCCGTCCTCTCGGCAGGCTCGGCGCATCGCTCGGCGAGGGCTCCGTTCCCCGGCGCGGCCGGAAGCACGACGAAGCCGTCGCCACGCGCCGGAAGCTGGTCGCTTCCGCCATGAGAGATCTGGCCGAAGAAGTCGGTGACACCCTGCAACTCGCCCTCATCGAGCTCGACGGCGCGAAAGCCTTCAACGCACGCACCACCGACCCGAAATTTGCGATCCGCATGGGCTGTGCCGACGCCGGCATGGTCAGCCAGTTCATCCGCCCCGACGAGTTCCCCGGCAAGGACCTCGACAAGGAAGAGGCCAGCAACCAACACCGGGCCGAAGCCGCCTGGGACGACTGCCTACGTCAGCTCGGCATTCGTTTCGTCCCGCAACATCGTCTCAAGAGCGCCATCCCCGACGACCTCGAGCAGCTCGCATTCTGGGTCGTCAAAAGGCGCAACGACGACACCAACACCCATCAGGTCTTCGTCCCTATCGCCATCCTGATCCGGCCCGGCCAAAAGCACATCATGGGTAAAGCTGAAGGTATGGCTGACTGGGTGCCCTACCCGACCCTGCTCAAGACCCTTGCCGGCACGAACTACCACGCCAGCCCCACCAAAGAAGACGAACAGAAGGAGCGGCTCGCTGCCTTCATCCGAAGCACCCTAACCCGGTTCCGGAACACGCAGACCCTCATCCTGACTGAAGCTCACAACATCCGGTATCGCCTCACTACGGTACAGAACGCTCATATGCTGCCCGACCACCTCCAGCTCGGCGAATTGCGCCCCCAGAAAATCAGCCTTTTCAGCAAGAAAATGAGGCTGGTACGGATCTGCGGCAACGAACGCCTCGAAACCCCCGAGTCATGGGCTTTCGAGGGCGACAACATAGGCATCTCCGACGGGCTGTGGCGACACGACGACGGAAGCGGAAACACCGAGCAGACCCGCGTCTACTACAGCACAGTCGACAAGCCGGCTACCCACAGCTCCATCGTCATCGACTTAGCCAAACTTACGCCTCATTACAAGAAGATCCCGGCAGATGCCGATACCCCCCAACCATCAGAGGGCCGTTCCCCCGACGACGGAAAGCTAGAAGGCGCGAGGAACTATCTCGACCCTTCTAAAAACGCCTGGAACGCCGAACTGCTCGAGTTCGTCGTCGCCGCTCACCCCGAGGGCGAAGACCCTGCAAACTGGGCCGGGTTTCTGCACCAGCAACGCCACTGCTTTGACGACTACCGGGCAGCCCTCAGCAGGCCCCTGATCATGCACGTCGCCCGACTCGCCAACCAATACGCCCTACCCTCCGACGACACCCTCGAAGACGACGGTGACAATATCGACGATCAACCCGAACCCGAAGGCGATATCCAACTAGCTTTCGACTTCGATTTCTGAAGCCCCCGGAGCAAACGAACATACGGCCGGGCACCTCACTCCGCACGAGGTGCCCGGCCTGGCCCAGATACCGACGGCCGCCCGGGAGTGTGGCGATTTCCGTGTTTGACCGGTGGGTGTGATCGAGGTTGTTAGATGGTGATCCGGTCGCCGTAGGCGAGGATCAGGGCGTTCAGTGCCTTGGCCCAACCGTAGACCCGGCCGGTGATACTCCCGCCGCCCTTACGTTTCTGCTGGACGACGAGGTAGAGGACCTTCATCGCTGCTTCCTCGGTCGGGAAGTGACCGCGGCGGCGGGCGGCCTGCCGGAACCGGGCGTTCAGGCTCTCGATGATGTTCGTGGTGTAGAGGACCTTGCGGACCTCGTGGTCGTAGTCCAGGAACGGCACGAACTGTGCCCACGAGGTTCGCCACAACCGGATCACGGCGGGATACCGGTCGCCGAACTCGTCGGCGAACGCGGCGAAGCGGGCCTCGGCGACAGCGACGGTGGGGGCGGTGTAGATCTCCCGCAGGTTGTGGGTGATCTTCTGCCAGTCCTGGCGGTTGGTATACCGCAGGCTCGCCCGCACGAGGTGGAGCCGTCAAGAAACAAGGTGCTGGTTTCCCGCTCCGTGGGTTTCTCTCGGTGGCTGCTCGACGGAGGCGAGTAGGTCGACGGCGGTGGCTTACCGATGTTGCGCGGGGGTGATGGTGATGCGGCGGTCGTCGAGGACGGGCAGGACGTCGTTGATGGCGTTCCGGAGGGTGCTGCGGCAGACGTCGAACAGTTCGGCGAGGGCGTCGAGGCCGCAGACTCGTCGCCGGTAGAGAACTGTGGCGAGGATCCGGTCGCTGTCGGTGATCTTCTGCCGGAAGACCCCAGCGCGGGTGCCCAGCCGCCGCTCGCCGCCGCGTTGACGGTGGCGGCGCTCTTCGATCGCGGCGGCGTAGGGAACGATCAGCTTTTGTAGCAGAGCGTGCAGCGCTTCGCGGTTCATGCCGGTCAGTCGCGGGTCGGTCAGGGGGTGCCGCGCCGGCAGGGTGGGCGGATGCGTGGCCGGTCCGGCGTTGGTGATCCAGGCGCGCAGGTCCTCGGCGCGGGTGAAGTAGCGCACGACGGTCGGGGTGATACTGATCTTCTGTTCGTCAATGAGCTGCCGGGTGGCCTTGATGGCCTGGCCAATCGTGACCGGGTTGATTCCGAGCAGGTCACAGAGCACCTTCTGCGGGCAGACCTGCCGCAGGTATAGGACGGTGAGCAGAACCTCGTCGGCGCCACGGAGCAGCGATCGGCTGCGGCCGGTGGTGGCCACGCGCCGGCCGCCACGCAGCACGTATCGGTGCTGTTCGCTGCGAGCTGCCTGGGCTGGCGCCAGCCGGGCCTGCAGCGCGTCCAGCTCAGCGGTGCTCATGCCGGTCAGCCGTGGATCCGCGAGCAACTGCAGGGTTTGGGTGCGGGCCGCGGTGCGCTGGTCGGCGGACGGCGGCGCGGTGGCGACGCCGGTCGGGGCGATGCTGTAGTTCCACTGACCGTGTTCGGCGTGTGGGGTGATCGGCAGGGCCTGCAGCTGGTCGCGGCTGACGGCCACGCCGGTCGGGTAGGTGCCGTGGTCGAGGACGGCCTCGACCCGTAGCCCGGTCCGGGTTGTGGTCGCAGCGATCGTGTTGAGGACGACCTCGTGGCTGGTCAGCGGACGACCGCGCCAGTTGGTCGTGATGTGGGAGAACAGGCGATGCTCGATCTTGTTCCACTTCGAGGTGCCCGGCGGGAAGTGGCAGACCGTGACCGTCAGGCCCGCTTCGGCGGCGAACGCGGCCAGTTCGGCCTTCCAGAGCCGGTAGCGGTAGCTGTTCGATCCTCCGGCATCCGCAGTGATCAGCAGGCGTGTGGCCTGCGGATAGTCGAGGCGCCCTCGGGCGCGCCACCAGGCTCGGATCGAGGCGACCGCGAACGCTGCCGTGTCGTGGTCGAGCCCGACGTTGACCCAGCCGGTGTTCGTGGTCATGTCGTAGATCCCGTAAGGGATGACCGTTTCCACTCGCGGGCCGGCGAAGAAGCTATGGTCTTCGACCTGGATTGGCTGTCCGGACGGCCGCCATTCCCGCCCGGCCATCGGCAGTAGCCCCACCTGTTCCTTCTTCTTCGCGTCCACACTGATCACCGGCTGACCAACGGCTTGATGGTCTTTGACCTGCTCGTTGAGATATCGGAACTGGGCGTCCCGGTCGGGGTGCTGGTCGCCTTCCAGGGTCTTGGCGGTGGCCTGCAGGCTGAACCCGTTGGCCTTCAACAGGCGCCCGACCGTCATCGCTGAGACCGTCCGGCCCTGCCGGCCCAGTTCGGCGGCCAGGTGCCGCAGCGATTTTGTTGTCCAGCGCAACGGGGAGCACGGGTCGCCCCGCTCGTCTGGCTCTACCAGCCCGAGCAACGCCGGCACCAAGCCCGGATCATGCTCCTCAGCGCGGATGCGGCCGCCGCCGGCCCGACGGACCCGTCCAACCGTCATCGGTTCGGCGGAGGCCTCCATGTCGGACACACCCCGGCGCACCGTGGTCTCGCTGACCCCAGCGATCTGCGCCACCACCCGGATCCCGCCGTGCCCGAGCAGCCGGGCCTCGACCCCGAGCAGTAACCGCCGCTGCCGCTCGTTCAGATGAGGCAGCAACGCGTCGAGCCGCGCCGCGAGCTGGGCACGCAGACCATCCAAAATCGCCACGAGAGCCCAACGAGGACAGCAGCGGAAAGCAACAAATTGTTTCTTGACGGCTCCGGTGGACGACGCACTGCTGGTGCACCGTCTGGGGCCAGACCTGCTCGATCGCGTCGGTCATGCCCTTCACACCGTCGGAGCAGACCATGAACACGTCCTCCACACCCCGGTTACGGAGTTCGGTGAGGTAGCCGGCCCACTGCTTGGCGCCCTCGCCGCCGGTGCCGGCCCACATGCCCAGGACGTCACGTTCCCCGTCGAGGCTGATCCCCACCGCCACGTAGACGGGCCGGTTCGCGACCTGCCCCGTTACGCACGTTGGTCCGCCGACCGGTCGCCTCGTCGACACCCGTCTCGTCGAGGTGCGCATCCAGCTCGGCATCGAGGGCTGACTCGAGCACGGTGCGGGTGATCCCCACGAGGAGTCCACCCGGCCCGACCAGGGACACCCCGTCGGCCTTGGCCCGCTCCACCAACTGCTGAGCGAACTCCACCTCCGCCGCCGACGGCTGCGGAAGCTGAACAGTGTTCTTCTTGTCTGCCATGACGTGGTCCTTCCCGGACAGGATCTACGTCCTGTCCAACGGACCACACCCAGGCCAAACACGGAAATCTACGCAGTCCCGGCGGCAGCCGACACGTTTCGTGATCCCATGGTCGCGCTGCAGCAGGTACGGTCAAGGCACGTCGCCGCCACCGGCCAGATTGTGACCAGGCAACACGATCCTCTTAGGAGCGTGCCATGACGCGACAGACCGTCGCCGTTGACCCAGCCTTCGGGCCGCGTCTGAAGGAGCTGCGCGAGCGGCGAGGATTGTCGCTTCGCCGGCTCGGGCAGCAGGTCCACTGTTCGCATGGGTACCTGTGGGATCTTGAGGCCGGCGGCAAGCGACCGAGCATGTCCGTGGTGGCCCTACTCGACGCCGTGCTGAACGCCGACGGGCAACTGTCCGCTCTTGTCCGGGCGGTGTCAGCCGACAGCGGCGGACGGACTGCACCGCCTGCGGAGCCGGTCGACATGGCGGTGACCGGTCTAGAGTTCGCCTCGGACTGGCGACACGGTGTGGCGGTCGCGGCGAAGCTCTGGCGGGAAGACATGCAACGGCGAGATCTTCTGGTGGGTGCGAGTTTCAGTGCGGCGGTATTCCTCACTCCGGCGCTGCGTTGGCTGACCGTACGGCTCGACGAGCGACTCGCTGGAGACGGCGAGCGACTCGTGGGTGAGCCGGACGTCGAAACCGTCCGGCAGATCACGAACGTCTACCGGGCGCTGGACAACCAGTACGGGGGCGCCCACGTCCGTGACGGGCTGGTTCGGTTCCTCAACTCCGAGGTAGCGGCGATGCTGCAGGGCCGGTACGACGCCCGCACCGGTTCCGCGCTGTTCTCCGCCGCGGCAGAGGCCACCCAGCTCGCCGGCTGGGCTTCGTACGACGTCGGCCTGCACGGTCTGGCGCAGCGATACCTGGTCCAAGCGCTGCGGCTGGCCGCAGCAGCTGGCGACCAGCCGTTGGGCGCAGAGATCCTCGCGGCGATGAGCCATCAGGCGGCCTACCTGGGCGCCTCGACGGAAGCGATCGATCTGGCGCGCGCTGCCGGGCGCACCGCCGCCGAGGCCGGGGTGGGTGCCATCCAGGCCGAGTCCGCTGTCTTGGAGGCGCAAGGCCATGCCGTCGGGGGCGACGAGACGGCCTGCGCGGAGGCCCTGGACCGGGCTGAACGGGCTTTCGACCGCGCGGACCGCGCCAGTGCGCCGCAGTGGATCGGCTACTTCGACGAGTCGTACCTGGCTGCGAAGTTCGGGCATTGCTTCTCTGCGCTCGGCCGTGGCGAACTGGCGGCGCGTTTCGCGCTACGGTCGCTCCAAATGGATGGCCGAAGGTTCGCTCGGGGGCGGCAGTTCAACCTCGCCCTGCTGGCTGTCGCCCATGCCCAGTCAGGGGAACTGGAGAAGGCCGGCTCGGTGGGAGTACAGGCCGTCGAAGCGGCTGAGGGACTGGGGTCGGTCCGATCACGTGACTACCTTGCGGCCCTCGCGGATCGGCTCGCGCCGCACGCCGGACTACCTGCGGTGCGCGAGTTCTCTGAACGGGTGCGCCCGGTGCTCCAGGCAGTCTGATTAGATGCGCCCGGTCGCCTTGGCTAGCAGGACCGCGAGCAGGCCGGCGACTGAACCCGCGCCGACGATCTCTCCCGCATGGATTCGCTGCTCCACCTCGGCCAGCGGGATCCAGCCGAGCCGTTCGGTCTCGTTGCTGTCGGGGGCCGCGCCGGTGCTGTCGGCGCCCCGGGACAAGAAGACGATGTTCTGCTGGTCGATGGTGCCGACCATCGGCTGAAACCCGAGGATCGGCTCCATCGTTCGCGGTCGCCAGCCGGTCTCCTCCTCGACCTCCCGGGCCGCGCACGTGGCCGGATCCTCGTCCGGGTCGAGGTAGCCGCCGGGGAGTTCCCACACCCATCGGTCAATTACGAACCGGTGCCGCCACATCATGAGGACGCGGTCGGCGTCGTCGAGGACGACGACCATCGCGGCGGGTGGTACCCGCAAGACGTACTGCTCGAAGCGGACGCCGTCGGGCAGTTCGACGTCGGCGATGCCGAGCACTGCCCGTCTGGTGTCGTCGATGACCCGTTCGCCGTGGATGGTCCACTCACTGGCCCGCCGAGCATCGGTACTCATGCCCGAACCCTATCGGGGCGTCCGCTGCCTGTACTCGCGCCGGTGTGTCGTCTGCTGACGCCGGCTGACGGGCAAGGGCTTCAACCTGACGGCCGACGGCGCCAACCTATCCATCGAGGGATGCGACGGTCCGCGCTGCAATGACCGGGCTGTCGGGTCCCGGGCGACGGCGGCGGCCATCGACGTCGGCTGGAGCGAGCTCGCACGACGTTCTGGCCGCCGCCGTACCCATCAATCGACGACTTTGGGGGGACCAATGGCAACGTATCTGCGGGGTGAACGGTCTGAGGACGCGCAGTCGCGCCTCGCCGCTCACGGTGGCGGACCCGCCAGCATTCCGTCAGTGCCGGCAAAGGCAGCGGGTCTTCCTCCCGCCGTCTTCCGGTCGTCATCTGTCTGGTGGCGTGCCTCCGCGCGAACTCCCGACACGTCGTGTACGGCGGTATCGCACCGGAGGCCGACAGCGACCGGGCGGGCACGGGTCGTTCCGGTCGAGCCTCTCCTGCTCACCTACGTGTGGCAGCGCATGCTCGGGCAGCCATCTCGCGCTGACGGACGCCGATGATGTCCCGGGTGCTTGTGACTGGCGCGGCCGGGTTCATTGGCTCGCACCTGGTCGACGTGCTGTTGTCCCGGGGTGTGGAGGTGGTCGGCCTGGATCGCCGCCGGCTGGGTGAGCACGCTATTGCCGACGAGAATCTGGCATCAGCTGTCGAAAGTCCGCTGTTCACGCCTCTGTGCCGGGATCTGTCCGCCGACCAGCTCGACGATGCCGTGGACGGCTGCGACACCGTTTTCCACCTGGCCGCCCGGCCGGGTGTCCGGTCCTCGTGGGGGGCGGACTTCGTCGACTACGCCCAAGCGAACGTGCTCGGTACCCATCGGCTGCTCACCGCCTGTGTCCAATCGGGCGTACGCCGATTGGTCTACGCCTCATCGTCCAGCGTCTACGGCCCGACGGACCGGCCCAGCGGTGAGGCCGACCCGACCCGCCCTGTCTCGCCGTACGGGGTGAGCAAGCTTGCCGCCGAGCAGCTGTGCCTGGCCTACGCCCGCCGCCCCGCCAGCCGACTCAGCGTCGTGGCGCTGCGCTACTTCACGGTGTACGGGCCTCGACAGCGGCCGGATATGGCCATCGGCCGGCTGTTGTTCGCCGCGTACACCGGTCTGCCCGTCACGCTCTTCGGCGACGGTAGCCAGCGGCGCGAGTTCACCTACATCAGCGACGTCATCGCCGCGACGGTCGCCGCCGCCCATGTCGACGCCTCGTGGGCGGTGGTCAACGTCGGTGGCGGGTCGAGCGTCTCCATGCGTGGCGTGATCCAGGAGGCATCGACGGTCACCGGCCGGCACATCCCGGTCCAAACGGCGGACGCCCAGCCCGGGGACGTTCCGGCGACCTCAGCAGACCTCACTCTCGCGGGCCGGCTGCTCGGCTACTGGCCGGCTGTCGGCCTGCACGAGGGCCTAGCCCGCCAGTCCGAGTGGCTGGTCAGCCTCTCCCCCGACCGACTCGCCACCTTCACCTCCTGACTGGGAAGGAACCTTCCATGATCGTTCTCACTGCGGATTCCGCGAGCGAGCTGTTCGCTGCGGCGTGCCAGGCGGTACTGCTCAACGGCAAACTGGCCGCTCCCCGCGACCTGACGACCACCGAGGTCGTCGGCGCGCACCTGTGCCTGACGAACCCGCGTCGGCGGCTGGTCGCCGTCCCGCCCATCCGGATGATCAATCCGGCGTTCGCGGTCGCGGAGGCGCTGTGGATCCTGTCTGGCTCGGACGCTCCGTGGATCTTCGACTTCAACGACAACCTACGCCAGTACGCCGATGACGGCGTGTTACGGGGCGCATACGGGCCGCGGATTCGCCACTGGGATAGCGGCGTCGACCAGCTCGACGCAGTCGTGCGGAAGTTGACGGTCGACCGGCAGTCGCGGCAGGCGGTCGTCCAGATCTTCGACCCGGCTCGTGATCACCGAGGCTACCGGGACGTGCCGTGCACCCTCGGGTACCGGTTCTTCATCCGGCAGGGCCGGCTCGTCATGCACACCAGCATGCGCAGCCAGGACCTGTGGCTCGGCTTCCCGTACGACATCTTCGCCACCACCCTGCTGCACGAGTTGATGGCCGGTTGGCTCGGTGTCGAGGTCGGCGAGTACCACCACCACGTCGACTCGCTGCACTTGTACGCCGAGCACGCGCCGGCCGCCGCCGAATGCCTCCATCACGAGCCAGCCATCACCGAAATGGAGCCGATCGCCGTTGCCTGGCCCAGCCTGGACGCCGTCCTCGCGCAGATCATCTCCGGCGACGGCAACCTATCCGACGGCACCCCGTGGGACACGTTCTCACGCATGCTGACCAGCTACCGGACCTGGAAGCTCGGCGAGCGGAACCTGGCGCGCAAGCTCGCCCACGACACACCAGGGCCGCTCGGTGCCGCCCTTGTCGCCTGGTACCAGCACCTCACCCAGCCGGCCCTCGTCTCGCCGGAGCTGGCATGACTGCGGATGTGGTGCTTGGGCTGTGCGCGTACACGCATGACTCGGCTGCGGCGCTGCTGGTTGACGGCCATCTGATCGGCTTCGTGGAGGAGGAACGGCTCGACGGGGTCAAGCACAGCAAGGCGTACCCGATACACGGTGTCGCCTGGCTGCTCGGCGAGGCCGGTCTGTCGCCGTCGGACGTGACCACGGTCGCGTACAACTTCGACGGGCGCCGCTATCTACGCGCGCTGGGCCAACTTCCGGCCCAGCTGCGACAGCCGGCCAGCCGCGCCCGAGCCGTCCCCCGGGCCCGCAGCTTCACCACGGTCCACCGCCGCTACCAGGCCCGGATGCGAGACCTAGCCGAGCGGTTCCCGCGCGCCCGACTCAAGCCGGTATCGCACCACCGCGCGCACGCCCTGTACGCATTCGCCGCCGCCGGTGTGGACGACGCGGCGGTCCTGATCGTCGACAGCCTCGGCGAGTTGCAGACCACCACCACCTGGCACGCCCGTCAGCGCAACTCACGGCTCAAGCTCGACCTGGTGCACTCGATCGACGACCCGGCCTCCCTCGGCTACGCCTACGGCGCCGTCACCGAACACCTCGGCTGGCGGCGCGGCGACGAGGAAGGCACCGTGATGGCGCTGGCCGCCCTCGGCGACCCAGCCCGGTTCCGGGACCTGATGTCCCAGGCGATCCGGCTCACCCCCGACGGCTTCACCCTCGACCCCGCGCTGATCGCCCTGCGGGTGCTCGCCAGCCGCTACGGCCGGGTCACACCCGCGTTCACCGCCGCCACCTGCCCGCCCCGCACGCCCAATGCATCGGTAGAGCCTGTGCACGCCGACCTCGCCGCTGCGCTGCAGGAACGCACCGAGCAGGTGATGCTGCACCTCGCCGAACGGGCCCGCCGGCTGACCGGCTCGGGGCTGCTCTGCCTGGGTGGTGGGGTTGCGATGAACTGCGTGAGCGCCGGCCTCATCGCGCAGGCCGGCATCGTCGACGAGGTGCATGTACCGCCCGCCCCCGGGGATGCGGGCACCGCGATCGGCGCCGCCGCCCAGGTCTGGCTCAACGTGACCGGCCGCCCACCCACGGGCCTGCGCCATCACTGCTACCTCGGCCCCGCCTATCCCGACCTGGCACTACCAGCGGCACCACGCGCCGGACTGCACGCGAGCCGACCCGCTGATCCGGTCCGCCATCTGGCCCGGACATTGGCCGACGGGGCGATCGTGGGGTTGTTCACCGGCGCGCTGGAGGCCGGCCCACGGGCGCTGGGGCACCGGTCGATCCTCGCTTCTCCCCTAGAGGCCGGCGTGGTCGAGCGGCTCAACGCCACCGTCAAGTTCCGCGAGCCGTTCCGACCGTTCGCCCCTGTCATCCTCGCCGACAGGGCCACCGACTATTTCCGGCTGCGCCAACCGTCGCCGTACATGTCGCTCGCAGCACCGGTGACCGAGCTGACCCGCGACCAGCTACCCGCGATCGTGCACGTCAACGGCACCGCCCGGGTCCAGACCGTCACCCGCGAGCAACACCCCTTCCTCGCCGATGTCCTCACCCGCTTCGGCAAGCTCACCGGCCACCCCGTCCTGATCAACACCTCGCTCAACATCAAGGGCAAGCCGCTCTGCGGCACACCCGACATGGCCCTGGACTGCCTCACCGAGTCCGGCCTCGATGCCCTGCTCATCGAAGACTGGTGGGTGACCAAGTGAAGATCGGCTACAGCTTCTGGGGATTCCTCGGCCCCGGCATCACCGACACCCCGGACGGAGGCCGCAGTCACCGCCGGCCCCTGGTCGACGGACTACGCGCGTCCGGCCACGACATCGTCTTCCTACAACCCAACCGCGACCTGTGCGAAGCCGGCGACGACCTCACCGGCCAGTACCGCTGGGACGTCGGCCTACCCGACATCGACGCCCTGTTCCTCGAATGGCGCTGGCCCATCCCCGGCCGCAACACCACCGCCTGCGGGCGACCCGGCCACACCTGCGACCTGCACCGCCAAGCCGGGCTGCTCGACTACTACACCCACGGGCTCCGCACCCCGACGATCCTGTGGGACAAGGACCGTCGGCTGCCCGCCACGGACCCGCTCCGCCGTACCCGCAACGTCACCATCTGCGAACCCGCCCTACACCCAACTCCCGGCACAGCTCCGCTGCTCTTCCCGGTCGCCGACACGGCCATCGACGCCGCCGATCCCGCCACGCTGGCTGCCCTGCCCCGACGTACCCCACTGGCGTACGTCGGCAATCAGTACGACCGCGACCACGCCTTCGACACATACTTCGCGCCGGCCGCCGTCCACCTTCCCCACCTCATCGCGGGCAAGTGGACCAACACCACACGCTGGCCACACCTGAATTTCATCGGCCGAGTCCCGTTCCCGCGCGTGGCTGAGATCTACACCGACGCTCTCGCCACCGTCCTACTGCTGCCCGCCCGGTACGCTGCCGCCGGGCAGATGACCCAGCGGATCTTTGAGGCCGTTCTCGCCGGTTGCCTACCGTTGCTTCCCGCCGACATGCGAGGCGCCGTCGCGTTCGTTCCCTCGTCGCTGACCGTCCGGGACGCCACCGACGTGCGGCACCGCATCGACTGGCTCACCGAGATCGCCGGCACCGGTGAGCACGCGAGCCTCATCACCGAATGCCTGCGTCTTCTCGACCCGTTCCGGCTCTCGACCCAACTCAAGGTGCTCGACTACCTGCTGCGTCACCCGGGGCCGGTGAGGTCGTGACTCACCGTGTCACCACCGATCGCGCTCACCACACCACTACCCTGGAGAACCGTGGACAGGATCGCCATCATCGGCTGCGGCGGGAGCGGCAAGTCCACCGTCGCGCGCCAGTTGGCCCGGGTCCTCGACGCGCCGCTGACCCACCTCGACGCGATCTACTACGACGAGCACTGGAGGCCGCTGCCGCAGGACGAATTCGCTGCCCAGCAGGAGAAACTCGTCGTCGGCGAACGGTGGATCATCGAAGGCAACTACGCTGGCTCCCTGCCGATCCGGCTGGCCGCAGCCGACACAGTGATCTTCCTCGACCTGCCCGCCACGACCTGCCTGTGGGGCATCGCCCAGCGGCGCTGGCGGTATCGGGGCGGGCAACACCACCAGGACGGCGTCTACGACCGGATCACCTGGAACTTCATCCGCTACATCCTCGGCTACCGGCGTACCATGCGCCCGCGAGTCCAGGGCCTGCTCCGCGAGCACGGACCACATGTCCGTTTGATCACTCTCACCAGCCGCCGCCAGGCCGCCCGGCTGATCGACCGCGTCCGCGACGAGCAACAGTCCGTGACCTGACCACAGCGGGACGGGAGGCGACTGATGTCGGCCAACCCGTTCCTTGATTCCACGCTGGTCCACGGCGACCTCTACCAGGGTGCCGCTCGGCTCACCGACCGCACCCACGCGCTGCACCAAGCCAAGATCAGCGGAAGCAACGTGGCCGACGCGATCGCCGACCTGCTCGCCTCTCGGATCCGATCCGGGGCGGTCGTGCTCGACATCGGTTGCGGGCGCGGCACCACGACCCTGCGCCTGGCCAACCGGCTCCGGCCCGGGCAACTGGTGGCAGTCGACGCCTCGGCCGCGCTACTTGACACCACCCGCAGCCGCCTCGGCGACGCTGGCGCGCGCGGTGTGATGGTCTGCGCCGACTTTCACCGCCTGCCCCTGCCCGACAACGTTGCTGACGCCGCAGTCGCCGCCTTCTGCCTGTACCACTCGCCGACGCCGGCCGCCGTCGTCGCGGAGATCGCCCGCTGCCTACGCCCGGGCGGCGTCGTCGTCCTGGTCACCAAGTCGCTGGACAGCTACGTCGAACTCGATCGTCTCGTCCACACCGCCGGTCTCGATCCGGGCGCCACCAATCGACCGAGCCTCTACGAGAGCTTCCACAGCGGCAACCTGCACACCGTCGCTGCCAGCAGCCTGACCGTCCTCGACGTCCAGCATGAGGACCACGTCTTCGGCTTCGCGGACGCCACGCACCTCGCCCGCTACCTCACCACCACACCGAAATACCGAATCACCCTGACCGGCGGGATCCCCGCCCTCGCGGCGGCCCTCCGGCAACAAC
>NZ_WVUH01000620.1 GCF_017614955.1 Micromonospora echinofusca
CGGGGCATCCTGGAACAGGTCTACCCCGGCGGTCTCCTGATCAGCGAAGGTGAGATCGCCGAGGCCACCGGTGTCTCCCGCACCCCGGTCCGGGAGGCCCTGCTCCGCCTCGAAGCCGAGGGCCTGGTCCGGCTGTACCCCAAACGGGGCGCCCTGATCCGGCCGGTCTCCGTCCGCGAGATCACCGACGTGATCGAAGCCCGCCGGCTGGTCGAACTGCACGCCGCCGACCAGGTCTGGTCGCAGCGGGACGCGCTGCGCCCGGTGCTCGCCGACTGGCTCGACCGGATGCGCGCCGCCCACGCCGCCGGTGACGTGCGCGCCCTGATGGAGGCCGACCGGGCCTTCCACGCCAGTGTGGTCGAGGCCGCCGGCAACGAGATCCTCGCCGAGCTGTACCACCGGCTCCGCGACCGGCAACTGCGGATGGGGGAGACCAGCTTCCGGCTCTCGCCCGGCTGGGCCCGGGTCGCCCTCGCCGAGCACGCCGCCCAACTCGCCGCGCTCGACGGCGACGACCCGCAACGCTGGCGCGACGCGGTCCGCGCGCACATCGACAACTCCGGAACCGTGCTGCGGACCCTGAGGTGACCGCCGGACCGGCCACAGTGCGCCGCCCCGCCGTCCTGATCTGGGCGGTCGCGCTCAGCGCCTACGTCGCCGCCGTGTTCCACCGCAGCTCGCTCGGGGTCACCGGGGTCGACGCCACGCACCGCTTCGACATCAACGCCGCCGCCCTGGCCACCTTCTCGGTGGCCCAGCTCGCCGTGTACGCCGCCATGCAGATACCCGTCGGGGTGCTGCTCGACCGGTACGGCTCCCGGCGGCTGCTCGTCACCGGCGCCGCCCTCATGGTCACCGGCCAGGTCTGCTTCGCGGTCACCACCGACGTGCGGCTGGCCGTGGCCGCCCGGGTCCTGGTCGGGCTCGGCGACGCGATGACCTTCATCAGCGTGCTGCGGGTCGTCACGTTCTGGTTCCCCGGGCGCCGGAACCCGCTCATGGTGCAGCTCACCGGCACGCTCGGTCAGCTCGGCGCGATCCTCGCCGCGGTACCCCTGGTCGCGTTGCTGCACCACGCCGGCTGGACCCCGGCGTTCCTCACCGCCGCCGCGCTCGGTGCCACCGTGCTGCTGCTCGTGCTCGCCGCCGTCCGGGACACCCCGGGCCGTGGTCCGCAGGCGGTGCCCGCCGGGCCGGCGGCCGTCCGGGGTGAACTGGCCGCCGCCTGGTCGCACCCCGGCACCCGGCTCGGACTGTGGACCCACTTCGTCACCCAGTTCTCCGGCGCGGTCTTCGCGCTGCTCTGGGGGTTCCCGTTCCTCGTGCAGGCGCAGGGCCTGTCGCCGACCGCCGCCGCCTGGCTGCTCACCCTGCTGACCGTCGCGTCCCTGGCGTCCGGTCCGCTCGTCGGGTACCTGTGCACCCGGTACCCGTTCCACCGTTCGGTGGTGGTCTTCACCATCACCGCCGGCACCGCCGCCGTCTGGGCCGCCGTCCTCGCCTGGCCCGGACCGGCCCCGCGCTGGCTGCTGGTCGTCCTGGTGCTGGTCCTCGCGGTCAACGGCCCCGGGTCGGTGATCGGTTTCGACTACGCGCGCACCTCGAATCCACTGCACCGCATCAGCAGCGCCACCGGCATCGTCAACGTGGGCGGCTTCGTCGCCTCGATCCTGCTGATCCTCGCCGTGGGTGTCGTCCTGGACCTGTCCACCCC
>NZ_WVUH01000621.1 GCF_017614955.1 Micromonospora echinofusca
ACCCGCGACTCCACCTCCACCAACACCGACCGCACCACCGGCTCCACCACCGGCACCCCATCCACCAACACCACCGGCAACTCGGACTCCGGCAGGTACGTGGCGCGGGCATCCCCGTCCACATCGGCGATCATGGCGTCGAGGACCGCGCGGTACATGCCGCCGAGGCGTACCACGTTGGGGTAGCTGACCACGTGCGGCTGGGCCAGGATGCTGAGCACCCCGTCGAGCGTGGAGACGTGCAGCCCGAACTCGCCGCTGGCCTCGTAGATGGCGTCGACGAAGCCGACCCGCTCGGTGTCGACCTGCTGGAAGTCCAGGTAGTTGAAGAGGATCTCGATCGGGCGGCGCCCGTCACCGAGCCGCTGCACGGCCGGCAGCGGGTACCGCCGGTGCGGCCACAACGCCAGCTCGGTGTCGAACGTCTGCCGGATCAGCTCCCGCCACGTCCCCACCCGCGCGTCGTGCACGAACGGCAGGGTGTTCAGGTGCATGCCGTACACCCGGTCGGCGCCGGTCACCTCGGGCCGGCCGTGGCAGACCAGGCCGCTGGTGAAGACGGGCTCGGCGGTGAGCTGGCTCATCACCTTCAGGTGCGCGGCCAGCAGGACGCTCTTCAGCGACGTGCCGGTCCGGCTGGCCAGGTCGCGCAGCCCGTCCATCAGGTCGTGCAGCGGTACCCGGGTGCCGCACTCGTACGCCGGCACGCTCTCGTCCTCGCCCCAGCCGGGCGGGAGTTCGAAGACCGGCTTGGCGACGACGTCCTGCCAGTAACCGCGGTCCTCGTCGGACGCGAGCGACTCGACCTCACCGGCGACGAAGTCGGCGTACCGGACCGGCGGGGCGTCGAAGGCCGCCAGGGCACCGGTGTCCCGGACGCTGCGGTAGTTGTCGAGGATCTCCATCAGCAGGGAGTGGTGGCTCCAGCCTTCCAGGATGCCGTGCGACATGGTCAGCACGAACCACCACTGGTCGTCCCGCCCGACGGCACCGGCGATGCGCATCTGCGGTACCTCGTCGGGCCGGAACGGCGTGGCCCGCTCGGCGGCCATGTACGCCCGCAGCCGGGTCTCGGCCTCCTCGGTCGGCAGGTCCCGCAGGTCGAGCAGGGTGATGTCGACCGGCACGTCGGCGTGCACGAGCTGCATCGGTACCGAGTAACCGTCCAGGGCGAACGAGGTACGCAGGATGTCGTGCCGGTCCACGACGGCCTGGACGGCCCGGCGCAGCGCGTCGGCGTCGAGCGGCTGACCGTCGGTGATCGGGAACGCCGAGACGTTGTGGTACGTACGCCGTTCCTGGTCGGTGAGGGTGACCACCAGCATGGCGAGCTGCACCTGGGCACACGGGTACGCGTCGGCGAGGCCGGCCGGGAGCAGAGCCCGGTCCTCGGCGCCGATCAGGCTGAACGGGGCGACCGCCTGGAAGGCCGGTACCGCCTCGGTGGTCTCCTCGGTCGTGGCCTGCTGGGCGGTGAGGTGCGCGGCGAGCGCGGCGACGGTGCGGTGCACGAAGACGTCGCGGACCGAGACCGGGTGGCCGGCGTTGCGCAGCGCGCCGACGAGTGCGATGGCGTTGATCGAGTGCCCGCCGAGGTCGAAGAAGCTGGCGGTGACGCTGACCCGGTCCAGGCCCAACACCTGACACCAGATCCCCGCCAACCGCTGCTCAAGCTCCGAACCCGCCTCCACGAACTCACCCCGGGCCGGCACAC
>NZ_WVUH01000622.1 GCF_017614955.1 Micromonospora echinofusca
GGACGGTGGGGGTCACAGGTGGGCCACCCCGTCCGGCACCTCGTAGAAGGTGGGATGGCGGTAGACCTTGTCCGCCGCCGGGTCGAAGAAGGCGTCCTTCTCGTCCGGGCTGGACGCGGTGATCGCGCCCGCCGGTACCACCCAGATCGAGACGCCCTCCTGCCGACGGGTGTAGAGGTCCCGGGCGTTGCGCAGGGCCAGCTCGGCGTCCGGGGCGTGCAGACTGCCGACGTGGCTGTGCGACAACCCGCGCCGGGGCCGGACGAAGACCTCCCACAACGGCCACTGTTCCGTGGTCACGCCGCCACCCTCTCCCTCTCGGCCGCCCGCTTCGCGGCGTACGCCGCAGCGGCCTCCCGTACCCAGGCCCCGTCGGCGTGGGCGCGACGGCGGTGCGTCATCCGTTCCCGGTTGCACGGCCCGTCGCCCTTGATCACCCGCATCAGCTCGTCGTAGTCCGGCTGGGTGTAGTCGTACGCCTGGCGGTCCTCGTTCCACCGCAGGTCGGGGTCGGGCAGGGTGAGCCCGAGGATCTCCGCCTGCTGCACGCACATGTCCACGAAGCGTTGGCGCAGCTCGTCGTTGGAGAAGCGCTTGATCTTCCAGGCCATCGACTGGGCGGAGTGCGTGGAGTCGCCGTCCGGTGGGCCGAACATCGCCAGGGACGGGTACCACCAGCGGTCGATGGCGTCCTGGGCCATCGCCTTCTGCGCCGGGGTGCCGTGCGACAGGGTGTGCAGGATCTCGTACCCCTGGCGCTGGTGGAACGACTCCTCCTTGCAGACCCGGATCATCGCGCGGGCGTACGGGCCGTAGGAGCAGCGGCAGAGCGGGACCTGGTTGACGATCGCCGCGCCGTCCACCAGCCAGCCGATCGCGCCGACGTCGGCCCAGCTGAGGGTGGGGTAGTTGAAGATCGAGCTGTACTTCTGCCGGCCGGCGAGCAGCAGCTCGACCAACTCGTCCCGGGTGATCCCGAGGGTCTCGGCGGCGGCGTACAGGTAGAGCCCGTGACCGGCCTCGTCCTGCACCTTCGCCAGCAGGATGGCCTTGCGCTTCAGGGACGGCGCCCGGGAGATCCAGTTCCCCTCGGGCTGCATCCCGATGATCTCCGAGTGGGCGTGCTGGGCGATCTGCCGGATCAGCGTCTTGCGGTACGCCTCGGGCATCCAGTCCCTCGGCTCGATCTTCTGGTCGGCCGCGATCACCTCGTCGAAGTACGCCTGGAGGTCGTCGCCGGGCGCCGGGCCGTCCGGTCGGCCCCGCTCGGCGGCCCGCCGGAGCGCCTCCTCCGCCGCCTCGACCTGTCCGAGCAGGCCACCACCGGGAGCGTCGTCGGTACCGGGGAAGTCGTTGCCATACACGCGACAAGTGTTACAGCTTACGATTGGCAACACTAGGGGCTGTCACAGATTTCAGTGCGCGACCGCCGGCCGTCGCGCGGCTGACCACGCGGGGAACGAGATCCGCCAACAGTGAGATGGGTCACAAAAGTCCGGAAATCCCATACCCGAATCGCCGA
Organism: Micromonospora echinofusca; assembly: GCF_017614955.1. GTDB lineage: Bacteria > Actinomycetota > Actinomycetes > Mycobacteriales > Micromonosporaceae > Micromonospora > Micromonospora echinofusca_A. The sequence goes on from NZ_WVUH01000622.1 coordinate 1,523, forward strand.
AATGGCTAGTTAGTCCCGATTAATCAGAGCTTGCTGATGTCGCGTCGTGGCGGGCCGGCATTCCGGACGTAGACTTTCCCGGTCCACGCAATCGGCTCCTGACGATCGTCGAACGACCGAGGCCGCCCACCCCCGGCCCCCGTGATCGCCGAGCCGCACCGGTCCGGTC
>NZ_WVUH01000623.1 GCF_017614955.1 Micromonospora echinofusca
GGTCACCTTCGCCGACCCAGTCGGCGAAGGTGACCCCGGCCGGGGGTGTCCAGTCGGTGCGGTCGGCGCGCAGGCAGAGCAGCGGCGCGTCGAGGGCGTACCGGATCCAGGCCGCGACCGGGTCACCGGTCGCCCCGGGCGACCAGACCGGGCCGGTCCGGGCGGGGTCGATGTCGAGCCAGGCGGCCATCCGGGCGGAGGCCCAGCCGGCAGGCCGGCCGTTGTGCCGGCCGGCGGTGGCGAACGCCGCGACGAGCGGTGGTCCGAGGGCGTGCGCGGCGACCCAGCGCGCCCCGACCTGCTCGGGTTCCCCGGCGTCCAGGCAGACCTGGAGGCCGGCGGTGCTGTACATCATCGTCCGGCCGGCCGGCCCGCGCCGGTCGAACACGCACCGCATGGCACGGTAGCGCGGGGTGTCGACCACCGGACGGGGTGGTCGGTGCGGGTCGATGCCGCTGTCACCGAGGGTCAGTCCGGCGGCGGCCAGCAGCCCGGTGAGCGTGGCGATGTCGGCGTCGGTGGCGTCGGCCAGCTCGGTCAGGGAGCGTTGGGGGCGGGTCGAGATCTCCACCTGCCCGCCGGGTTCGACGGTGACCGCACCACCCCGGGGCAGCGGGTCCGCGTCCCGGGCGGGGTCGAGGGTCTGCGGGGCGTACCGGCCGAGTGCGGTACGCAACCGGTCCCGGGAGACCGGACGGGCCGGGTCGACGGCGTCGTGGACGGTCCATTCCAGCTCGGTACCGGTGTAGGTGGGTGGGCCGGTCTTGAAACAGATCCTGGCCAGGTGCCGTTCGGCGGCACCGACCTCGTGCAGCACCTCGGCCCGGTCCAGCCCCGGTGACGTGACCACGGCAGTCCCCTTCCGCCCAGGGATGGGCTCCGGCCGGTCCATGCGACCGGGCTCGTCCCACCCTGTCTAGCAGATGGTCAGACTATCCGCCCCCGGTAAACGGATCGGTGCTGTCCGATGACGGACCGGGTCAACGCGGGCCCGGGGTGACCTGACTGCCGGTCCGGGCCGGCCCGTCGGTGGGCACCCTGCTGGGCCGGTCCGGGCGCTCGGTGGACCGGTGGGTCGGCTCCGGCGGGATCCGCAGCAGCTGCCGGCAGTACCCCTCCACCTGCTCCGGTCCACCGGCGGCCAGCACGAGCTGGCGGTAGCTGGGCGTACCGGCCTCCCGGGCCCGTTCGGCGCTGCCCTTGCTGAGCAGGGCGGCGCAGAGCTTCCGGGCATCGGCCTGCCCGACCTCGGGCCGTACCGTGCCCGTGGTCGGGCGCGGGGTACCGGAGGTCGGCGCGGCCGACGCGGACCGGGTCGTGGTACCGGGCGACGCGCCGGGGGTGGCCGCCGCGGATCCGCGTGGGGTGCCCGGGGCCTCCGACGGTGCCGGATCCTCGGTGCGGCCGAGGCCACCGGCGGCCACCGCCACCCCGGCCGTGGCGACGGTGGCGAGACCGGCGATCCAGGCCAGCGCGCCGGTGCCCCGGCGACGGGCCGACGCGGGTGGGGTCACCTGTTCCGGCGCGGCGGCCCGGATGGTCCGGAACGCCGCCACGGCGGCCTCCTCCCGGGCCAGTTCGTCGGGTCGGGCCGGGGCGGCGGCGGCGGCCAGCAGGCGGGCCAGGGGGTCCGGGTCGGCGTCGGTGGGCGGTGTCGGGCCGTCGAGGAGCCGGTCGACCGCATCC
>NZ_WVUH01000624.1 GCF_017614955.1 Micromonospora echinofusca
GAGACAGCCCCAGCACCCCGGCGGCGAGGAGCGCGCCGACCAGCGACGGCAGGACGTCCCACGGGCGGGCCGCCGGCCGGGTCAGTGCTGCGGCGGCCCCGGCCACCCCGAGTAGACCGGCGCCGACCGGTCCGGCGAGCCGCCGGCGGACGGCCAGCACCCCGGTCGGTACGGCCAGGGCGGCGAGGACCAGCCCGATGCCGGCCAGCAGCACCGGTTTGTCGTACGTACCGAAGGTGCGGACCGCGAACTCCTTGACCGGGGTGGGTGCCGCGTCGATCATCGCGGCGCCGACCGCCACCAGGGGCCCGGCCTGCGGCCGGGTGGCCGAGGCGAGCAGTTCCGCGCCGGTCACCCCGGCGGCGGTCGCCAGCAGTGCGGCACCGGCCGGTACGAGCAGCCGTCGCATCCGGTCCTCCTCCTCGTTACGGCCCGGGGCCCGACCACCGGTCGGGCCCCGGGCGGGATCGGTGGTACCGGGTCAGGAGGCGGGCATCAGGACGGTGTCGACGATGTAGACGGTGGCGTTGGCGGTCTGCACGTTGCCGCAGACCACGGCCGCGTTGCCGTTGACCGTGAAGTTCGTGCCACTGCCCGCGACGGTGAGCTCACCACCCTGGAGGGTCTTGTGCGGGCCGGCGAGCTGCGCCGGGGCGAGCTTCTCCCCCACCACGTGGTAGGTGAGGATCTTGGTCAGCATGTCCTTGTCGGCCAGTACCTTGTCCAGGTCGGCCTTGGGCAGCTTGGCGAACGCGTCGTTGGTCGGCGCGAAGACCGTGGCGGCCGGCGCGGAGTTGAGCGAGTCGACCAGGCCGGCCTGCTTGACCGCGGTGACCAGGGTGGACAGCAGCGGGTTGCCGGAGGCGGCGGTGGCCACCGGCACCTTGGCCATCGCCTCGAAGCTGCCCGGGTTGCTGGCGTCGGTCGGTACGGCGGCACAGCCCGGCCCGAACTCGCCGTCCGTCATCGGCGCGCTGCTCGGGCTGGCCATCTCCGGCGCGCTGGTGGCCGGCGCCGGGGCGGCGGTGTCCTCCTCGGTGTCCCCGCCGCAGGCGGTGAGGCCGAGGGCGAGGGTGGCAGCGGCGACGGCGGCGAACATGCGGGTGCGGGTACGCATCGGAATCGGTTGTCCCTTCAGGTCACGGTGTCGTGGTTCTGTAGGGGATTCGTTCGCAGCCGCCCGTTCGGATGGGTCTCGGCTCAACTTTTTTCTGAAATTTTGTCCGCCGTACGGTCAACGCAGGTCAGGTGACCGGCATCAGCACCACCGGGGTGGTGGTCGGCTGCGCCGAACCGCCGGCCGGCTCCTCGGTCACCCCGAAGCGGCTCTTGCCGCGTACCCCGTCGATCAGCATCGTCGTGGTGGTCTCGCCGGCCCGGAGCACGCCGGAGGAACTGGCCCCGGTGCCGTCCAGCAGCCAGAGCTGGTAGGCCCGCCCCGGCCCCGGCTCGGCCAGCCCGGCGAGCACCGCCACCGCCCGGTCCCGGCTGGCCGAGGCCACCACCGTCACCCGGCCGCCGCCGGCCACCCCCTCGGTCCGCAGCACCGCGTCCGGTGCGGCGAGCACCGCCCGGATCTCGTCCGCCCGCAGCCGCGCCGCCTCGGCGGTGGCCCGCTCCTGGCGTACCCGCTCCTCCTGGATCTCCCAGGCGCCCGCACCCGCCCCGGCGGCCACC
>NZ_WVUH01000625.1 GCF_017614955.1 Micromonospora echinofusca
CCTCCCGGCTACGACCGGAGATCCCGGCCGTACTCGACGACCTGGTGCACGCGCTGCTGGCGATCCGTCCTGAGGACCGGCCGGCCAGCGCCGCCGAGGTCTACGCCACGCTGGCGCCGCTGTCCCGGGACCTGCCGCCGATACCCGGGCTGCTCGATGGCGCCACCGCCGCAGCCGTACAGAAGTACGCCGCGATCGTCGGGCGGGTACCGCCCCCGGCCCACGGCGACGCCGCAGTCGCCACCGAGCAGTCTCCGCTCGACGTGCAGCAGATCGAGAAGATCGCCGAACAACTGCACGCCGCCGGCGAGTTCCGAGCCGCCGCCCGCCAGTGGCGACGGCTCGCCGACCACCACGCCAGCCGCAACGGCGACGACGACCCGCTGGTGTTCGCCCTGCGGCTACGCGCCGCGCGCGCCCACGTACAGCTCGGTGAACGGGACCGGGCCCTGCGGCAGCTGACCGCGCTGCTGCAGGACCGGGTCCGGGTGGACGGGCCGGAGCATCCCGCGGTGCGCAACCTCCGCCAGGAGATCGATCACCTCAGCGGGGAACGGTCCGGGTCGCGTCGGCTGCCACGACCCGCACCGGGCGTGGATCGCTGAACGACCGGGGCAGCAACGTTGCCTTCTGCTCCGCGAACCGGCCGCCCCCGTAGTGGAAGATCAGGGCGCAGTTCTGCCCGCGCGTCTCGGTGGTCATGGCCCGCCGGGCCAGCGACGAGTACATGGTGCTGTGTTTCCACCAGGACGCCTCCTCGCCGTGCCGGTCGAATCCGCAGCCGGTCGCCGCGTGCCCGAAGACGTCGTGGACGGCGCGGAACATGTCGTTCTCCCCGTCGCTGAGATACGGGTGCGGGTTGCCGCTGGCCGCGCTGGCCCACACCTTCAACTCGCGTCGCCGTACGTCGTCGAGCATGGCTTCGACGTCGGTGTACGGGTCGTTGTCGACGATGCGTATCCGCACGCCCAGTCCGCCGAACTCGACCCGCCCTACCAGGAAGTGGTACTGCCGTACCGTTTCCCGGCAGAACGCCGCGTACGCGGCGTAGGCGCGTTCGTCGCGCACCGGGGCGGTCATGTACGCCTTCGCGATGGCCGCGCCGACGGTCGGATCAAGGCGCACACTCGCGTACGCCTGCGGCGGGACACTGTCGCCGGATCTGGAGCCGTACCGTCGTGCGCCGTGCCAGACGTACGGAACCGGTGTGCACGCTCGTGGTGGAGCGGTTGGCGGTGCAGGTGCAGGTGCGAGCAAGGGTGTTCATGGTCCTCCTTCGGTTGTCGGGACAGGCGGGTTCGGATCAGCGGGCGGTCAGGATCTCCGGTGAGTCGCGCGGTTGCGGGTCCTCGCCGGGCTCGGTGCTCTGCTCGCGCCGCAGCAGCTCGCCGAGTACCCGGATCTCGGATACCCGGCGGTCCTGGTAGAACTTCGCGAATTTTCCGATGGTGGTACTACGCCCACGACGCGGCATTGGTCCTCCACAAGAGCGGCAACCCTGAGTCACCGAGGACCATAGACGTTGTGAACCGTGTACACAAGTTCATACGTCGTGCTAGCGTTCACGGGTGACGACAGAGCCGAACCTGGCCCCCAGCGAAGCGACTTTGACCGCCAGCGGCATCGCGCGACTGGCCAACGT
>NZ_WVUH01000626.1 GCF_017614955.1 Micromonospora echinofusca
CCCGCCACCGCCCCGGTCTGGGTCCGGCTGGCGACCTACTACTTCTTCGGCGACGGCACGGTGACCGAGAGCTTCTGGTACTGGAACCGGTCCACCGTCGTCGGGGCCGCCGGCACGGGCGTCCGGACGACCGGCTGCACCGGCCACGACTGCGAGGTACGGACCGCCGCCGGGTTCCAGCCCGGTGGCGTCGTGAAGTCCCTGAGCGGCACGTACACCAACTCCGGTGGCAGCATCACCATCACCTGGAGCGGGAACGTCCAGGAGACCTGGGCGGTCAGCCAGCCCGCCAGCGACCTGGCCCGGCTCGACTTCGTCAGCTCCAACTACGGGGTCACCGTCGGCTGGGGCTTCGGCAGTTCCGCCTCGAACGACGCGTACACGCCGGTCAGCAACATCCCGCTGACCCAGTACACCGGCCGGTACGCCGGCTACAGCGGCAGCACCGGTGCCGCCGGCCCCAGCGGGATGGACCTCCGGTCGTTCGCCCGATGCAACGGGAACTGCCTGAGCTGGCTCAGCCCGCCGACCGCCACCTGTTCGTCCTGCCCGAACGGCGCCACCTCCGCCCCGATCCGCTACTACCTCGCGGGAGCGGGACGGCGGAACTTCTACGAGCACTGGTGCACCTGCCTGACGTCGAGCACCTGCTACACCGGTGGCTCGCACCGCAAGCCGCAACTCCAGGTGATCGGTGACACCGGGACGTTCCACGGGTGGGTCGGCGTGGAGGCGTCCAACTCCACGGCGGACACCGGCTACTTCGCGGTGCACTTCCACGTGAACGTCTGACCGCCCGGCCCAGGTCACGTGGGCGGACGCTGAACCGCCCGCCCACGTGGCCGGAGGGCGGTCACACCTCAGGGCTCAGCGGGAATGGACCGCCCGCAGCGCCCGGTAGGCACCGGCCGGGTCGGGTGGCAGGTCGTCACCCCGTCGGGCGAGTTGACGGACGTCGTCGAGCAACTGCCGGGACTCCGCCTCGCTGAGTTCGTTGTCGGCCTGCTGGTCGCGGCTCATTCCCCGTTCGAGCCAACGCTCGACGTCCGACCAGCTCCGCCAGTCGCCGCGACGGTAGACGACCTCGACATCCGACTGCTGGTACCGCATGTCGGCCTCCTTCGTGTCGGCTTCGCGCGGTTACCCGGTGCGGAGCAGGCCGAACGTCTCGGCCGCTGCAGGAGTGTGGGCGGGGAGTGCCCGGGTAGCCCCGCTGGGTGAGCGACTGGCGGAACCTCCTGGTCCCCGACACACCGCTGTGGGAGATCGCGCTGCGGGGGACCGCCATCTATCTGAGCATCTTCTTCCTGCTGCGCGTGCTGCTCAAGCGGGAGAGCGTCCGGATGGAGTCCGAGGGTCACTTCAGTGTGATCACCCGCGATGGTGACGGACCATCCGGTCCGGGTACCGGATGAGGCTGGCGGTCTCGCACCGCTCCCGGCCACGCCGGAACGCGTCGCGGGCGACAATCAGCGAATGGACAGGGTGGTGGCGGTGCTCGCCGGGTTGCCGCCCGTCCTCGTCCTGATCCTGGTGTTCGTCCTGCCGGCGCTGGAATCCTCGACCCCGCTCGGACTGGTCGTACCCGGCGAGGTGGCGATCCTGGTCGGTGGGCTGGTGGCGCACGGCGGTGCGC
>NZ_WVUH01000627.1 GCF_017614955.1 Micromonospora echinofusca
GACCCGGCCGGCGGCGGGTACGTCCCGGGCGGCGGGGGATAGCCCGACCCGGACGGCGGGTAGCCCGGATTCTGCTGCTGACCCGGGTAGCCCGGATCGGGGTGCTGACCCGGGTACCCCGGGTCGGGCTGTTGGCCCCAGGGCATGGTCGGTGGTTCCTGGCGGCCGGGCGGCTGACCCCACTGCGGTGTGGGCTCATAGCCACCGCCCTGGTACGGCGGTGGATAACCTCCCCCGGAGGACGGCGAGGCGGGCGGCCGGTGGGACGGGTCGTCGGGGTAGCCGCCCGCAGGCGAACCGTAGGTAGTCATTTTCTCCCCAAGGGGTGGTCGGGAGTCAGCGCGACTTCAGGCAGAGCACGAAGTCGAGCGTGTCCAGAGGGCTGTTGAAGAAGTACCAGTTGGTGTAGCCCTCCACCTTGGCGCACTTGGCCTCGGCGTCCTTCTCACCACTGGTGGCGCCGTCGAAGCGGCGGAGTACCTGGTAGGTCCCGGCCCCGCAGGGGGCGATGACCAGCTTCGGCTGCCCGTTCGCCGGGCCCACGTTGCGGACGCACTGCCCCGCCTTGACGAAACGCGGATCGGTCGACGACTCGACGGTGGGCTCGGTCGACGTCGGCTCCGCGCTCGGCTGCGGTGCTGCGGTCGGCGGGTCACCCGGGGCGGGGCTGGTGGCTGCCGTCGACGGGGACGACCCGTCCTGGCTGCGCAGATAGTAGAGGGCGGCACCACCACCGCAGATCAGCACCGCCAGGGTGACGAGTACGGCCAGCAACGCTCCCCGGCCCCGTCTGGAGCCCGGGTCGGGTGTCGGAGCCGCCCAGTCGCGGTCGTCGGGTGCTCCCGGACGCCCGGCTGGGGGTGTGAACTCCCGTCGTTGCCCGGGAGACGGCGCGGGCTCCCGCCATCGATCGGGGGGCGGGTGACCCGCCGAGGGGTGTGTCTCCGGCCGGTACCCCGGGCGCGGCTGGGCGTACCCCGGCGGCCCGTACCCCGGCGGCCCGTACCCTGCTCGGTCGTGGTCCGGTCCGTACCCTGCTCGGTCGTGGTCCGGTCCGTACCCTGCTCGGTCGTGGTCCGGTCCGTACCCTGCTCGGTCGTGGTCTGGCGGTCCGTATCCCCCCGGTCCGTACCGGGGTGGGCCGTACTCCGGAGAACCGTAGGCACCGTCCCGTGACGGCGGACCGTAACCCGGGTCGTGCGAAACGTAACCCGGGTCGTGCGGATCGTAACCAGAGTCGTGCGGACCGTATGCGGGAGATTCCTGCTCCGGGTATCCCGGACCAGCTGCCTGCTCACCCGCTTCCCACTGGTCGGCCGGGGGCCGGTAGGGGTCGCTCGGGCGGCGGCCAGGCCACGGTTCCGGCCCACCCGGTGGTCCGTAGTTAGCCATGCAGGCCCTCCTGGGCACGATCTGTGAGAGGCCGACCACCAAAGTGGGACGGCGACGCCGTGGTCACCGTAGCGTGACTGACCAATGAGCTCATCCTCCGGAACACCGAGGCGTGGACCACAGACGTCCACTTCGCCGGATCCCGCCCCGTCGGGCGGGACCGGTCCCGAGGCCGTCCCGCCCACCCGCACCGCCCTGATCTGGAC
>NZ_WVUH01000628.1 GCF_017614955.1 Micromonospora echinofusca
GGGTAGGGCGGTCACCCCGGGCGGAGGCAGACCGGCGGTCGAGGCGAGCAGCGCGTACCAGGCGAGCAGGTGGGGGCGCAGGTCGTCACTCAGCGGGGTCCAGGACGCCCTGATCTCGATGTCACCGGCGGCCGGCGGGCCGGCCAGGTCACCGAACCGGGTCGACATGGTCTGGGTGATGGTCCCGCCGATCGCCCGGTGACCCGCCTCCTGGGCCTCCAGCGCATCGGTCAACCAGGTCCAGCCCACGCTGGGCAGCAGCGGATCCGCCGCGAGATCCACCTCCAGGTCGGCGGTCACATAGGTGACCAGCCGGAAGGTGCCCTGCCACGCCTCGTGCCCGGCCGGGTCGTGCAGCAGGATCAGCCGCCCGGTGGCGACCTCCTCCTCGTCCCGGAGCACGCTCGCACTCAGCGCGAAGGCGTACGGGGCGAGCCGGCGGGGCGCCCCCACCTCCTCCAGGGTGATCTCCGTCCGAGGAGTGGTCGACCGCAGCCCCGCCACCGCCCGGGCGAAGGTCTCGGGAATCGCGATCGGGGGGGACATGTGCGCAGCCTAAGCCGCCGTACCGCCCGGTACCTCGACGGCACGCCGGTACGTCGACCAGAGCCGTTAACAACCGAACCTGTTAACAAGGGGCCCTTCCTCTACCGAAAGCGTTAACCGGGGGCCCTTCCTTACCGGGCGGGTCACATTGTGTGGCGGTGGTCGTCGGCCGTCGCGATCTCCGTGGCACCATGGCGGACGATGAGCATCACCGTTGACTCCCCGTTTGTCCGGGCCTGCCGGGGCGAGCCCGTACCGCACACCCCTGTCTGGTTCATGCGTCAGGCCGGGCGCTCGCTCCCGGAGTACCGGGAGATCCGGGCGGGGGTGCCGATGCTGGAGTCCTGCCGCCGGCCCGACCTGGTCACCGAGATCACCCTCCAGCCGGTCCGCCGGCACGGGGTGGACGCCGCGATCCTGTTCAGCGACATCGTGGTACCGGTCGCCGCGGCCGGGGTCGACCTGGACATCGTGCCGGGTACCGGCCCGGTGGTGGCCGAGCCGGTCCGGGACGCCGGGGACGTCGAGCGGATCCGCCCGATCAGCCGCGACGACGTGTCCTACGTCGACGAGGCGGTCCGGCTGCTCGTTGCCGAACTGGGCGGCACCCCGCTGATCGGTTTCGCCGGTGCGCCGTTCACCCTGGCCAGCTACCTGGTCGAGGGCGGGCCGTCGCGGACCCATGCGAAGACCAAGGCGATGATGTACGGCGCGCCCGAGCTGTGGCACGCGCTCTGCGGCCGGCTGGCCGAGATCACCCTGGCCTTCCTGCGGGTGCAGATCGAGGCCGGGGTCTCCGCCGTGCAGCTCTTCGACTCGTGGGCCGGGGCGCTGTCGGAGGCCGACTACCGCCGGTACGTGCTCCCGCACTCGACCGTCGTGCTGCGGGGTCTCGCCGACGCCGGGGTGCCTCGGATCCACTTCGGGGTGGGTACCGGCGAACTGCTCGGCGCGATGGGCGAGGCCGGCGCGGACGTGGTCGGCGTCGACTGGCGTACCCCGCTGGACGTCGCCGTGGGCCGGGTCGGGTCGGGCCGGTCGGTGCAGGGC
>NZ_WVUH01000629.1 GCF_017614955.1 Micromonospora echinofusca
CTTGATCTTTAACCTGCGGCGTGGTGGCATCGACCCCGGCTGATCATGGGGACAGCCCTTGATCGATCATTCCTCTTGTCTAGGGAAGAAGATCGCAAACCAAGGGCTGTCTGGTGATCAGTGTGCACGATGCCAGGACGACCGATGAGGTCGGGCGGCTGGCCGCGTTCCGGCGCGAGTTCCACGCCTGTCTGACCGCTCGCCGGGATGCGTTGTTCGAGCTGGCCGACGCATTGTTGTGCGCAGACGCGCCGGTGCGGTCCCTGGTGGAGTTGTCGTTGGTGGGTGAGCACCGGCGCGGTCACGGCTCGCTGTATGCGGCGTTGAATCGGGGCGGGATCGACATCGAGCGGTTGCGGACTGCGGTGGCGGCGGTGCCGCTGCCGCGGGCCGCGGACGGGCGGATCGTCCTGGCGGTGGACGTGACGTGCTGGCTGCGGCCGGAGGCGCACACCTGCCCGGAACGAATGTTGTGTCACACCTACGGGCGCGGCAAGGACACCCACATCGGGGTTCCGGGTTGGCCGTACTCGTTCGTCACCGCCCTGGAGGCCGGGCGCACCTCGTGGACCGCGCCGTTGGACGCCCGCCGGCTGGTGCCCGGCGACGATGCTGCCACGGTCACCGCCGGCCAGTTGCGGGATGTGGTGCAGCGGCTGATCGCTGCCCGGCAGTGGCAGCCCGGTGATCCGGACGTGTGGATCGTCGCGGACGCCGGCTACGACGGGCCCCGACTGGCGTTCCTGCTGGCCGACCTGCCCGTTCAGGTTCTGGTGCGGATGCGTTCCGACCGGGTGCTGCGCCGGACCGCACCACCCCGGCTGCCGGGCACCACCGGCCGCCCACGACGCCATGGCGGCGAGTTCATCTTCGGTGACCCAGGCAGCTGGGGCGACCCGGACGTCACCACGAGCACCGACACCCGCCTCTACGGCACCGCGACCGCACGGGCCTGGCACCGACTGCACCCCCGGCTGACGCACCGCACCGCCTGGACCGCCCAGCACGGCCCGCTGCCGATCATCGAAGGCACCGTGATCCTGCTGACCGTCGACCGGCTGCCTTCCGGCGCCAACGCGAAACCGGTCTGGCTCTGGTGGTCCCAACCGGCCGCCACCACCACCGAAACCGATCTGCTCTGGCAGGTGTTCCTGCGCCGCTTCGACATCGAGCACACCTTCCGCATGCTCAAACAAACCCTCGGCTGGACCAGCCCGAAACTACGAGACCCGCAGGCCGCCGACCGCTGGACCTGGCTCGCGCTGGCCGCCTACACCCAGCTACGCCTCGCCCGAGGCGCCGTCGGCGACCTGCGTCGGCCCTGGGAACGCCCCGCACCGCCCGAACGACTCACGCCTGCCCGCGTCCGCCGAGGCTTTCGGCACCTACGCACCAAAGCCGGCAACCCCGCCCGCGCACCGAAACCCTCCCGACCAGGACCCGGCCGACCACCCGGACTACGCAACCGCCAGCCGGCAGCCCGCCACGACGTCCACATCGTCACCGCCGCCACCAGCACAAAGCGTAAAGGCGGCACGAAAACAACGAAGACTTCGAATAACCCGAGGCCACGCCGCACAGGTTAAAGATCAAG
>NZ_WVUH01000062.1 GCF_017614955.1 Micromonospora echinofusca
GCTCGGGACAGGGGCCGGGGGATCGTCGGTCGAGGGAGCACCGTCGGTCGCCGTGGCGGGTGACCGAGGTCACCGGCGGGTACGAACGGCGGTACCGGCCGGTCCGGTGCGCGACGTCCGGGTCGCGTCTGGCAGAATGGGTCGCTGGTATCCGGCGCGTGACCGGCGCCCTCTAACCCGGGCACGTCGTCAGTCCACCGAGCAGTCTCCGGCGCAAACCCCACTGCGCCGGTCGGCGCTCACCCGCCCACCGCCCGTCCGGGCCGGTGAGAATCGCAACAGGAGCGAACACACTGTGGCCGTAAAGATCCGGCTCCTGCGGATGGGTAAGATCCGCAACCCGCAGTACCGCATCGTTGTCGCCGACTCGCGCACCAAGCGTGACGGTCGGGCGATCGAGTTCGTCGGGATCTACCAGCCGAAGGAAGACCCTTCGGTGATCCAGGTCAAGTCGGAACGGGTCCAGTACTGGCTGTCCGTCGGCGCGCAGCCGAGCGAGGCGGTCCAGCGCCTGCTGGAGAAGACCGGTGACTGGCAGAAGTTCAAGGGCCTGCCGGCCCCCGAGCCGCTGAAGGTCGCGCCGGAGCGCGCCGACCGCAAGGCGGCGTACGAGGCCGAGGCGAAGGCCGCCGCCGGTGTGGCGGACACCCCGGCCAAGCCGGCGAAGAAGGCCGCCAAGGCCGAGGAGCCGGCCAAGGCCGAGGCCCCCGCCGAGCAGGCTGCTGCTGCCGACGCCGGTGAGCAGGCCTGACATGGCACTCCGGCCAGCGCTGGAGCACCTGGTCAAGGGCATCGTCGACCACCCGGATGACGTCCGTGTCCGGCTGGTCGACTCCCGTCGGGGCAAGCGACTCGAGGTGCGGGTGCACCCCGAGGACCTGGGTACGGTGATCGGGCGGTCCGGGCGGACCGCCAAGGCGCTGCGCCAGGTTGTCGGCTCCATCGGCGGGCGCGGGATCCGCGTCGACATCGTCGACTCGTACTGATGCTCCTGATCGTCGGCAGGATCGGTAAGCCGCACGGTATCCGCGGTGAGGTCACCGTGGAGGTGCGGACCGATGAGCCCGAAGCGCGGTTCGCCCCCGGCTCGGTGCTGCGCACCGAGCCGGGGGCGAGGCCCTCACCCGTCCCCGACGGGCAGCCGGTCCCCGGTGAGCTGTTCCAGGTACCCGCCGCACTGACCGTGGAGTCGGTCCGCTGGCACCAGGGTCGGCTGCTGGTGGTCTTCGAGGACATCCTCGACCGCGACGTCGCCGAGGCGCTGCGCAACACCCTGCTCTGGGTGGACAGCGCGGACGTGGCGCCGCCGGAGGACCCGGAGGAGTTCCACGACCACCAGCTCGTCGGTCTGGCCGTGGTGACCCCGGCCGGGGAGCAGCTCGGTGAGGTGGCCCGGATCGATCACGCCCCCGCATCGGATCTGCTGGTGGTACGCCGCCCGGAGGGGCGGACCGCGTTGATCCCGTTCGTCAAGGCGATCGTCCCCGAGGTGGATCTCGCCGGTGGCCGGGTCGTGGTCGACCCGCCCGGTGGCCTGCTCGACCTGTGAACCGTGCCGCCGGCCCCGGCCCTCCGGGCGGCGGTCCGACGGTCCGGGTCGACGTCCGACCGTCCGGTTGGCGGTCCGACGGTCCGGGTCGACGTCCGACCGTCGTCGGGCGGAGCAGGTCCGTCGATCCGCTGGAGCGCGATCCGTCAGGAGGATGGCATGCGCGTCGACATCGTCTCGATCTTCCCGGAGTACTTCGCCCCGCTCGATCTTTCCCTGATCGGGAAGGCCCGGTCCGGTGGCCTGCTCGACCTCACCGTGCACGACCTGCGGACCTGGACGTACGACGTGCACCGCACGGTCGACGACACCCCGTACGGCGGCGGGCCCGGCATGGTGATGCGGCCGGAGCCGTGGGGCGAGGCGCTCGACGCGCTGGCAGCCCCACCCGGTGCGGCCCCGGGTTCCCTGCCGGGTGGCGGTACGGCCGACGGGTGGCGCCCGCCCCGGCTGCTGGTACCCACCCCGACCGGGGTCCGCTTCTCCCAGGCGCTGGCCCACGAACTGGCCGCCGAGCAGCACCTGATCTTCGCCTGCGGCCGATACGAGGGCATCGACCAGCGGGTGCTCGACCATGCCGCGACCCGGATGCCGGTCACCGAGGTCTCCCTCGGGGACTACGTGCTCTTCGGTGGCGAGGTGGCGGTCCTGGTCATCATGGAGGCGGTCACCCGGCTGCTGCCCGGCGTGCTCGGGAACGCCGGCTCGCTGGACGAGGAGTCGCACGCCCACGGTCTGCTGGAGGCCCCGGTCTACACCAAGCCGCCGGTCTGGCGGGGGCACGAGGTGCCGGCGGTGCTCCGCTCCGGGGACCACGGGCGGATCGCCCGCTGGCGACGGGACGAGTCGCTGCGGCGTACGGCCGCCCGCCGGCCGGACATGATCGCCGCCCTGCCCGGGGACAGCCTGGACAAACGGGACGTGGCGACCCTGGGCGAGGCCGGGTTCCCGGTGCCGTCGGCCGATATGGCAAAGTAGTGGGGTTGCCGCACTCCCTCGCGCCGCGAGTGGGTGCGAGGATCCCCGACCGGGATCGGTCAGATCACCACCCGGGGATCAGAATCACCCATCCGCGTGCCGACCACCGGTACGCCGTGACCTCACGAGGTTGAACGATGAACATCCTGGACGTTCTCGACGCCCAGTCCCAGCGGGTCGACATCCCCGACTTCCGCGCCGGTGACACCGTCAAGGTGCACGCGCGGGTGGTCGAGGGCAACCGGTCCCGTGTGCAGATCTTCCAGGGCGTCGTCATCCGCCGCCAGGGTGACGGTCTGCGGGAGACCTTCTCGGTCCGCAAGGTCAGCTTCGGTGTGGGTGTCGAGCGGACGTACCCGCTGAACAGCCCGGCCATCGACCGGATCGAGGTCGTCACCCGCGGTGACGTCCGTCGGGCCAAGCTGTACTACCTGCGCGAGCTGCGCGGCAAGAAGGCCAAGATCAAGGAGAAGCGCGAGAAGCAGCCGAGCTGACGCGACCGGCGGCCTGGCCGGGGTACGGCCGGGCGAACTACGCTGATCGTACGAGCAGGGCTGAATCGCGGGCTGCGGTATTCGCAGCGGCACGACCCGACTACCGCTCGTGGGGCCGGACCGGCCCCCGGGCGGTAGTGTCGTATTCCGGGACCGGGGGAGCGGCGTTGGTGCATTCGGTGGATGAGGAGGGTGACGTCGATCCATGGCGTCGCCGGACCCGGCGCACCCGTCGCCAGATGCCGCTCTGGCAGGAGCTGCCGCTGCTGCTGGTCGTCGCCTTCTGCCTCGCGATCCTGATCCGCACCTTCCTGCTCCAGGCGTTCTTCATCCCGTCGGGGTCCATGGAGGACACCCTCCTGATCGGGGACCGGGTCCTGGTCAACAAGGTCGTCTACGACCTCCGTGACCCGGTACGCGGTGAGGTCGTGGTGTTCCGGGGGACCGACGGCTGGGCGCCGCAGGTCGACGAGGAGCCCGACGGGTCCTTCCTCAGCAAACTCGGCCGGACGGTCGGTGACCTGGTCGGGGTGGGCCGCCCCGGGGAGAAGGACTTCATCAAGCGGGTCATCGGGGTGCCGGGTGACCGGGTGGCCTGTTGCGACGACCAGGGGCGGGTCACCGTCAACGGCATCCCGCTCGACGAGACGTACGTGCTGCGCGACTCCCCGCTGGAGATCCCGCCGAACGGCCGGGAGTGCCGGTCCCGCCGGTTCGAGGAGGTGGTCGTACCCCCGGGGCAGCTCTTCGTGATGGGCGACCACCGGCTTGTCTCACAGGATGCCCGGTGCCAGGGGCCGGTGCCGATCGACAACGTCATCGGCCGGGCCTTCGTGATCGTCTGGCCGTCCGCCCGGTGGGCTTCGCTGTCCGTACCGGAGACCTTCGCCAGCGTCCCCACGCCGGTCGCCGCACCGGCGCCGGGGGTGTCCCCGCTCCGACCTGACCCTTCGGGAGGTATCGCCGTGGTTGTCCCGGTAACGGTGGCCCTGGGCGCTCTCGCGCGTTCCGGGCGGACGCACGTGCTCCGGCGACGTAGGCTCCACTCGTGATTGACGAGCAGACCGACAAACCCCGCAGCTCGTTCTGGCGGGAACTGCCGATCCTCATCGGGGTGGCGATCCTGGTGGCGTGGCTGGTCCGCGCCTTCGTGCTGCAAACCTTCTACATTCCGTCCCCGTCGATGGAGCACACCCTCAACATCTGGGACCGGGTGCTCGTCAACAAACTGGTGTACGACTTCCGTGAACCGGAACGTGGCGAGATCGTCGTCTTCAAGGCGCCGATCGAGTGGAGTCACAACCCCGAGGGGGAGGACTTCATCAAGCGGGTGATCGGGGTTCCCGGCGACCACGTGGTCTGCTGCGACCCCGAGGGCCGGATCGTGATCAACGGGCAGCCGCTGGACGAGCCGTACCTGTTCACCGAGAACGGCCAGCGCGACCAGCCGGCCAAGGAGGCGTTCGACATCACCGTGCCGCCCGGGCGGCTCTGGG
Source organism: Micromonospora echinofusca (assembly GCF_017614955.1). Lineage (GTDB taxonomy): Bacteria > Actinomycetota > Actinomycetes > Mycobacteriales > Micromonosporaceae > Micromonospora > Micromonospora echinofusca_A. The sequence goes on from NZ_WVUH01000062.1 coordinate 4,518, forward strand.
TGATGGGCGACCACCGCTCGGCGTCCGGTGACTCGCTGGAGCACTGGCGTTCCTCGGAGCAGGACATCAACGAGGCGACCATCCCGGTCGACGACGTGGTGGGGCGCGCGTTCACCATCTTCTGGCCGGTCGGCCGGGCCACCGTGCTCTCCGTACCCGAGCAGTTCGACCGGATCCCCGAACCGCAGCGGTGACCGGCGACGATGGTCGGCCACGGGTGGCGTGGGCCGTCCGGTCCACGTCTCCTAGTCTGGTCCGGTGACGGCCCACACCCCTCGACGCGCGGCCCGGATCCTGCTCGTCGACGCGGCGGACCGGGTGCTGCTCTTCGCCGGTTCCGATCCGGCCCGCCCCGAGCACCGGTACTGGTTCACCCCGGGCGGTGGACTGGAACCGGGTGAGGGGTTCGCTGCCGGGGCGGTCCGGGAACTGGCCGAGGAGACCGGCCTGCGGGTCGCCGCCGCCGACCTGGGCGAGCCGGTCCACTGGGAGGTCACCCGGTTCTTCTTCGACAGCGTGCCGTACTGCCAGGAACAGGCGTTCTTCCTGCTCCGGGTGTCGGACTGGGTGGTGGACACGGCCGGATTCAACCCGGTGGAACAGGCCAGCATCCATGGGCACCGCTGGTGGTCGGTCGACGAGCTGTCGTCGACCGCCGACCGCTACTATCCGGCGGACCTGCCGGCCCTGCTGCGCCGCGTGTGGGGAGAGGAGGCGCCGTGCTGACCCCACCACGCACCGTCGTGCGCCGGGAGGGCGGGCTCTACGCCCTGGAACGGGCCCTGCAACGGCGGGGCTTCCGGCATGTGGCTGGCGCCGACGAGGCGGGACGGGGCGCCTGTGCGGGGCCGCTGGTCGCCGCCGCCGCGATCCTGCCCGAGGGACGGCGTGGCGAGATCGCCGAGCTGGCCGACTCGAAGCTGCTCACCCCGGCTGCCCGGGAGCGGGTCTACCAGGCGGTGTGCGAGCGGGCCCTGGCGTACGCGGTGGTGGTGGTCCCGGCGGTGGAGGTCGACACCCGGGGACTGCACGTGTCGAACCTGGCCGCGATGCGCCGGGCCCTGGCCTCGCTGGCCACCCGTCCCGAGTACGTACTGACCGACGGGTTCGGCGTCGACGGGCTGGACGTCCCCGGGCTCGCGGTGTGGAAGGGCGACCAGGTGGCCGCGTGTGTCGCTGCGGCGAGCGTACTGGCCAAGGTCACCCGGGACCGGCTGATGGTCGAGTTGGACGGACGGTTCCCGGAGTACGGGTTCGCCGAGCACAAGGGGTACGTCACCGCCGAGCACACCTCGGCGTTGCGGGCGCACGGCCCGTGTCCGGAGCACCGGTTCTCGTACGCCAACGTGGCGGCGATCTCGGGTCGGCAGGGGCGGCCACCCCGGGCCCGGCGTCCGGTGGGCATCGGTGGACGTGAGCCGATTCAGCACGCTGAGCCGGTAGAGGGTACCGTCGGCGTGGCGTTGGGCGAGCCGGCTCGGCCGTCGGCGCCGGTGGGGGAAGATGTGGGCATGGAAGGCGGAGTGCGATGAGCGCGGAAGACCTCGAAAAGTACGAGACCGAGATGGAGCTCCAGCTCTACCGGGAGTACCGCGACATTGTCCGTCAGTTCTCCTACGTGGTGGAGACCGAGCGCCGGTTCTACCTGGCCAACCAGGTGGACCTGCACGTCCGCAACTCGGACGGCGAGGTCTACTTCGAGGTGGAGATGCACGACGCCTGGGTGTGGGACATGTACCGTCCCGCCCGCTTCGTGAAAAATGTTCGGGTGATGACGTTCAAGGACGTCAACGTGGAAGAGTTGGAGAAGCCCGATATCTCGTTACCGGCAGATTCCGGCTTCGGTAGCTGACCGCCGAGCCGGCGGGCGGGGTTCCCGCAGCCGGCCGAGCCGCCGGCCCACCATGTCCCCCACGGGTGGTGCCGGCCGCCGATCCGACGTCACCGGTTCACCCTGACGGACCCGGTTCACCACCCACGCCGGCGCGCAGGCCGCCCGAGCCTGACGGGCCGGGCGTTGTCCGGAACGTCCCACTGCGCCCATAGCAGATCAACTCGTCAACCGGGCATTTTCCACAGCCACCTGGTTGTCCACAGGTGGATCGTTCTCCGTTTGCCCGAAGCCGGCCCGACCGGCGACGCTCCGACCCATGTGGATGTTCTCCGCGCGCCGGGCGGCCGGGTACGCGCCGCTGCTGCTGACCGTGTCGACGCTGCTGTCCACGCTGCCTCCGCCCGCCGGCGCCGCCGTACCGGTCCGCCTGCCGGCCGTTGCGGCCACAGCGTTCCGCTGGCCGGTGGACGGCACACCGCGACCGGTCCGCCGGTTCGCGCCGCCGCCCCGACCGTGGCTACCCGGCCACCGGGGGGTGGATCTGGCGGCAGCACCGGGCACGGTCGTCCGGGCCGCCGGAGCCGGGCGGGTGCACTTCGCCGGCCCGGTCGCCGGTCGACCCGTGCTGAGCGTCGCGCACCACACGGGACTGCGGACCACGTACGAGCCGGTGCGGCCGTTGCTGTCCGCCGGTACCCCGGTCGCCGCAGGAGAGCCGATCGGCGTGCTACTGCCCGGACACCCCGGCTGCCCGGCGGTCGCCTGCCTGCACTGGGGGCTGCGCCGGGGCGCGGAGTACCTGGACCCGCTGGGGCTCCTCGGGCTCGGTCGGGTCCGCCTGCTGCCGCTCGACGGACCGCCCGCCGGCACGGTGGTCGGCCGGTGGCAGGCAGCCGGCCCGTCGTCGGTCGGCCGGTGGCAGGCCCACCCGTCGTCGTCCGCGGTCGGGCCATCGGCCGGTCCGGTCAGTGCGCTGCGGCCAGCACCCCGGGCAGCCCGTCGGCGAGCCGGTCGTACTCGTCGGCGTAGTTGTAGACCTGACCGCAGAGGCGCAGCCAGCCCCGACCCTGCCAGCCGACCACCGCCACCTCGGCGGCGAGCCGGTCGGAGATCAGTCGGTGCAGGGCGACGGCCGCGTCGGTCGTGGTGGCCACCCCCGTCGGCAGCGGAACGAGCCGCATCGACACCCCCGGTCCGCCGGGCTGCGGCAGGTCGGCGGGGGCCAGGCCGAGCGCTTCGGCCACCACCCGTTGGCCGTACGCCACCAGCGCCGCGTTGTGCTCGCGTACCCGCTCCGGGCCGAGGGTGCGCAGGACGTGCAGCCCGGTCGGGGCGGCCAGCCACCCGGTGTAGTCCTGGGTGGCCTGCCATTCCACCCGTGGCGGGAAGCCCTGCTCCTGTAGCCAGGACACGACCAGCGGCTCGATCCGTTCCCGCCACGCCGGGGCGACCACCAGCAGGGCGGTGCCCCGTGGCGTGTACGCCCACTTGTGCAGGTTGCCCACCCAGAAGTCGGCGCCGACCGCGTCCACCGGGGTGGCCAGCATGCCGGGGGCATGCGCGGCGTCGACCAGCACCGGTACGCCGTGTTCCCGGGCTGCCGCGACGATGGCGGTGGCCGGGAAGAGCCGGGCGGTGGGGGAGGTGAGCTGGTCGACGACGAGCAGTCGGGTCCGGCCCGGCCGCAGCCCGGCGCGGACGATACCGACGATCTCCTCGTCGGTGGCCTGCAACGGCACGGCCAGGGTCCGGGTGGTTGCCCCGGTGAGCCGGCACTCCCGCTGCACCGCGAGCCCGACCGCGCCGTACCCGTGGTCGGTGGTGAGCACCTCGTCGCCGGGGCGCAGGCCGAGCGAGCGGAGCACGATCGCCGCCCCGCTGGTGGCGTTCGGGACCAGGGCGGCGCCCTCCGGGTCGGCACCGAGGAAGGTGGCCAGATGCCGCCGGGTGTGCGCGATCCGCTCGGTCAGATCCGACCGGAAGAACCGCATCGGGTTGGACTCCATCTCGGCACGGAACCGCTGCTGGGCCCGCTGCACGGCGATCGGCACCGCGCCGTAGGCCCCGTGGTTGAGATGACTGACCGCCGGGTCGAGCGAGAAACACTGCCGAATGTTGTCCCACCCGACGTGGACACCCTCGATGAGTCGACCGGACATGGGAGAACCCTACGGCCCGGACGGAGGTGTCGACCATGACCACCGGAACCCCGGCAGCCGTGGCCGGGTCTGCCCGGTGTGGCCGACCCGGCGTCCGCTCAACCGCTCCGGCGTGCGGTGAGGAGCAGGTACTCCCACCGCATCGTTCCAGCCGCCATGTGTCGTCCGGCCAGCTCCACGAGATCCTCGTCGAGGGCGGCGACCCGCGCGGGATCGTCGGCGATGCCCCGGTACGCGGCGACCGTCGGCCCGTAGTTGGCCTTGAAGTAGTCGCGGAACGCCTCGGGGCTGGCGAACCGGTCCACCGTGACGGTCTCGCGCCGCACCACCACGTCGGTGACCCGGTCCCCGAGCAGTGCCCGGACGTGCTCCTCGACGCCCCACAGTGGCGGGGGCTGCGCGCCGGGCGGCGGTGGTGGCAGGTACGCCTTCATCGTGCGCAGCATCTGCCCGAGGAACCCCTCCGGTGTCCAGCTGATCAGGCCGATGGTGCCGCCCGGCCGGCAGACCCGGACCAACTCGTCGGCGCTGACCTGGTGCCGGGGTGCGAACATCACGCCCAGGCAGGACAGCACATGGTCGAACTCGCCGTCGGCGTACGGGAGGGCCTCGGCGTCGGCCTGCTGCCACTCCAGCTCGGCGCCCCGCCGGGCGGCGAGCGTCCGCCCGGCTGCCAGCAACTCCGGCGTCAGATCGCTGGCGATCACGCTCGCCCCGGCCAGCGCCGCGGGGATGGCCGCGTTGCCGCTGCCGGCGGCCACGTCGAGCACCCGGTCGCCGGGGCCCACCCCGGCGGCCCGGACCAGGACCGCCCCCAGCTCCGGGATGACCTCGTCGGCGACCGTGGCGTAGTCGCCCAGCGCCCACATCTGCCGATGCTTCGCCTTCACCGCCCGGTCGGTCTCGGCCGCCCAGGTCTGCACGCTCATGACGTCTCCTCCACTCGTCCTGGAGCAGACGGTAGGCAGCGGCGGGAGAGCCACCTAGTACGAGATCTGTACCGGCGCCCGACGCTGCTGGCCGCGCCCGCCGCTGCCACGTAGCCTGCGTGCCATGGGGGCCGGTTACCGCCAGTTCTGTCCGATCGCGAAGGCCATGGAACTGCTCGACGAACGCTGGACGCTGCTCGTCGTACGGGAGTTGGTGAGCGGATCCCAGCGGTTCAACGACCTGCGTCGGGGACTGCCGAGGATGTCGCCCACCCTGCTGTCCCGGCGGCTGCACCAACTCGTCCGGGCCGGCGTGGTGGAGCGCCGCGTCGAGGGCGGTGAGGTGCGGTACGTCCTGACCCGGGCGGGACACGAGCTGCGGCCGGTGCTGGAGGCGCTCGGCGCGTGGGGCACCCGCTGGATCGGTGAGCTGGGCGACGAGGACCTGGACCCGAAGCTGCTGCTGTGGGACATGCACCGCCACGTCGACCACGCCGCGGTGCCCGGTGGACGGACGGTGGTCCACTTCCGTTTCCGCGACGTACCGGCCGACCTGTCTGCCTGGTGGCTCGTCATTACCCGGGACGAGGCCGACATCTGCGACGTGGATCCCGGGCACGCCGTGGCCGTGACGGTGACCGCGAGCCTACGCGGCATGGTGCGTGTCTGGCGCGGCGACCTGACCTGGCCGGAGGCCCTGCGAACCGGGGTCGTGTCGGTCACCGGTCCGGAGGCGCTGCGCCGGGCCCTGCCCCGGTGGTTCACGCTCTCCGACTTCGCCGCCGTACCCCGGCCGGCGCCGTCCGGATCCGGGTAGGCCGGCTCCGCCCTGCGATCCGCCGAGGACACCCGCCACCCACTCAGGCCCGTGGATGGGCCTGCCGGTACGCGGCACGCAGCCGCTCCACCGAGACGTGGGTGTAGATCTGGGTACTGGCCAGCGAGGCGTGTCCGAGCAGTTCCTGCACGGCGCGCAGGTCGGCACCCCCCTCCAGCAGGTGCGTCGCCGCCGAGTGGCGCAGACCGTGCGGGCTGGTCGGTGGCAGACCGGCGGCCCGGGCGTACCCGCTGACGATCCGGCGGGCCACCGTCGGGGTGAGCCGGCCACCCCGGGCCCCCAGCAGCAGCGCGTCGCCGCTACCCGGGCCGGCCAGGACGGGCCGACCCTGCCGCAGCCAGACATCCAGAGCCTGCTGGGCCGGCAGGCCGTACGGCACGGTCCGCTCCCGGTTGCCCTTGCCGAGTACCCGCACCACCCGACGACCCTGGTCGACGTCCCCGGTGTCCAGGCCGCAGAGTTCACTGACCCGGACCCCGGTGGCGTAGAGCAGTTCGAGCAGCAACCGGTCCCGCAGCAGCACCGGCTCCGGTTCGACGTCGGGCGCCTCCACCGGCGCGGCGGCCTGTTCGGGCGCCTCCACCAGCGCGGCGGCCTGTTCGGGGCGGAGTACGGCCGGCAGTTCCCGCCGGGGCCGGGGACTGGCCAGACCGGCGGCCACATCGGACCCGGTCAGCCCCGTCCGGTGTGCCCAGACGCTGAACGTCCGAGCCGAGGCGGCCCGGCGGGCCAGCGAGGTACGCGCGGCACCGGTCGTGCGCTGCCGCGCCAGCCAGCTACGCAGGACGCCGAGATCCAGCCCGGCCGGCGTGGTGCAGCCCATCCGGTGGGCATGGTCGAACAGGGACACCAGATCGGCGACGTACGCCCGGACGGTGTGCGTTGACCGGTTCTCCACCCGGGACAGGTGCCGGGCGAAATCGTCCACCGCGTCCCGCATCGGCTGCGGCAGGGCCGCGTGCCGTTCCCGGGTACTCCCGCCGCCCATCGCTCCCGTCCTGGGTGTGTGCCTGCTCCTACCGGCCGAGCCGGGTGCCGGGGCGTACCGCCGAGCCGACCACGTCGGCGACGTCCACCCGGGTCGGATCGGGGTCGGCCCAACTCCAGTTGGGGTGTGCCCGGTTGGTCAGCAGGACCAGGACCAGCCTACGGCGGGGCTCGACGAGCAGCGAGGTGCCGGTGAACCCGGTGTGTCCGAAGGTCGCCGCCGAACTGAGCCGGCCCATGAACCAGGGCTGGTCGAGCACCACCCCGAGGCCGTGGTCGGAGGTCCGGTTGGGTCGCTCCGGATCGACTGCGGGCAGCCCGGCGTTGGCGTTGCCGAGCATCCGTCGCACCGTGCTCTCGGCGAGGATCCGCCGGCCGTTGAAGGTACCGCCGTCGAGCAGGAGTTGCCCGATGACGGCGACCTCCTGCGCGGTGCTGAAGATGCCGGCGTGCCCGGCGATGCCGCCCAGGTGGTTGGCGACGTCGTCGTGTACGACGCCGCGCAGCAGGCCCCGGGAGGTCCGGGCGTCGGTGGCGACCAGTCGGGTGGCCCGGTCGGTACCGCTCAACCAGGTGTCCGGGTTGAAACCGGTCCAGCGCAGCCCGAGCGGGTCGGTGAGCTGGGTCTTCAACGCCTGGTCCAGCCGCTGGCCGGTGACCTTCTCGACCAGTTTGCCGGCCACCATCAGACCCACGCTGGAGTACCGGAAGACCGTCCCCGGCACCGCTCCGCTGACCAGCGGGGTGGCCAGTACCGCCGCCCAGCGTTCGGCGTCGCTGGAGTAGCCGGTCACCTTCGCCCCGACCGGCAGGCCGCTGCTGTGGGTCAGCAGCATGGACACGGTGACGGTCGACTTGCCGGTACCGGTGAACCCGGGCAGGTAGTCGACCACCGGTGCGGCCAGGTCGAGCCGTCCCGCGTCGACCTGCTGGAGCAGCAGGATCGCGGTGTAGACCTTGGTGATCGAGGCGAGGTCGAAGATCGAGTCCGGTCGCATGGCGACCCGTTTGTCGGCGGGCAGGAGCACCGGGCCGGCGCCGTAGCGCAGTGCCTCGCCGACCGGGACGAGCACCTGCTGCCGGCCGGCCACCTGGGTGAGGGCCACCGCCCCGGCGTACCCGGGGTGGTCGGGGTTCTCCCGGGTGGGTGCGAGGTAGCGCCGCAGTACCGTCTCGACCCTTGGCCCGTACCCGGCGGCTAGGGGTGGCCCGCTGGTGGGACTCACCGCGACCCGGGGTGCGGTGCCGGCCGGGCCGGCCGACGTGCTCGCGGCGGTGCGGCCCGGTGTCGTCCCCGCCGGGGTGGCCGATCCGGTCGACCAGCGGTTGCTGGGCTGTTCGGCGCAGCCGGCGACGGCGGCAGTCGCGGCGGCCAGCCCGAGACCGAGCAGCGATCGACGAGGAAGCGACACGGGAGGCATCATGTCACGGGTGGCGGCGACGGTCGGTGTCCGCGACGACGGGCGGGCGGCGGGTACGGCCGACGCCACCGCCACGTCCGACCACCGCGAGCCCCGGTGGTAGTCGTCGTCGACAGGCGGGAGGCGATGCAGATGGGCGGCTCGCGGCGGAGGCTCGCCGTACCGGGACTCATGCTCCTCCTGTCGGTGATCCTGTTGCCCGAAACCGTGGGTGAGGGGACCTGGCGCGCCTGGGTCGGGGTGCCTGCGAGCGCTGTTGTCCTCTGGTGGTTCGTCCGTGAACTCGGCGCGTCGGTGCGGAGGGATCAGGCGGCCGGTTCCGTCGGTGTCGGGCCGGGGGATGCCTGCCCCACCTCAGACGGCGGTCCCAACGGGGAACGCTGAGGACGTCATGCCGACGCGACTACCGGCCCGGCCCAGGGCACGACTGACCACCCTCCTACGTCTCATGCCGTCCCCGTGCTGCCAGCTTCGCCGGCGGGGCGAGGGCGTACCCGCCGTCGCGCCGGACCACCAGACCGAGCTGCTCCAGCAGGGACAGCTTGCGCAGGACCACCCGGACCTCCACGCCGGCCCGGGCGGCGAGCGCGTCCGGGCCAGCCAACCGACGACGGGGTACCACCTCCAGCACAGCCGCAGCCTCGTCGTCGAGGTGGTCGTGCGGGCGTTCCGGGCCCCGCACCGCCGGCGCCAGGTCGGCCCCGATCCGACCCACCTCCTCCAGCACCTGTGGCACCCCGGTGACCAGCCGGGCCGCCGGGAACTCGCGGAGCAACTCGTGCGCGCCGACCGACATGGCCGAGGTGACCGGCCCCGGCACCACCATCGCCGGCCGGCGTACCGCCAGCGCCCGGTGCAGGGTCTGCGTCGCCCCGCTGCGCGCCGACGCCTCCACCAGCACGCTGCCGGCGGTGGCCGCCGCGATCACCCGGTTGCGGATCAGGAACCGGGGGCGTAACGGCTCCGCTCCCGGCGGCCACTCGCTGACCAGCAGACCGGTCTCCGCGATCCGGTCGAACAGCGCGGTGTTGCCCATCGGGTACGGCCGGTCCACCCCGCAGGCCAGCACCGCCACGGTCACCCCACCGGCGTTCAACGCACCCCGGTGCGCCGCCGCGTCGATGCCGAACGCACCGCCGGAGACCACCGTCCACTCCCGCTCGGCCAGGCCGTAACCGAGACCGGTGGCCACGTGCGTGCCGTACCCGGTGGCCGCCCGCGCGCCGACCACCGACACCGACCGGTCCAGGATCTCGGCCAGCGGCCACTGCCCGCGTACCCAGAAGACCAGTGGCGGCGCTGTCTCCTGGTCGACCCGGCGTTGCGCGCCCGACAGGGCGAGCAGTCGCAGGTCGCCCACCCGGACCGGCCACTCCTCGTCCTCCGGGGTGACCACCCGGGCGCCCAGCCGCTCGGCCCGGTCCAGCGCCTCGGCGGCCACCGCCCGGGGATCACCCGACGCCATCCGGGCCGCCACGGCAGCCCGCAGCCGGTCGTCCGGCGCCTCACCCGTCACCAGCAGGTCCAGGGCCGCCACCGGGCCCAGCCGTTCGACCAGCCGCCACACCGACCACGTACCCGGCTCGGACAACCAGGTCAACGCCACCCGGGCCAACCGCCGTTCCTCAACGGTGCTCACCACGAATCTCCCGTCCTGTGCTTCTGCTGCTCCGTGCCGGTTCCACCGCTGCCCGGTCGCGCCCGTTGCCGGTCGGTCACGCTCCTCCCGTCCGCAGTTGCAGGGCCTCGGCCACGTCGTCGCGGTCGGGGCGGTCCCGGCCGTCCAGGTCGGCGACCGTCCAGGCGAGTCGGATCACCCGGTCGAAACCCCGGGCGGAGAGGGCGCCACTGTCCAGCCGGCGGCGCAGCTCCCCGGTGTCGCGGGCCGGCAGGCGCCACGGTGGACGGCGCAGTTCCGGCCCGGGTACCTCCGCGTTGAGCTGCCGTCCGAGCGGCGCCCAGCGGGCGGCGGCGACCTGGCGGGCCGCCCGGACCCGGGCCGCCACCACCGCCGACGGTTCGCTGGTGGCGGTGGTCTCCATCAGTTCCGCCGCCCGCACCGGCAGCAGGGTCACCTGTACGTCGATCCGGTCCAGTAGCGGACCGGAGAGCCGGCCGAGGTAGCGCCGCCGGGCCAGTGGGCTGCACTCGCAGTACGCGTCCCCGGCGGGTTTCGCGCAGGGGCAGGGGTTGGCGGCGATGACGAGCTGCACCTGGGCCGGGTACTCGGTACCGCCCTGGCTGCGGACCAGACGGACCAGACCGTGCTCCAGCGGTTGGCGTAACGCCTCCAACGCGCCCTTGGTGAACTCGGGCGCCTCGTCGAGGAACAACACCCCCCGATGGGCCAGCGAGATGGCACCCGGCCGGGCCAGCCCGCTCCCGCCGCCGACCAGGGCCGGCACCGTCGCGGTGTGGTGCGGCGCCTGGAACGGCGGCCGGCGGATCAACCGCCCGTCGGCCGGCAGCAGCCCGGCGATCGAGTGCAGGGCGGTGACCTCCAGCGCGGTGTCGTCGGCCAGGGCCGGCAGGATCGAGGGGAGCCGCTCGGCGAGCATGGTCTTGCCGGCTCCGGGCGGCCCGAACAGTGCCAGGTGATGACCTCCCGCTGCCGCCACCTCCAGGGCCCGGCGCCCGGTCTGCTGCCCGGCGACGTCGGCCAGGTCGGCGCCGGGGAACGGTGCCGCAGGCGGATCGGCGGGCGGTTCGAGCAGCGGCGTACCGTCCCGGACGAACGCCACCAGCCGGTGCAGGGTGTCCACCGCGCGGACCCGGATCCCCGGGACGACCGCCGCCTCTGCCACGTTGCCGACCGGTACGACCACCCGGTCGATGCCGGCCCGGGCAGCGGCGGCCACCATCGGCAGGACCCCCCGGACCGGCCGGACCGTACCGTCCAACCCGAGCTCGCCGAGCACCACCACCCCGGCCAGCGGCAGCAGGGGCAGCTCACCCGAGGCGCCGAGTACCGCCGCCGCGATCGCCACGTCGAAGGCGGAGCCGTACTTCGGCAGGGTGGCCGGGAGGAGGTTGACGGTGAGTCGCCGGTTGGGCCACTTCTGCCCGGAGTTGACCACGGCGGCGCGTACCCGGTCGCGGGCCTCGTGCAGCGCGGTGTCCGGCAGCCCGGAGAGGACCACCGCCGGCAGGCCGGGGGCCAGGTCCGCCTCGACCTCGACCAGGTGCCCGGTCACCCCGACCAGCCCCACGCAGAGCACCTTCGCGTAGCTCATGCCGGCCACTCCCCGAGCCTTCGGACCCGGTCGGCGGCTGCGGTGGCGGCCATCTCAGAACGCCCCCTTCAGGTGTTCGACGCGGGCGGCACCGGCGGCCGGCAGGTACACCGACAGCACGTCGAAGCGCAGGTCGTCGGCGTGGGTACCGGTGGCGGCCAGCCACTCGACGGCGAGCCGGCGCAACCGGGCGGCCTTGCCGCCCACCACCGCCTCGGCCGGACTGCCGAACCGGTCACCCCGTCGGGTCTTCACCTCGCAGAAGGCGAGCACGTCACCGTCCCAGGCGACGATGTCCAACTCGCCCTGCCCGCCGCGCCAGTTCCGGGCCACCACCCGGAGTCCGGCCCCGGTCAGGTGACGCACCGCGCACCGTTCGCCGTACGCCCCGACCGCCTGCCTCGCCCTCGTCATGGCGCTGACCGTGCCGGGTCACCCCGGTCCGCGCCACCGGCCGGGCCCGTCCTGTGGAGAACAACGGACGCTGTGGAAAACCGGACGATCATGCACTCCGTGTGCTATGGGGAACACCCTGTGACAACCGCTTCCAGCAGCGGAAACGTGCTTCCGGCGGTACGTCGGTGGGTCGAATGGCGCTGGGGTGAACAGTTCACATACGGTGCCAGACCGTGGACGGACAACGGAGCTATCCCGAAGACCAGGAGTCGCGCTGGTACGGCGCCGAACGCGGTTACGACGAGCCGGAGTGGCGGGGCGGGGGCGAGGACCGCTACCGCGCCGAGGAGCACCGGGTGCCGGAGCAGCGCGGGGGCGGCATCGGGGAGAGCCGGTACGCCGATCTGGGCGAGCCGGGCAACGGACGGTACGCGGAGACCGGGCGGTACGGCACAGGTGACGCGCTCAGCCCCGAACCCTTCGAGACCGAGCCGTACGGCACTGGCCGCCCGCGCCGATCCGACCGGCACGCCTCCGATCGGCTCGGCTCGGGCCGGTTGCCGGACGTGGACGCGTTGGGTTCGGGTCGGTTGCCGGAGGTGGACGCGCTGGGTTCGGGTCGGTTGCCGGACGTGGATGCGCTCGGCTCGGGTCGGCTGCCGGAGGTGGATGCGCTCGGCTCTGGTCGGCTGCCCCGGGTGGATCCGTTGGGGGCCGACCGGGTGGCCGACGTCGACGCGTTGGGTTCCGGCCGGCTGCCCGAGGTGGATCCCCTGGTCGGCCGGCGGGCCGAGACCGACCCGCTCGGCGGTGCGGGGACGTCGAGGAGTGGCCGCAACGGTGCTGCCGGGCACGGACCGGCCGTCGACCGGGGTACGCCGCCCGAGGCGGTGCCCGCTGTCGACCACGATCCGGGTACCGATCCGGGGCGGCCGGCCGGGCTCACCGCGTACCCGGTCATCCAGCCGACGCGCAGCGGCCCGGTGGGGTCGGACGGCGGCCAGCCGACGGTCGGTCCCGCGCATCCGCTCGACCAGCCGACCGGGCCGATGCCGGCGGTCATGCCCCGGCTGGACGGGCCGCCGCCGGCCGACCCGGAGCTGATCCGCCCGGCCGGGGAAGGGGTCTACCGCACCCGCCGGCCGGCCCTGGCGGTGATCTACGCGGTGCTGGTGCTGATCTTCGAGGTGCCCGCGCTGCGGGTGCTGTTCAGCGGGGTGGTCGACGATCCGGTGTCGCCGGCACACGTGCTGTCCGGCACGTTCCTGGTGTGCGGTCTGCCGATCTTCGCTGCCGGTCTCTACGGCCTGGGTACCGGCGCGGTGTCGCTGACCGAGCCGGGACGGGTGTGGCTGCGGCCCCCGACCGCGTACCTCACCGTGGCGCTGGCGCTGTTCCTCGCGGCTGCCCTCGCGGCGGGCTGATCCGGCACAGCCGAGCGGGCAGATGTGTTAAGAAGGGCCCCTTTACCTACGTAAAGCGATAAGAAGGGGCCCTTCCTTACACCCTGTGAGTCGGAGGGCCGGCGGGGGCGTACACTGGGCGACTGGCGACCGCCTCAGGCGGTCGACCTCGCGCGTCCTCCCCACGGTCCTTCCGTGGGGCGACGGTCCCCTGGTCCCGACCCCGGTCGGGCCCACCATGGCCGGCGACCAGGCGCCAGGCGCCCGGCCGCCGGCCGGGCGAGACAACCAGGGATCGTGAAACGGAGCCCCACCATGGCCGTAGTGACCATGCGTCAGCTGCTGGAGAGCGGTGTCCACTTCGGGCACCAGACCCGGCGCTGGAACCCGAAGATGAAGCGCTTCATCATGACGGAGCGCAACGGCATCTACATCATCGACCTGCGCCAGACCCTCGACTACATCGAGAAGGCCTACGACTTCGTCCGGGGCACCGTCGCCGAGGGTGGCACCATCCTCTTCGTCGGCACCAAGAAGCAGGCCCAGGAGGCCATCGCCGAGCAGGCGACCCGGGTCGGCCAGCCGTACGTCAACCACCGCTGGCTCGGCGGCATGCTGACCAACTTCCAGACGGTGTACAAGCGGCTCCAGCGGATGAAGGAGCTGGAGGCGCTGGGTGACCTGAGCGGCACCGCCGCCGGTTACACCAAGAAGGAGACCCTCCAGCTCTCCCGTGAGAAGACCAAGCTGACCCGCACCCTGGGTGGTCTGCGCGACATGCAGAAGCTGCCGGCGGCGATCTGGGTGGTCGACACCAAGAAGGAGCACATCGCCGTCGACGAGGCGCGCAAGCTGCGCATCCCGGTGATCGCGGTGCTCGACACCAACTGCGACCCGGACGAGGTCGACTTCCCGATCCCGGGTAACGACGACGCGATCCGCTCGGCCGAGCTGCTGACCAAGATCGTCGCCTCGGCCGTGGCCGACGGTCTGATCGCCCGCTCCGGTCGTCGCCGCGGTGACGAGAAGCCCGAGGCGGGCGTCGTCGGCGCCGACGAGCCGCTGGCCGAGTGGGAGCGCGAGCTGCTCGAGGAGCCGAAGAAGTCGGACGAGCCGGCGACCGCCTCGGCGGAGTGACCGCACCGGTCCGGTCCGCCGGTCGCCGTCGCGGCCGGTGGACCGGACCGGTCCCGCCGGATCCTCCCCACCGCTGGCCGGGTCCGTCCGGCCCGGTCGGGGTCGGGTGTCCGGCACCCCGTCGGTGGTTCCCGGCGTAATCCGGACCGGCTCCGGGTAAGTCCCGGAAGGTTCGTCCGGCACTCCGGGTAATCCGCACAAGACCATCCCACCGCAGCCTCAACGATCGAAGAGAGAGCCATGTCCCAATTCACCGCCGCGGACGTCAAGAAGCTCCGCGACCTCACCGGCGCCGGCATGATGGACTGCAAGAAGGCGCTGACCGAGGCCGAGGGCGACTTCGACAAGGCCGTCGAGATCCTGCGCGTCAAGGGTGCCAAGGACGTCGGCAAGCGGGCCGGTCGGACCGCCGCCAACGGTCTCATCGCGCACTCCGGCAAGGCGCTGCTCGAACTCAACTGCGAGACCGACTTCGTCGCCAAGACCGACGCCTTCATCGCGCTGGCCCAGCAGCTCGTCGAGCACGGCGTGGCCGCCGGCGTGTCGAACGCCGAGGAGCTGCTCGCCTCGACGCTGGACGGCAAGACCGTGGCCGACGTGGTGCAGGAGCAGTCCGCCAAGATCGGCGAGAAGCTGGTGCTGAACCGCTTCGCGAAGCTGGACGGCACCACCGCCGTCTACCTGCACCGCAAGAGCCAGGACCTGCCCCCGGCGGTCGGCGTGCTGGTCGAGTACACCGGCAAGACCGACGAGGCCGGCGACTCGGACGCCCGCGCCGTCGCCATGCAGATCGCCGCGATGCGGCCGAAGTACCTCACCCGGGACGAGGTGCCGGCCGAGGTCGTCGAGTCCGAGCGGCGGATCGCCGAGCAGACCGCCCGCGAGGAGAACAAGCCCGAGGCCGCCCTGCCGAAGATCGTCGAGGGTCGGGTGAACGCCTTCTTCAAGGACTACGTCCTGATCGAGCAGTCGTCGGTCGCCGACAACAAGAAGACCGTCAAGCAGGTGCTGGCCGAGGCCGGCATCGAGGTGACCCGCTTCCTGCGGTTCGAGGTCGGCCAGGCCTGATCCGCTGACCCCGGTCGCCCCTGACCGGGGCGGCCGGTCGGGTGCGCAACGAAATCGAAGAGGAGGCCGCCGGTGTACGTGACAGGCACCGCGGCCTCCTCGTCACATAGGGTCGGCAGCGGCAGGTTCGCAGGACGCGGCGCGCCGGACGTGGCCGCGACGGAAAGGCGGGGCGGATGACGCAGGTTGTGAGTGACCGGAGCCTGGCGGAGGAAGACCCCACGGCGCCGCCGCCCGGACGGTCCCGCCGGGTCGTGCTGAAGCTCTCCGGTGAGGTGTTCGGTGGCGGGGCGATCGGCGTCGACCCGGACGTCGTACAGGCCATCGCCCGGCAGATCGCCACCGTGGTACGCCGCGGCGTGCAGGTCTCCGTCGTGGTGGGCGGGGGCAACTTCTTCCGGGGCGCCGAGCTGCAGAAGCGGGGCATGGACCGGGCCCGGGCGGACTACATGGGCATGCTCGGCACGGTGATGAACTGCCTCGCCCTCCAGGACTTCCTGGAGAAGGAGGGCATCGAGACCCGCGTGCAGAGCGCGATCACCATGGCCCAGGTCGCCGAGCCGTACATTCCGCTGCGGGCGATCCGGCACCTGGAGAAGGGTCGCGTCGTGATCTTCGGCGCCGGCGCCGGAATGCCGTACTTCTCCACCGACACGGTGGCCGCGCAGCGGGCGCTGGAGATCCACGCCGACGTGGTGCTGATGAGCAAGAACGGGGTGGACGGCGTCTATTCGGCCGACCCGCGTACCGACCCCGACGCCAGCAAGTTCGACTCGATCACCTTCTCCGAGGTGCTGCGTCGCGGCCTGCGGGTCGCCGATGCCGCCGCGTTCAGCCTCTGCATGGAGAACGGCCTGCCGATGCTGGTCTTCGGCGCCGAAGGGGACGACACCATCATCCGGGCCGTGGGCGGCGAACGGATCGGTACCTTGATCACCGCCTGAGCGACCGTTGGACCTACAGCAGAGCCCACAACAACGCAGAGAAGGAGGCGAGGGGACAGGTGATCGACGACACCCTCCTCGAGGCCGAGGAAAAGATGGAGCGGGCGATCGAGCACGCCAAGGAGGAGTTCGGGGCCATTCGTACCGGCCGCGCCACTCCGGCCATGTTCTCCAAGGTCATCATTGACTACTACGGCACCCCCACGCCGCTGACCCAGATGGCCTCCGTCGGGATCCCCGAGCCCCGGATGGCCCTCATCAAGCCGTACGACGCGTCGCAGCTCGCCGCGATGGAGAAGGCGATCCGTGACTCCGACCTCGGCGTCAACCCGAACAACGAGGGCAACCAGCTCCGGATCCTGCTCCCGCAGATGACCGAGGAACGCCGCCGGGACATGATCAAGGTGGTCCGGCAGAAGGGTGAGGAGGCCAAGGTCGCCGTCCGTAACGTCCGGCGCCGTGGCAAGGAGGAGCTGGACCGGATCGTCAAGGACGGCGAGGCCGGCGAGGACGACGGCCGTCGCGCCGAGAAGGAACTCGACGACCTGACCCAGAAGTACGTGGCGCACATCGACGAGCTGGTCAAGCACAAGGAAGCCGAGCTTCTCGAGGTCTGACGGCTCCTGCGGCCGGGCGGGTCGCACCGCCGGGGTCCCCTGACGTGGGGCTCCGGGCAGATCGGTCCCCGCCCGGCGCTGCCCGGTGCAGTACGCTCGGCGGGATTCCGGGTGACGACGGGGTGAAGCCACGGAATCGGTCCCGCCAACGGCCGGTGCGACCGGCTGCCGGGCCGGGCTCCGCAGCCGGCGGGATAACCAGAAGGACAATAAGTCGCCTAGGGGTTGATCTTGATCGTGCGTTTTGTGGCGAGCCTCGTAGTACGCCCGATCGAGGTCTGATGTCCCATCTCGACCCCTACGGCAGTACCGAGCCCCGCAGTTGGGACCGCCCCACCGCGCCCACCGGCCTGCCCTGGCCGGCTGAGCGGTCGGCCCCACCGCCTCCGGCCGAACGTTCCGCCCCGCTGCCTCCGGCCGAGCGGTCGGCCCCGCTACCGCCGATTCCGTCACCGGACCCGCGCAACGGCTACCCGTACGAGCCGGCTGGTGGGCCGGACAACGGGTATCCGTACGAGCCGGCTGCACCGGACGACGGGTATCCGTACGAGCCGGCTGGTGGGCCGGACGACGTGCCGCCGACCGACCCGCTGGCGGAGCCGACCCGGCCACCGCGGGGCCGGCGTCGGGCGGGCCGCCGCCGGGCCGGTCGCCCGGTCCAGCCGTCGGTACCCGCCGGTACCGCACCGGGGGCGGACACCCCGCCCGCCGCCGGCCGGCAGAGCCGGGCCGGACGTAACCTGCCCGCCGCGATCGGGGTGGGCGTCACCCTCGCCGCCGTCGTGCTGGTACCCCTGTTCCTCTTCCGTCCCGCCTTCCTGGCCGTGGTGGCCGTGGCGGTCGCCGTCGGTAGCTGGGAGATGGCGCGGGCGGTCCGCCGGGCCGACGCCAACCCGCCGCTGGTACCGCTGCTCGCCGGTGCGGTGCTGATGGTCGGCCTGGCCTGGTGGGCCGGGCCCGACGCGCTCAGCCTCGGGCTGCTGGTCACCGTGCTGGCCGCGATGGTCTGGCGGCTCGCCGACGGTCCGGCCGGCTACCAGCGCGACCTGACCGCCACCGCGCTGATCGCCGTGTACGTGCCCTTCCTCGGCGGGTTCGCGGCCCTGCTCGCCGCACCGGACGACGGTCACCTGCGGGTGCTGGTGACCCTCGCGGCCGTGGTCCTCTCCGACACCGGCGGGTACGCCGCCGGCGTCACGTTCGGCCGGCACCCGATGGCACCCACCGTCAGTCCGAAGAAGTCCTGGGAGGGCTTCGCCGGCTCGGTGCTGGCCGCCGCGCTGGGTGGCGCCCTGCTGCTCTGGTCGTGCTTCGACGTCGCCCCCTGGTGGGGCGCGCTCTTCGGCCTGGCGGTCTCCGGCGCCGCGGTCCTCGGCGACCTCGGTGAGTCGATGATCAAACGGGATCTCGGCGTCAAGGACATGAGCAACCTGCTGCCCGGTCACGGCGGCCTGATGGACCGCCTGGACTCGATCCTCTTCGCGGCCCCGACGGCGTACCTGTTGCTGACCGTGCTGGTCCCGGTGGTCTGAGTCGTGCGTCACGCCCGGACGGCGCCGTCGGAAGGTTCAGGTCCGGAACGGCACCTCCGGTCAGTCATCCGCGCCGGTCGGCGTGGGAGACTGGACGGGCCATGACGAGCCTGCCACTGATCCCCAGCAGTCCGGATGCCCCTGCCGCGCGCCGCGCCTCGATGCCACCCCGGCACCTCGCCGACCTCGATCTGCCCGGCCGTCAGGCCCTGGTCACCGAGTTGGGTGAGCCGGCCTTCCGGGCCCGGCAGCTGTCGAACCACTACTTCGGGCGGCTGGTCCGCGACCCGGCGGCGATGACCGACCTGCCGGCCGCCACCCGGGACCGGCTCGCGGCCGAGCTGCTGCCCACCCTGCTCACCCCGGTACGCGAACTGGCCTGCGACGACGGCGCCACCCGCAAGGCGCTCTGGCGGCTGCACGACGGCTCGCTGGTGGAGAGCGTCCTGATGGGCTACCCGGACCGGGTCACGGTCTGCATCTCCAGCCAGGCCGGCTGCGGCATGGCCTGCCCGTTCTGCGCCACCGGCCAGGCGGGGCTGACCCGTAACCTCTCCACCGCCGAGATCGTCGACCAGGCGGTGTACCTCGCCGGGGTGGCTGCCTCCGGTGCGGTTTCCGGCTCGCCGCCGCGACTGTCCCACGTCGTGTTCATGGGGATGGGTGAGCCGCTGGCCAACTACTCGCGGGTCGTCGCGGCGGTACGCCGGCTCTGTGCTCCCGCGCCCGAGGGACTGGGCCTGTCGCAGCGGCACATCACGGTGTCCACCGTCGGTCTG
Organism: Micromonospora echinofusca; assembly: GCF_017614955.1. Classification (GTDB taxonomy): domain Bacteria; phylum Actinomycetota; class Actinomycetes; order Mycobacteriales; family Micromonosporaceae; genus Micromonospora; species Micromonospora echinofusca_A. The sequence goes on from NZ_WVUH01000062.1 coordinate 23,795, forward strand.
GTGCCGGCCATCCGCAGGCTGGCCAGCGAAGACCTCTCGGTGACCCTTGCGTTGTCGCTGCACGCGCCCGATGATGAGCTGCGCGACGAACTCGTGCCGGTCAACCAGCGCTGGAAGGTCGCGGAGGTGCTGGATGCGGCGTGGGGCTACGCGGCCCGCACGGGCCGTCGGGTGTCGATCGAGTACGCCATGATCAGGGATGTGAACGACCAACCGTGGCGCGCCGACCTGCTGGGCCGGCTGCTGGCCGGCCGGCTGGCCCACGTGAATCTCATCCCGCTCAACCCGACCCCGGGCAGCCGGTGGGACGCCAGTCCGAAGCCGGTCGAGCGGGAGTTCGTCCGCCGGTTGCGGGATGCTGGTGTCTCCACCACCGTGCGGGACACCCGGGGCCGGGAGATCGACGGTGCCTGCGGCCAACTGGCCGCTGCCGCGGACGAGAGTGGGACGGCGTCGAGCGGGGCTACGGCGTGACGTGGCGTAGCGAACGAAACCAGGAGACATAGTGGCGAGTCAGGGTCAGCGTTTCCGGCGCAAGGCGCTCCGCCGGGGCTACAAGGTCGACGAGGTGGACGCCTTCCTGGACCGGGTCGAGGCGACACTCGCCGGTGAGCCGGTGGGCCCGCCGGTCGCCTCCCAGGAGGTCCACGACGTCGTCTTCCGGGTCCGCTTCAACGGCTACGACGAGTGGCAGGTCGACCTGCACCTCGACCGGGTCGAGCGACAGCTCGCCGAGTTGGAGGAGCGGGGCGGTCCGGCCCGGGGACCGGAGCCCCGGATGCCGGAGCGGACGGCGCTGCTGGCGGGCCTGATGGCCCGGTTGCTCGCCGGGGCCGAGCCGGTCACGTCGGTGGCACCCGGGTCGGTGGCACCCGGGTCGAGGACGCCTCGGTCGAGGGCGGCCGGATCGATGTCGGTCGCGTCGATGGTTGCCGGCCCGTCGCTGCCGGGCGCGGCGGAGGGTACCGGTTAGCCTGACAGCCAGCCGCGGTCCGGCGGCGTCGCGGCGAGTGGAGGGCGGGTCGGCTCCGCATGGTTTCCGGGCAGGTTGCTGGGTGGGACGTCCCGCCGGGTCCCCGTTTCGGCGTGGAAGAGGAGTTCCTGGTCGTCGATCCGGTGACCCGCCGGGTGGTGCCGCACGCGGCACCTGTCGTCGCCCGGGCCGCGGCGCGGCTCGGGTCGCGGGTGTCCGGTGAGATCACGAAGCTGCACGTGGAGACCCGGACGGATCCGGTGTCGTCGGCGGGTACGTTGCGGGAGCAGCTGACCGAGGCGCGGCGGGTGGTCGTCGAGTCGGCCGCCGCCGAAGGACTGTGGGTGGTCGCGGCCGGCACGCCGGTGCTGCCGGGGCCGTCGGTGCCGCCGGTGACCGAGGGGCCGAGGCAGGACCGGGGTACGGCGACCTTCCGGGGGCTGCACGACGAGCTGGCGATCTGTGCCCTGCACGTGCACGTGGAGCTGCCGGACCGGGAGCGGGCCCTGCGGGTCAGCAACCACCTGCGGGCGTACCTGCCGTTGCTGCTGGTCTTGACGGCCAATTCGCCGTACTGGGACGGACGGGACTCGGGGTATGCGAGTTGGCGGACGATGATCTGGCCGCGGTGGCCGGTTGCCGGGCCGCCGCCCCGGTTCACCTCGCTCGCCCACTACGAGCAGGTGGTCGGGATGCTGCTGACGGCGGGGGCGACGGTGGACACCGGCACGCTGTTCTGGGACGTCCGGCCGTCGGTGACCCACCCGACGTTGGAGGTCCGGGTGGCGGACGTGCCGGTGACCGCGCAGGAGTCGGTGCTGTACGCGGTGCTGGTGCGGGCGTTGGTGGTGACCGCGTCGGAGGCGGTGGACCGGGGTGACGACGGGCCGGACATCCCGGCGGAGGTGCTGCGGGCGGCGTACTGGCGGGCGGCCCGGGACGGGCTGGCCGGGGAGCTGCTCGACGTGCGGCCCGGCCGGCTGGTGCCGGCCCGGGAGCTGCTGGCGGAGCTGGTGCGTACGGTGCGGCCGGCGTTGCGGGCGCACGGTGACGAGGAACTGGT